>MHEA01000052.1:0-3517 GCA_001805085.1 Nitrospirae bacterium GWC2_57_9
AAAAATCGGAGCCCACGAAGCTGGAGCTCTTGTCCCTGGCCGCGATCCGTCTCACCATGCTGATCGCGGGCACGAACAGCCAGCGGTCCGCGTCCCTGCCGGGATGCTTGTGGACCATGAACGTCATGTCCTTTACATCGGCAGGCAGAAAGAAATACATGAAGTACTTCTGCTCGCCGCCCGGCTCGCCGAAATTCTTTCTGAGCATGGTCAGTTCCCGAAGCCGCTCCTGACCGCTCTGACTGACCAGTTTCATCTGAATCCGGGCCTTGAAGTCCTTGCCTGAATAGAGAAAAGCCGCCTGGGATTTTTTCATAATATCCGTTCCGGTGTCCGCGGCAGCCGCTGCCGATGTAAATAGCGCAAATGCCAGAACGATCGATGTTGCAGCAACACGTTTCACGTCAGTACCTCCCTGGAAGAGCCAGCCCCTGAGCAGCGTTATGAGGGCGGGCAGATAGAGTATCGTCATGAGAGCGCTCAGCATCATCATGCTCACGATGAAGGCGCCGACCGTGACATAAGGCGTCAGCGGCGCAAAGAGCATGACGGCAAAGGCCGCCGCGAACAGGATGGCGTTTCGCATGATGCCCTTGCCCGGACGGGCGGCGGTCCAGAGTAGAGCATCCGTAATGAGTTGGCTGCTGTCCGGTTTTGTTTTCACCGAACTCCGAACTCCATACTCCGAACTTTGTTCTGCCAGCCGCTGCCTGAACCTGCTCACAAAGTGGATGGCAAAATCCACGGCCATACCGAGGGAGAGGCAGCTCATGACCGATATGGGCATGTCAAAGTCCTTCCCGATATAACCGATGACGCCGTAGATAAGCAGGATGGTGAACAGGAGCGGGATATAGCCGATAACAGCCCATTTGATGGACCGGAAATCATATGCAAGAATCGCGAACACGACGATAAGGGCCAAAACCAGACCTTTCACCATGTCCCAAAGAACTTCATGGTTCCAGACCAGGTTGAAGTAGGCGATCCCGGCAGGCTTGAATTCCATCGGCGTCCGGTTCTCCCTTTGGAATGCATTGACTTCTCTTATCACCGATTCCATGGCCTTAGCGTCCCAGGTCTTGAGCTGCACCCAGATATTGGCTTTGCGAAAGGGATAATCTGCCACATTATCGAGATCGGACGGTTTGGCGGACATGGAGAAGAGAAACAGATACTGGCCGATCATTTCCTTGGTCTCGGGGACCGCGTCGAATTTGGGGTTGTCGTTATGGAGCACGCGGTTGATCCTCTTGACGTAATCAACGACCGAGGTCGTCTTTCCCACAACCGGCAGCTTTTCCAGACGGCGCTGAAGGCCTTCGATATAATTCATGGCCTCCGGTGTTTTGATGTAATCATCCTTGTCGGAGATCGCCACGATATAACCAAGCGATGTCCCGCCCAGGGCCTTGTTCATGACCGTGTCGGCGACCCGCACCTCGCTTCCCTTTTTGAACCACTCCACCATATTGTTGTTCACGACTGTTTTTGAAATACCGATGATGGCCGCGATGACGAGCAGAACGCCGACAAGAACAGTTGTCAGGGGTTTGTGGATGCCCAACCCTGCAAGTTTCTTCAGGAAGCCTGAACCGCCCGCTTCAGCGTCCTCTGCTCGCGATATTTTCTCGATCTTTTCCTCTTTCACGAACATGAACATGGCGGGAATAAAACTGAAGCTCAATACTCTGAGGGCGATCGTCCCGAATGCGACGAGACCGCCGAAGACCTTGACCGGGATGATGTTCATGAACAACAGCACGGCGAAACCCGCTGCCGTCGCCAGGGCGGTATTCCGGACCGGACGGCTGACCGCCTGCATAGTCGCAATGATCGCGGCCCGCTTGTCATTCTTCTCCCGGAAACGGAAGTAGAACTCGTTGAAGATGTGCATGCTGTCGGTTGCGATGGCCATCAGGAACACGGGGGCCATGGAACTCATAATGTGGATGGGAAAGCCGAGAGCGATCAGGAGTCCCATGCTCCAGACGATGCTGATCATGGCGTCCATCATCAGCGTGATCGACAGGAACAGGTCCTTGAACATGAGATACCGGACGAGCAGCATGACCATCCCGGCTATGGGCGCGAACACGGCCATGAGCTTGAACATGTCCGCTCCGAAGGTGTCCCGAGCAACCGGATCGCCGGCAATATAGTATTTCTCGTCGCCGCTTTCTTTCTTAATGATCTCCCGTATCCGGTCCGCGATCTCTTTCCCGTTGGAGCCTTTTTCCAGCGGGACATAGATGGCGGTTGTTTTGCCGTCTTTCGATATGATGCGGTCGATGAAGAGCGGGTTCTCGTAGAGCGTTTTCCGCATCACTGACATTTCCTTGTCGGTCTTCGGAACCGTGGTCATGAGCGGGCTTACCCGGAGAGTCTCGTCTTCAACGGTCACGTTGTCGATTGTCGTGAAGCTGGACACGTCCCGGGCTGCTACGCCTTTGATCCCCAGGATCTCGTCGGTGATCCGCTGGATCTTGCCGAGCGTATCGGGATTCAGGATGCCCTTCTCGTTCTGGATGCCCAGGACGATCATGTCCTCGTACAGACCAAAGGTCTTCTCGACCTCATCGTTCCCGACCCTGACCGCCGAAGTGGGCGGAAGCATATTCTTGGGATTCGTATCCGTCCTCACTTTTGGGAACTGGGTCATGAAAATTACAGTGAGGATGATCGAAAGAGCAACGATCAGCTTGGGATGGTCGACCGAGAACTCGACCAGAGAAAATTTACGCATGCGTCCCCCTTATCACCACCTCGTTTTTGTTTTTTTCGAAAATCTGGATTCCCGATAAAGCAGCTCGGGAATGACTTCTTCTGTATTACGGCAGCTGGCTCATCCCATGTTTCATTTTCCAGAGGAAATATTTTTCGAACTGAACTTTCATCCATTTTGCCCAAATAGTCTTCTTCATATAGGAACTCTGACGCGGCGGCAGTACGGGATAGGCTTTCATGAACGCAGCGGTATTTCCCATGTCCATGAGGCAAATCACTCCGATCTCATCGCCGGGTCGGGCCGTCGTGCCGGTAATATCCGCTGCGATCGTGGCAGCTGCGGTCTTCGCCATATTAACGGTCATGAACCCTGTTTTAGGCACGCCGGTCGGGACAGGTGTCACTTCAGGCGGAGCGATGGCTATCGCAACTCCGATGGCAAAGATCTTCTTGTGTTTGGTATGGCGGTAGTTCTTGTCTACCGGGATGAACCCGCGTGGATTTCCCAGCGGCATTACTGCAGGCACGCCCTTGAAGGGAGGGGCGATCATTGCCAACTTGTAGGCTATCTTGCTGCCGTCCTTCAGCCGGATCTCTCCGGGCGCTATTTCCTGAATTGCCTGATTCAAGACAGGCTTAATATCCTTCTCGGCGAATTCGTGCTCAAAGAAGGTCTTTGAATCTCCCATTCCGCCGACGCCCATATGGCCGAGGTAGGGTTCGGAAGTGAGATAAATGATCGGAACTTTGTGGCGCATCTTCCGGCGACGCAGCTCCGAATCCATTTCAA
>MHEA01000052.1:3591-3894 GCA_001805085.1 Nitrospirae bacterium GWC2_57_9
AGGACCTTTTTCCAGGACTCTCCGGTTTTCAACGCATGATCGAGCGTGAAAGTGCAATCCGTATGGCCCTTATCAGGGCCTAAACCGGGTATTTCATCGAAGGAAAGGAACGGTCCGGTGGATACTACCAGGAAGTCGTAGTGGAGCGTTTCTCCTTTTGCCGTGATGACCTTGGAAGCATCGGTATCAATCTGCTTTGCGGCATCGTGGATGAAGTCAATTCCTTTCGGCTTCAGGATCTCACTCACTTTGAGCGTAATGTCCTGCGGTTTTCTCCAACCCATGATAAGCCACGGCAAGGAC
>MHEA01000052.1:3902-7485 GCA_001805085.1 Nitrospirae bacterium GWC2_57_9
CACGAACCGGTCGTCATCGCTCACCACGGTCACATCGGCTTTTTTGCCCAGCAGCCGTTTCAGCTCAAAGGCTGCGGTCAATCCACCGAACGATCCTCCCAGCACAACGATTTTAGCCATAATTTCCTCCCCCTGGAACAAAAATTTAAAACATCCCCGTCACTTTCTTGCCTCCCGTGATGATGTCCGTCAATTTGTCGTAGTCGATGATCTTTGCTCGTTCATCCAGATCAGAGTCTTTGAGCCCCCGCAGCCTCTTGTCGTCATCCATGACGTACACGTTGCCGCTAAATGTCCCGAGCCGGTTTTTCTGAGCAAAATACACCCCGTTCTGCATCAAAACCAGATCGGCTCCGCTTTGCGTTGCGAGATTTAACCCGAGTGCCCCATCCGTAGTATCCGGTGCGCTTTTTATCATGACGATCATGCCAGCCTCCTTCAGAATATCATTGTCGATTTCGCTTGCTTCACCAGTCCCACGATCTCTTTGCTGCCGACCAGTTTCACGTTTTCCAAAACCTCAGCCGGTGCGACCTGCTGCGTTTTAAGTGAAGCAATATCCGCATAGACCGATACTCCCATCTCCAGGCAATCCTTAAGAGTGCTTTCGAGGTTGGTGAACCCGGTGCCGGTGTCATCCTGCCCTTTTTTTGCGAGCAGCACCCCGCCGTCCACCAGGATCAGGTCAACACCCATTTCAAAAGACACAGCGCCCAGGGCGTGACGGACAGCCTCGGCAGCATTGATATCGCCGTACGGTGATCTTTTCAGAATCATCGCTACATTTGCCATACACTCCTCCTATGCCCCAAGATTGAGCCAGACATCGGTCTCGCCCATTGTTGCAAACAACCCTTTGAGGGAGCCGACTTCGGTGCCCGCAAGATAATCGTCTTTCGCTGCACGGCGAAAGTTGAGGCACCCGCCTCAGAGATACACCTTCAGTCCTTTTTGAATGAGCCGCGCGAATTCCTCCTCGGCGTTCAGGATTCCCTTTGCCTTCTGCTTGGTAAGAAAGCAGTAAACACCGTCAGCCGATGCAATAAGATTGACGGTGTGGCCCTTGTTCAGGGCAGATTCGGCAATACGGGCGCTCGTCAGCGTGTTCTCATAGGAATAGGGCGACGTGGACAGATACAGCGTAACCGTTTTCGGCATATTCTGCCTCCTTATCTTTATTTCTCGCTCATTATTGCGGCTTTCAACGCCTGATAGGTAACGACATCGTTCCTGGCTATAATTCTGCCGTTCAGAACGACGGAAGGACAGGGGAGAGGATCCTTTTCCATGGAATACTGTGGTGAGGTTTTCTTGACTACTATGATCTCGGCGCCGAATTCTTTTTCCGCCTCACGAGCGGCCTCCATAATAGTCATTCAGCGCTTGCCCATCGGGTCGTTCAGATACAATTTCAGCATCGGTTTCTTCATTATCGTCTCCTTTCACCGGGATAGGTTCCTTTTTTGGTAACCGGACAGCACGCGGGCGCCGGGACATCGTCGATATATTCTTTTTTCAGGAGTGCGAGCAGATCGGGGATGAAGGGCTCCTTCAGGAAGTAGCACTTCAGCCTTCCGTCAATAAAAAAATCGATGATCCCGTTCGTCCGGAGGAGGGTCAGGTGCTGAGAAACATTGGGCTGGCTGATGTCGAGGGATTCCTCGAAGTCGCTAACACACTTCACGCCCCGGACAAGATCTTCGAGAATCTTTATGCGGACCGGATGGGCAAGGACCTTCAAAATATCGATTCTTTTTTCAGGAGCGATCATCAATCACCTCGATTCCCGATGCGGCAAAGAGAGCTGGATAAACAGTAACGCACCTCAATGGTTCTTGGCCGGCGGATCGCCCTCGGCGCTGTTGCCTGCGCCCAGGTCGTTCCTTATTTCCTTTATCATGCCTTCGAGGTTCTTGCATGATTGCGTGAGTTCGGCGATCGCTTTCAGTCTTTCCGTTTCCCCGCCCAGGGCGGTCCTGTTCTGCTGCAGTTCAAGCAGCAGCGATCCCATGTCCACAACCATGCCGGACATTTTTTCCGCTACATCCAGCCTGTTGATGCGTTTTTCGCTGATCATGCGCTGCGTCGACTGGACGCAGTCGATCATCTCGCGGCAAACCTCATCCAGATCCCTCAAAATACGTTCTTCCATGTTTTCCTCCTTGAGCGTGCTTACCGCCGTCTTCCCCCGGGGTAGGTTCCCTTCTTCGTTACCGGGCAGCAGGCCGGCGCCGGCACATCTTCATCATATTGTTTCTTGAGCAGCTCGAGCAGATCCGGGATGAGGGGTTCCTTCAGGAAATAGCACTTCAGCCTTCCATCCACAAAAAAATCGATGATCCCGTTCGTTCGGAGGAGGGTCAGGTGCTGGGAAACGTTGGGCTGGCTGATGTCGAGGGATTCTTCGAAGTCGCTTACGCACTTCACTCCCTGGACAAGGTCTTCGAGGATCTTCAGGCGGACCGGATGGGCAATGACTTTCAGTATCTCGATCCTTTTTTCAGGAGCGATCATCAAACACCTCGTTTTGATGCTGGTCCGGGGACAGGTGGCAAATTAATATAAACCTATTCAAACATTATTATACTTTTATTTAAATGTCAAGCGTTTTAATTTTAGCAATTTCTTTTAAATTTCATACATTCCCGTTTGACCTCTTCAAGGCCCCTGTGTACACTTACTAATAAATGTAAGCCCCGTAGAGGACGGGGTTTTTATACCGAAAAACAAAACTCAAAAATCTGTCTCGCGCAAACCAGGCGCAAAGGCGCAAACAAAGACTAAATGTTATGATCTTAAAGCTTTAACCTTCTCAAGCTTGTATCTCGCTTTTCCTTTGCGGCTTGGCGGCTTTGCGCGAGATAGCCTTTGATCTGGCAGTTTAACCTTTTGTCAGCAGTATGTTCACACGTCGTTCCTATCCGGGGAGGCATTGATGGCGCGAGCATGTTTCATAGGATTGGACCAGGGCAGCAGCACGACCAAGGCGCTGGTCATCAGCGAACAGGGGCAGGTGCTGTTCCAGGCGAAACGGGCAGTGGCCCCGCCGTTCCGGAACAACGACCGTTTGGAGTACGATGCGGAGAACATCCTTTCCGGCGTCCAGGCGGTGCTTGGGGAAGCAGTTGTCTCGCTCCAGGCATCGGGGTTCGCAGCCGCAGGCATCGGCCTGTCCTGCCAGCGTTCCTCCTGCCTGCTCTGGGACGAGGCCTCGGGAGAACCCTTGTCCCCTGTTCTGAGCTGGCGGGACCGGCGCGGGTCGCCGCTGATCGAAAGCATCCGGGCCCAGGGAGCACGGGTCTTCGAGACCACCGGACTGCCGCTCACTCCCTACTACTCCGCCTCGAAGCTGAAGTGGCTGGGAGAAAACCTTCCCGCCGCAAAAAAGGGGACGGCCGTTCTCGGCCCGCTCAGCAGTTTCCTGGTCCAGCGGCTGACCAGCAGCAAGAAGGCGGTCGTCGACCATACCCAGGCCGCACGGACCCAGCTCCTGAACATCCGCTCCCTTGAGTGGGACCCCGCGCTGCTCGAGCTGTTCGGTTTGAGCGGCGCGCGCCTTCCGGAGATCGTGTCCGTTATCCGG
>MHEA01000053.1:0-4365 GCA_001805085.1 Nitrospirae bacterium GWC2_57_9
ATGAAGCAGGCCTGGACAAGTCTTACGAACTGCATCTCGAAGCATACAAAAAGATCTATGCCCGCTGCGGCGTCAAGTTCTACGTGGTCCAGAGCGACACGGGCATGATGGGCGGCTCCATGGCGCACGAGTACATGGCGCCGTCTGCTGCCGGCGAGGACGATGTGGCGCTTTGCGATGGGTGCGGATACGCAGCGAACGTCGAACTGGCGCTCTCGGTGCCGAAAGCGCCGAAGTTCCCCGAGTGGCAGAGGGAGGAAGTGGCAACGCCGGAGCGCAGGACCATAGATGAGGTGACCCGGTTCCTGAAGGTGACCCCCGACCTCCTGCTCAAGTCCATCCTCGTCATGAGCGACAGCGGACCGGTCCTGGCGCTCGTGCGGGGTGACCAGACCCTGCATGAAAAGAAGCTCGCAAAATTGATCGGCCCTCACCGTCCCGCTCAGAAGGACGAAGTGAAGCAGCATCTCGGTGTTCCCGCCGGGTTCATCGGTCCGATGGGGCACAAGCTCCGGAGGATAGCAGACCCATCTCTGAAAGACGGGCCGTACATTGCGGGCGCCAACAAAGAAGGCTTCCACGTCAAGGGGATCAAGGCCGGAGTGGACTTCGAGGCTGAGTTCGTTGACATCCACGTGGCGGCTGCAGGCGATGCCTGCGCTCACTGCGGCAAGCTGCTCCGTATCGAGCGGGTGATCGAGATCGGGAACATCTTCAAGCTCGGCGCGAAGTATTCAGTTCCCCTTAAGGCGAACTATCTTGACGAGAGCGGCGCCGAGAAACCGATCATCATGGGCAGCTACGGCATCGGCCCTGCCCGGATCGCGGCAGCGGCCATCGAGCAGGGAAACGACGAGAACGGCATGATCTGGCCGCTCTCGATCGCGCCCTATCACGTGATGGTCCTTCCGGTGAACGTGAAGGACGCGAAGACCATGGACATCGCCGAGGAGATGTACAGAACGCTCGAAGAAAAGGGATTCGAAGTCCTGATGGACGACCGGGACGAGCGGGCAGGCATCAAGTTCAAGGACGCGGACCTGATCGGGATCCCCTGGCGCATCGTGATCGGCGAGAAGAACCTGAAAGAAGGATTCGTCGAGATCAAGGAGCGCAAGACGGGCCAGGTCGAGAAAGTGAAGGTCGAAGAAGCGGTGGAAAAACTGGTCAAGAGGCTTGTGATGGAGGCCTAATAGTTCGGAGTGCGGAGTTCGGAGTGAAACGGATTTGCCTGCGAAATTACCGGTCAGATGACGGGCTATAAAATGGTCATCCCCGAATGCAGCTATCGGGGATCTGGTGTTCATCAGAGAAAAAACCATATTCCCGATAAAGACCTCGGGAATGACACAGGCAGGAAAGGGAAAGCTTGAACAACGATCACGACATCGAGCAGATCAAGGCGATCATCGCTGCCATGAGCGAGAAGTACCAGGTCAGGGGCGGCGACGTGCGGTTCGCGGGTGTTGACGGAGGCACGATCAAAATAGCCCCTGCGGGCTTTTGCTGGCGCTGACATATCACCCGGGTGGCCCTGGTCAGGGGGCTGCAGGAAAAGCTGCAAGCGGACTTTCCATGGGTACAACAGGTAATTGTGGTTAAACCGGCAGCGTGAACATTAAGCTGCAAAAACAACTTGAATTCCCGTTCTAAAATACCTATAATCGCTCGGTATGGAGGGTTCGTATGGAAGAGGTAGTGAAACTGGCTCTTACGCCTCAGCAGACGGCGGACATAAAGAAGCAGATCGGCTTTGAGCTCGAGGAGATCTATCTTACGAAGCGATCCCTCAACAAGCTCCGGGTCTTTCGCCTTCGCCTGAATGAAGAACAGCAGCAGGTGATGGAGGAGAAACTGGGCCAGAAGGTGCGGGAGTTGACCGTCACACGCTCAGTGGCAACGAGGATTCTCTAGGTTTCAGCGACAGCGAATCCGTTTATTTTTTTATTTCCCTATATCCTGAAAGGAGGTGAATCTCCATGAAAAAGTATTTTGCTATCATATCGGCCCTGACGTTCGTTTTCACCGTATCCCTGCTTGGATGTGAGAAAAAGGCGGAAGCTCCGAAGGCAGAGCCCGTTGTAACTCCGGCGGCCCCGGCGCCTGCACCTGTGGCAGCCCCGGTCCCGGCTCCCGCTCCGGCAAAACCGGCCAAGAAGTAGGTTTTGTCCTTGAGAGAAGAAGAGCACCCCTCCGGCCCCCCTTGCGGGGGCCCTTTTGTTTGGACTTATTGATCGACGACTGCAGCAGGCGCAGATGATTTTTCACGAAGAAGATACCCGGGCTTTTTTATTCCCGGCTGATCCGAACAGGACGATCCTTTCGGTCCTCATGCCGATGGCGAAAGACAGAATGAGCACGACCAAATGACCAGGCTGACGACAGACCTCCTCTCGGAGATACTCCTCAAAGCGGGCAAGATCTCCGCCGAGCAGGCCCGCGAGATCAAGATCAAACAGGACGTGCAGCGAATGAAGCTGCTCAAATCCAGGGGCGAGACCGTGCATCGGGGCAGAATGCACCTGGAAGAGGAAGTGTCCGCCATCGAGGTTGCAGCCTCGCTTGACCTCCCGGTCCCGGGGGAACCCGGAAAGACACTGACCGAAGACATTATAACGGAACTCGTTGCCCGGCATGCCGGCCTTTCCTTCAGGAAGATAGACCCTCTGAAGCTCAATCCCGAAGTCACCACCCAGATACTTTCCCGCGCTTTCGCGCGCCGCAGCGTCTCCGTCCCCCTCGAACGCAATGACGACCGTCTGACCATCGCCGTGGCCGATCCCTACAACCTCGAAGTGCTCGAAAACATCGAGCGGATGGGCTACAAGGTTTCGCGGGTCGTGGCGCCGAAAAGCGACATCCTCAAGATCATAACGGAGTTCTACGGGTTCCGTTCCTCTGTCACGGCCGCAGCCAAGGAAATGACCGCCGAGATCGACCTGGGCAACCTGGAACAGTTCGTCAAGATGAAGTCCGTGACCGAGATCGAGGCAACGGACAAGCATATCGTGAACGCCGTCGAATTCCTGTTCCGTTATGCCTTCGACCAGCGAGCCAGTGATATTCACATAGAACCGAAACGAGAAGCGAGCGAGGTCCGTATCAGGATCGACGGCATGCTTCATTCTATCCACAAGACGCCCAAGGCGGTCCATCCCGCATTCGTTTCGCGCATCAAGATGCTGTCGCGCATGGATATCGCCGAGAAGCGCCGCCCGCAGGACGGCCGGATAAAGACGGAGTACAAAAACCGGGAGGTCGAACTCCGCGTCTCGACCATGCCTACGGCATTCGGCGAGAAGGTCGTCATCAGGATCTTCGATCCCGACATCCTGCTGCAGGACCTGGAGGAGATCGGGTTCTCTCCGCGGGAGTACGAACTCTTCCGGTCCTTCATTGCGAAACCGCACGGCATCGTGCTCGTTACGGGTCCCACGGGAAGCGGCAAGACCACGACGCTTTATTCGGCGCTCAAGACAGTGGCTACGCCCGAGGTCAACGTGGTGACGATCGAGGACCCGATAGAAATGGTCCATGACCAGTTCAACCAGGTAGGCGTCCAACCCTCGATCGGCGTGACCTTCGGCAGCACCCTCAGGACGATCCTGCGCCAGGACCCTGACATCATCATGGTGGGCGAGATCCGCGACCTGGAGACGGCCGAGAACGCGGTCCAGGCGGCCCTGACCGGGCACCTCGTCTTTTCCACCCTGCACACGAACGACGCGGCCGCGTCGATCACGCGCCTCCTCGATCTCGGCGTCGCGCCGTACCTCATTTCCTCCACGGTCATCGGGGTCATGGCCCAGCGCCTCGTAAGGAAGATATGCAAGAACTGCGAGAAGGTCTATCACCTCCTTCCGGAAGAGGCCGAGGCCGTGGGGCTTGCGTCGAACAAGGACGGGAAGATCGCCGTGAAGTACGGTGAGGGCTGCCCGCAGTGCCGGGGCACGGGCTACCAGGGCCGGACGGGCATCTTCGAGATCATGGAAGTCAACGAGAAGCTCAGGGCCATCCTCAGGGAAAAGCCGGATGCGGAGCTGATCAGGAAGGCCGCGATGTCCGACGGCATGTCCCTTTTGCGCGCTGCCGCGGTCAGGAAGATGCTGAACGGCGAAACGACTTTTGACGAGGTTATCAGGGTGACGGGAGAGAAGCAGTAGAACCAGTTCAAAGTGCAAAGTTGAAAGTGCAAAGTGCAAAATAGCTGAAGGTATATTTTTTGCATTTTGCATTTTGCATTTTGCATTTTGCATTTTGCATTTTATCATGGACACCTTCCTTTCCTTCATATACGATCATTGGGTGCTCTTCACGGTCTCTGCAGCCAGTATCCTGCTGGCGGCGTTCTTTGCCGCTTCCGAA
>MHEA01000053.1:4393-7561 GCA_001805085.1 Nitrospirae bacterium GWC2_57_9
GGCTCCGGGAACTGTCGGAAGCGGGGAATGCCCGGGCTGCGGCGGTCATCCGGCTGCTCGAAGAGCGGAACCGGCTTCACAGCACGCTCCTGCTGGCCGAGAACTTCTTTATCGTCCTGGCCGCAGCATTGGGCACGGTTACGGCGATACACCTCTTTGCCGACACGACCATTGCCGTAATTGTTTCTGCAGCTGTTTCCACGGTCTTTGTCGTGCTCGTGTCCAAGCTCGTGCCCAAAGGGCTTGCCGCGAGGAACCCCGACTCGCTGGCGCTCGTCGTTGCCGGTCCCATGCGGCTGATGATGCGGCTGCTGTCGCCCGCCGCACGTCTTCTTGCCGCTATCGCCGATCTCTTTGCCGGGCCCGGTCCCCAGGGCATGTCCTGCACGGCCGTCGTGACCGAGGAGGACATCAAGGCCATGATCAACCTCGGCGAGGAGGGCGGCTCGCTGAAGGAAGAGGAAAAAGAGCTTCTTCATAAGGTCTTCGAGTTCGGGGATACCCTGGCGTCGGAGGCGATGAGGCCGCGCACGGAGATAGTCAGTATTCCTTCCCATTCCACGCTGCAGGATGTGCTCGGCCTGGTCTCCGAGTTCGGATATTCGCGCTACCCGGTCATCGAGGATACCATAGACACCGTGATCGGGATCCTGTACGTCAAGGACATCCTGGTCGCCATGTCGGCGGGCGAAGTGAAGCGGGAGGACGGGGTCCAGCGGTTCATCAGGCCTGCTTACTTCATTCCCGAGAACAAACGGGTGAGTGAGCTGCTTGCCGAGATGCAGCGGGAAAGGTTCCAGATCGCGATCGTGATCGACGAGTACGGAGGCACCGCCGGCCTGGTGACGCTCGAGGACCTCATCGAAGAGATCGTGGGCAGCATCCATGATGAGCTGGAAACCGCGGAAAGGGACGTCGAGATCGTTGACGAGAAGAACTTTGTGGTTTCCGGGCAGTCGGCTCTGGACGAAGTCAACGAACTGCTTGATGCCTCCCTGCAGTCCAACGATTTTAATACGCTGGGCGGCTTCGTATTCGGGCTCTTTGGCAGAATGCCGAAGGTGGGGGAACAGCTCAAGTACAAGAACCTCAAGCTCGAAGTCCTGGAACTGGAGGGAAGGAAGATCAATAAAGTTAAGATCACAAAGCTCTAAAGATTTTTTACCACAAAGCGCACGAAGGACACGAAGGGAGTATAAAAAAACAAATGCCTTTCTTCGCGCTCTTCGTGGCCTTCGTGGTGAAGGGCAGTCGTTTCGGTTTTAATCATTTAGAGTCTCATCAAGGAGGAAGGTGTGCGCAAGAAAGTTACGGTAGTAGGGGCGGGCAACGTCGGAGCTTCGCTGGTGCAGCGGATCGCGGAGACCGGGCTCGCCGATGTGGTGATGGTGGATGTGATGGAGGGCGTTCCGCAGGGCAAGGGACTCGACCTCTTGGAAGCCGGACCGATCTTGGGCTATGATACGATGGTCACGGGAACGAACGGGTATGATGAAACCGCCGATTCCAATATCATCGTGATCACCGCCGGCCTTGCCCGGAAGCCGGGCATGAGCCGGGACGACCTGCTCGCGGCGAACGGCGATATCGTAAAAAAGGTCGCCTGGGAAACGGGAAAGCGTTCGCCGAAGGCGGTCATGATCGTGGTCACAAACCCCATGGACGTAATGGCCTATGTCGCGATGAAGGCAACGGGCTTCCCGCGGGAACGTGTGATCGGCATGGGCGGCGTGCTCGATTCCGCCAGGTTTCGGACCTTTATCGCAATGGAGCTCGGGGTATCCGTGGAGAACACCCATGCCTTTGTGCTGGGGGGCCACGGCGATTCCATGGTGCCGCTGCCGCGCTATTCCACGGTTGCCGGGATCCCTATCACGGAATTGCTGAGCGCGGACCGGATCGACAAACTCGTGGAACGGACCCGGAACGGGGGCGCAGAGATCGTTGCCCTGCTCAAGACGGGCAGCGCTTACTACGCACCGTCGGCCTCGACACTTGAAATGGTCCAGGCGATCCTGCTGGACAAGAAAAAGATCCTGCCCTGTTCGGTATGGCTTGAGGGAGAGTATGGCGTGAAGGGCGCTTTCGCAGGCGTGCCGGTGAAGCTCGGCGAGAAGGGCATGGAGCAGGTCGTGGAGATCAAGTTGAGCGCCGATGAGAACGCGGCGTTCCTGAAGTCGGTCGACGCGGTGAGGACGGGATGCGCGAAATTCATGTAGACGAGATCAGGGACAATGTCGCCCAGATCTGCATTGACGCGGCGTACAGCCTGAGCGAAGATGTGCTGACGGCCTTCGACCGGGCGATCGAGACAGAGACCGCTCCTGCCGCTAAGGAGATCCTCGGTCTCCTGAAGGAAAATGCCCGCATCGCGAAGGAAGACCACATCCCGATCTGCCAGGACACGGGCATCGCGATCTTCTTCGTCGAGGTCGGCCAGGACCTGCGGATCAAGAACGGTTTCCTCTCGGACGCCATAAACGAGGGCGTTCGCAAAGGGTACCGGGAAGGGTATCTCCGGATGTCCGTGGTTGACCCCATCTCGCGCAGGAACACCGGGGACAACACGCCGGCCATCATCTATACAGAGGTCGTTCCCGGCGACCGGCTCAGGATATCCTTCATGCCCAAGGGCGCGGGGAGCGAGAACATGAGCGTGATCCGCATGCTGAGACCGACGGAGGGCGTGGAGGGCATCAGGGAATTCGTGATCGAATGCGTTAAGAGGGCCGGGGCTAATCCCTGTCCTCCCGTCGTGATCGGGGTGGGCATCGGCGGAGATTTTGAAAAGGCAGCGCTGATAGCGAAAAAAGCCCTCCTCCGCCCTGTAGGCAGCCCCAACCCCAAACTGGAGCTGGCATCGCTGGAGGAAACGCTGCTCAAGGCCGTGAACAAAACGGGCATCGGGCCCGAAGGCCTCGGCGGGAAGGTCACGGCCATGGCCGTGCATCTGGAGATCTATCCCTGCCATATCGCGAGCCTGCCGGTCGCGGCGAACATCAATTGCCATGCGGCGAGGCATAAGACGATTATTTTATAGGTTATCAACCACGAAGAACACGAAGGACACGAAGTGGAAAACCTTAAGGGGAAATCAGAGAGCAAGATCGAGTTCGACGAACTTTCGAATAAAGTTCTTGGATTGACCCTTGAAGTCCATAGGCAACT
>MHEA01000054.1:0-224 GCA_001805085.1 Nitrospirae bacterium GWC2_57_9
ACTGTATCAGAAAGAGCAGCATGTAAACAATCGCCCGATACGGGTATTTTCAGGCGAATAACAGTATGTTGCAGCTAGTAGCAAAACCCACCGACCTATAGTTTTGTTCTCACGATCACCTCCCGTCGGTGACTTTCATCACCTCATACGGTACTGACCCTGTCTCCACATTCTTCACAGCAGTTCTCACATCTTCGACGGTCCTCTGAACATATGCGTCTTTC
>MHEA01000054.1:269-1117 GCA_001805085.1 Nitrospirae bacterium GWC2_57_9
AGCGCGACCCGTGCCTTCCACGCGCCCATGCGCGGCTCTCCCAGAATATAGTACGTCTTGCCTGCCGCTACGGTCGCCTTGAGCACGGCCCAGTTCTCGGCGCGTGCCATAAACATATGCTCGCCGGGAGACGCTTTGTACTGGATGTAATTCTTGGGAGTAAGGATACCGATGAAATTATCCTTATCCCATATGCCGAACTTGATGGCCCCGCCGAAGGACGAAGGCCTGATGAAATTCACGACAGCATAATCCGGTCCAGGCTCAAGCTTCGTCTCTGCCTTCAGCATCATGGACGAAGCGCACCCGGAGAGGACCTCCAGAGTCAGCACTGCAAGCAACAACTTACCGGTTAATATAAGTCTTTTCATAGCTTTTATCCTCCCTCCTCATACTTGATTCCTTGGCTATCGATCGGGTCGCTCCCGAAAAGGTCATGGCAACAGGTTGAACATCCCGGATGGTATGGCAGACGGTTGGCTTCGTTCTCAGTTCGGTTGAAAAAAGGCCCTTCAATTATAGCAAATTAGTAACGGATTGTTTTTACAGGACTCTGACAAGTCTGCTTGCCGGACTCCAGCGCTTCGGCACTCCGTTTCACGGCCCCGTAATTCCACTTTTTCTGTCATTCCGTTCATAGCCAGCCCTGCTGTCTGATGCCCGCCGCTTTTTGCACGTACTATAGTATAACCGTGAATTAAATGCACCTGTCCCGAAGGACAGGTATAATCCGGGGTTAAAAGTGCCGATGCGACTGGTGAAACGTTTTTTCTTGTCGGGAGGAATAAAGAAAGATTAGTGAGCCTGAGTAACAGGGGGGAAAGAAAAGTCGACGACCAGGCGATCGT
>MHEA01000054.1:1129-7588 GCA_001805085.1 Nitrospirae bacterium GWC2_57_9
AGTTTTCGTTCAACGGCCATTGCAGCTGCGTGAGCACGCATGGTGGCATCCATTTTCCGCGGATATCTCACTTGCATGAAATTTGTGTATTGAAAAGTCCCCTCTTGCGGAAGCAAAGAGGAGGCTTTTTTAAATGAACGCTCTGTCCGGATTACTCCATATCAGACGTCGTGCTAATAGTCAGACAACGAACGCCCGGCGTCCAGGACTTCCTTCATGATGTCGCTGCGCCTGATGATGAGCGAGGACTTGTTCCAGGCGAGACGGTACCTTTCCCCGATCGAGAACTCCTGCGTTTCGGTCTTGCTGTCTTCCTGCATTTTCCAGCACTGTCCGTTCAGGCAGCATTCCAGTTCCTGTTTGCTGGTGCCCGCCGGAGTGATGCCGTTGAAAACGGTCTCCTTCCACTTGAGCAGCAGCGCATCTTCCTTGCCGTTCTCGTCCGTATAGGCGAACTTCGCGCTCCAGTTGATCTCGCAGGGCCCGGAGTCGCACAGGAGAACTCCCTGCTTGGTATGATAATATTTTCCGCTGCGGTTCTTGTTGCTGGAGTACTTGCTGATCACGGTGGCATTCGATGCAGGCGTTATCTTGACGTCCTGCGAGTCGGTCACTTCGTAGGTGATCCTCATCACATTGAGGTGGTTATTACGCCGTTCTTCCACCGGGTTCTTCAGTTCGGCCTTTTTCGGCGGCGGCACAGGCTTCTTCGGTTTTTCCTGTTTCACCGGCGCAGGCTTTTTCTTCTCCGCCGGTTCGGGTGCGGCCGATCTCGACTGTTCGCGGACCAGCTTGCCCTCGTCGAAGTTCGCTTCCAGCCGCAGCGTTTCGTTCTTTTTGATCTGGAACGTGCCTGATACGGTTTTATCCTCAATCCTGCAGGATATCACGTGTTCGCCGGTCACGATGCTCTCGATGACGCTCTCCGCGCCGCCTTTATAGGTATCATCGATGTATACCTTGGCGCCCGGCTCGTCGCACTTCACGAAAACGGAACCGTACTTCACGATCACCAATTCCGGCTCCGCTTCCGGTGCCGGTGCCGCTTCCTCTGCTGTCCATCCGGGGGTCACGACCAGGACGACTGTTGTGATGGCGGCTGCAAATGCTGCTTTTGGGAACCATGGCTTCCACTGCATTTTTCTGCTCCCCCATTTTTTAACCTTAGTATTAGACTTGTCCCGCTCTGCAACTATAACAGGTAGTAGAAAAAAATCAAGTGACCTGCGCATTTTTACCCATTGTTTCAAATATCATTACTCATTGAACTAACAGCTTTTTTTGCTTAATAAGGCTTCTCGTCGTGATCCTGATTTCCGCCCCCCTTTCGCAGGAAAGCCATGGCCTCGGCCATATCCTTGGGAGGAGGCGCCAGGAAAGTCATGGGATGGCCTGTTTCAGGATGCAGGAAGGATAGCGACTCCGCATGAAGCATTTGCCGCGGAAAGGTTGCCTCGTTGAATTTCGCTGCTCTGACGCCGCCGTAAGTGCGGTCGCCGAGAACAGGATGCCCGATATGGGCCATGTGCACGCGGATCTGATGGGTGCGGCCGGTCTTGATCTCGACCTCGACGAGCGTCGCCTGCTTGAAACGTTCCTTGACCTTGTAGAGCGTGACGGCCTCGCGCGCTTTATGGGTATGGACGCTGATCTTTTTCCGTTCCTTCACGTGCCTGCCCAGGCCCGCCTCGATCGTGCCTGACCCTTTTTTGATGACGCCGGCAACGAGAGCCAGGTATTTTTTCTGCACGATGCGCGCTTTGAACTGGGCCGAGAGCGCGGCAAGGGCTTCATGGGTCCGTGCCACCACCATCACGCCTGACGTGTCCTTGTCAAGGCGGTGCACGATGCCCGCGCGCACCCGCGCGGTCTCCCCGGCGGCGGCAGCGGTCGGCAGGCTGCCGTAGTGATGGAGCAGCGCGTTCACGAGGGTGCCTGTATAATTGCCGGGCGCGGGATGGACCACGAGGCCGGGAGGCTTGTTCAGCACGATCAGGTGACGGTCCTCGTAAATGACGTAAAGGGGTATCGGCTCTGCCAGGACCTGGAAAACCTTTCTTTCCGGGATCTCGAGGGTGACCTGCTCGCCCTGCTTCACCTTGTAGCCGGGCTTCTCGGTCCTGCCGTTCACCCGGGCCAGACCGTCCCGGATCAGCGTCTGGATGCGGTTCCGCGAGATTTGAGGTTCATAGTGGGCGATGAACATGTCCAGGCGTTTGCTGACATGCTTGTCCGTTACGATATGGGTTATGGTGGGCATGAGGACAAGGACCGATCGGCTCGGCCACGAATGAACGCGAATGGCCGCGAACACGCCGGAGACAAACGCTTTGGTTCTTTCGCATTTATTCGCGTCAATTCGCGGCTAAACCGGTTTTTTTCTTCCATTTCATGGCAATGGCAATGCCTGCCGACAGGGCTATCGCGATCGCGATGATCTGGGAGGTGGATATCAGTCCGCCGAAATAGACGCCCCGCACGGCATCGCCGCGGAAGAACTCGATGATGAACCGGAGCACTGCGTAGAACACCAGGTAGAACCCGAAGATCTGTCCGTCAAAGCGTTTGAATCGGATAAGAAGAAGCAACAGTCCGAAAATGAAGAACTCGCCGGCCGATTCCATCAATTGCGTCGGAAAGAGCGGGATCCCGAGCGGCGCCAGCGAATGCATGTCCGTAAAGGTGACGCAGGCCGGTCCGGTGCAAGGGGCACCATAGCAGCACCCGGCAAAGAAGCAGCCGAGCCTGCCGAAGGCGTGGCCGAGTGCGATCGAAGGGGCCACGATGTCGGCCGTTTTCCAGACCGGCAGGCCGTGCCTCTTCACATACCAGATCCCGACGGGCACCGCCGCGAGCAGGCCGCCGTAGAACACGAGGCCGCCCTTCCAGATCGCGAACACCCCGAGAGGATTGCGGGTGAATTCCTGCATAGTGGTCAGCACGTACAGCGCCCGGGAACCGATGATAGCCGCGAGCAGCAGATAGACCCCCATGTCGAGGATCAGTTCGGGATTGATGCCTTCCTTTTTCGCCCGCCGCGCGGCGAGGGTGATGCCGAGCAGGAACCCGATGCCGATCATCAGCCCGTACAGCCGGATGGGTATGGGGCCGATCACCCAGGCGCCGAGGTCGATCCGGGGTATTTCAAAGAGGATGGGATGCATGGCTTCCTTTGGAAGAAATCCTAAATTCGAAATGCTGAATCCGAAAGAGGTCGTGAACGTTTGTCTGCCCGGATTTCGAATTTGTTTAGAATTTCGATATTAGGATTTAGAAATTTTTTTCTGTCTTGTTTTTTCAAAAAACAGCATATCGACCGCCAATAGTGCCACTCCGACGGATATGGCGGAATCGGCCACGTTGAACGACGGCCAGTACCAGGACTTGACGTACCACTGGATGAAATCCACGACCTCGCCGTAGCGTATCCGGTCGATCAGATTGCCGACTGCGCCCCCGACAATAAGCGAGAACGCGATCACGAGCAGGCTCTCATGCGTCTTTCGCAGGAGGATGAGGATGACGACGACCGCGATCATCGTTACGGTTACGAAGAAGAGTACGCGCCATCGGTCAGGCAGAGAGGCCAGGATGCTGAAGGCGGCGCCCTTGTTCCGGACATGGGTCAGGTTGAAGAACCCCGGGACGACCGTAACCACATCGTAGAGACGGATGTATTTCTCGACCAGATATTTGGTGAACACGTCCAGTATGAGGATGGCGCCGATGATGGATCCGGCCCAGAGGTATTTCTGTCGCAAGATACTCTCCTAACATTTCAAATTTCAAATCCCAAATTCCAAATAATATTGAAGCTCCCCGCAGCGAGCTGCGGGGAACCTTCGATTCTCATGGTAAAAGGCATTATCGTATTCGCTCGCATTCCCCGCTGCAAGCAGCAGGGAATGCGCTCACTCCAGAATTCAAATAACCAAACTAAAAACCAGCCCCCTCTTGTCATCCCCGAACGTTGCTATCGGGGATCCGGTTTATCGTTTCTCAAAAACCATATCCCCGATTAGTGCCTCGGGAATGACAAGAAAGCAGGAATTCACTGCTGGGCTTTGGTGCTTACTCCGCACTCCGAACTCGTCACTCCGAACTACTTGAGGTTCCCCGCACACCTGCCGCAGATCTGCGGGTGCTCCGCGATGGTCCCGACCGTCTCGCTGTACATCCAGCACCGGCCGCACTTTTCGCCCTTTGCCGGACCGGCCCCGATGCGGAGGCCTTTCACGAGGTCGCTGGCAACGGCTTCAGCAGGTGCTTCCTGCTCGGTTGCGATCCTTACCTGCGATACGATGAAAATGAAGGCCAGGTCCTTCTCGTAAAGCCTGAGGAAGTCGTACAGGTCAGGGGCTGCATAGATCCTTACTTCCGAATCGAGGGAATGGCCGATCTTTTTGTCGCGCCTGAGCGCTTCAAGCACCTTGGCGACTTCCCCCCGGACTGCGATGATGCGGCCCCAGCGCTCGTCGAGCGCCTTGTCCAGGTATTTCTCCTCCACCTTCGGAAAGGAGGCAAAGAAAACGCTCTTGTCCCCGGCGCCTTCCTTCATATAGCTCCAGACCTCATCCGCGGTAAAGGACAGGACCGGGGCCATGAGCCGCACCATGGCAGAGAGTATCGTATGCATCGTGGTCTGACCCGACCGGCGCTCAACGGATGCGGTCTTCGCCGTATACAGCCGGTCCTTCAGGATGTCGAGGTAAAAGGAGCTCATGTCCACTGCGCAAAAATTGTGGAGCGAGTGGAAGACCAGATGAAACTCGAAATCGTCGTAGGCCTTTTCCACGCGCTGAACGAGCTTCTGGAGCCTCAAAAGCGCCCAGCAATCGATCTCGAGCAGGTCCTTGTCCGCGACCCGGTCCTTGTCCGGATCGAAGTCCGAGAGGTTGCCGAGGAGATACCTGCTCGTGTTCCTGATCCTGCGGTAGGCCTCGGCGAGATGGGTAAGGATCTCCTGGGAGATTCTTTGATCGTCCCGGTAGTCTACCGAGGAGACCCAGAGCCGGAGAACCTCGGCGCCGAATTTATCGATGACCTCCTGGGGCGCGACCATGTTGCCCGCGGACTTGCTCATCTTCTTGCCCGCGCCGTCCATCGTGAATCCGTGGGTCAGCACGGTGCGGTACGGGGCCTTGCCCGTGGTGCCCACGGAGGTGAGGAGCGAGGATTGGAACCAGCCGCGGTGCTGGTCGCTGCCTTCGAGGTACATGTCGGCCGGCCAGGCAAGCTCCGGCCGCTGCTTGAGCACGGCCGCGTGGCTCACGCCGGAGTCGAACCAGACGTCCAGGATGTCCATCTCCTTCGCGAAATCCGCGCTGCCGCATTTTTTACACTTCGTGCCGGGCGGAAGCAGGTCCGTGGGCGTGCGCGAGAACCAGACATCGGCCCCTTCTTTCTCTACGATAGCTGCCACGTGGTCCACGACCTTCTGGTCCAGCAGCAGCTCGTTGCACGACCTGCAGATGAAGGCGATGATCGGCACGCCCCAGGCGCGCTGACGCGAGATGCACCAGTCGGGCCTGCTCTCCATCATGCCCAGGATGCGGTCCTTGCCCCATGTCGGTACCCAGTTCACGGTGTGAATGTTCTCGACCGTCTTCTTGAGAAGGTCGTTGGTCTTCATCGAGATGAACCACTGTTCCGTCGCCCGGAAGATGACCGGATTCTTGCAGCGCCAGCAGTGCGGGTAGGAGTGGCTGATCTTCTCCTCGGCCAGGAGCGCACCCCTGCTCTTCAAGAGCTCGATGATCGGTTTGTTCGCCTTGAACACGTGCTGGCCTGAGAGTTCGCCGCCCTCGTTGGTGAAGCGGCCTTTCTGGTCCACCGGAGCATACACTTCGAGCCCGTACTTCAGCCCGACCTCGTAGTCTTCCTGGCCGTGGCCCGGAGCCGTATGCACGGCGCCGGTGCCGGCTTCGAGCGTCACATGGTCGCCCAGGATGACGAGCGAGTCCCGGTCCAGGAAGGGATGACGTGCCTTCAGGCCTTCGAGCTTGCTGCCTTTGAACTTTTCGAGGACGCGGTACTCCTTGATCCCAAACTTCTCAAGCGACTGCTTCAGGAGCCCTTCGGCCAGGATCAGCACCTGCCCTGCGCTCTCGACAGCGACATAGTCGAATTGCGGGTGAAGCGCGACCGCAAGATTGGCCACCAGCGTCCAGGGCGTGGTGGTCCAGATGGCGATCGCTGTTTTCTTTCCCTTAAGCGACGGCAGCGCCTTCTCGACGCCGGGCAGGTCGAATCGCACGTATACCGACGGAGACTCGTGGTCCGCGTACTCCACCTCGGCTTCGGCCAGGGCAGTTTCGTCGAATCCGCACCAGTAGACCGGTTTCTTTCCTTTATAGACCCCGCCGTTGGCCACGAACCTGCCCAGCTCGCGCACGATGGCCGCCTCGTAGGCATGGTTCATGGTGAGGTAGGGATGGTCCCAGTCGCCGAACACGCCCA
>MHEA01000054.1:7623-8027 GCA_001805085.1 Nitrospirae bacterium GWC2_57_9
ATGCCCTCTTTCTTCGGCCCCAGGTTCTTCAGCACCTGGTGCTCGATGGGAAGCCCATGGCAGTCCCAGCCGGGAACATAGGGGCTGGCGTAGCCTTGCAGGGTCTTGAACTTGACGATGATGTCCTTCAGGATCTTGTTCAGGGCATGGCCGATATGGATATGGCCGTTGGCATAGGGCGGCCCGTCATGAAGGACGTACTTCGTCCTGCCTTCGGACCGCTGCTGGATCTGCTGGTAGACCTTCTCCTGTTGCCATTTCCCGATCATCCTGGGCTCCAGGTCCTTCAGGTTCGCCTTCATCGGGAAGTCGGTTTTGGGTAAATTCAATGTTGTCTTGTAATCCATATTCGAAGGTCTCTCCAAACTGCGTCAACATTTTTAACCACGGGCGGCTTTGCCGCA
>MHEA01000054.1:8154-15489 GCA_001805085.1 Nitrospirae bacterium GWC2_57_9
GTGTGTCCCGGCGAAGACGGGACCCGTGGTTAAATGCATCGTTTGCTAGTCCGATATCTCGTCAAGGTTCGGTTTTGGCCAGGTCGTCGTTCCGGTGCCGCCCTGATCGAGATCATAGAACCGGCCGTGCGTTGTTTTGTCCGCGAACTGCGTGGGCTCGGTGCCTCTGCGGAACACGTCCATCACGCCATCGGCCGCATCCTCCGGGGCCAGAAGGCCGGATTCCGGATCGATCTTGACGAACACGAGGTCATCGGTGGGCAGGAAGTCATCGGCCGGCTTCCCGGCAAGGGCTTTGGCCATGACCGAGACCCAGATCGGCAGCGCGGCCCGGGCTCCGGTTTCCTTGTCTCCGAGCGATGCTATCGGATTATCGTACCCGACCCAGACGCCCGTAACGATGCTGGGCGCATATCCCAGGAACCAGGCGTCCACGTAATTGTTCGTCGTGCCCGTCTTGCCGGCAAGCGGCTTGCCCAGGCCCGATGCACCCCTCCCGGTCCCTTCCTCCACGACGCTCTTCAAAAGGCTGGTCACGAGATAGGCCGTGGTCTTGTCGATCGCCTCTTTCGGGTCCGGCTGGTAGCTCTCGAGCACCGCCCCGTTGCCGTCGATGATGCTCTTGATCATGATCGGCTCGGTGCGAACTCCCTGGGCCGCAAAGGTCGCGTAGGCCGAAGTGAGCTCGAGCGGCGTGACCACCGACGAACCCAGCGCGGTCGTGTAATCGTAGCTGATCTGGCTCGTGATCCCCGCCTTGCGCGCGAAATCAATGGCCTTGTCCAGGCCGATCTTCTCCAGCAGTCCCACGGTCACGGCGTTCCTGGAGAGCGCGAGCGCCGTTCGCAGCCGCATCGGCCCCAGGAAACGCCCGTCGTAATTTCCCGGCTTCCAGCCTTTCTGCTCGAACTCGCTCTTCTCGTAGATCTGCGGCAGGTCCATCAGGACCGAGGCAGGCGTGAAGCCGTTCTCGAGCGCCGCGCCGTAAATGAACGGCTTGAACGAGGACCCCGGCTGACGCTTTGCCTCGGTCGCATGGTTGAACCCGCCCTCCATGAAATCATACCCGCCGACCAGGGCGCGGACGTACCCGGTGTAGGGTTCGATGGACACGACGGCTCCTTCCACGAGGGGCGTCTGGTCCAGCACGAACGTGGCGAGCTGCTTCTTTTTGTCGAAATCCTTCAGCCGGACCTTTATGATGTCGCCGACCTGGACGATCTCGGCCGGTTTCCTGAACTCGGGGTCTTCCTTGCTCTTTTTCTTATTGATCAGCGCCCAGGCCATGTCCTCCTGCAGGATATGGCCCACCAGGCCCCGGCCCTTGACCGTAATGTAGGTGTCGCCCACGGCAAGCACATGAGCGTTGAACCCCTCGCCGGGCTTCACCATGACTCGGAGCGAACCCCACTGGATCGGGGTCGACTTGACCTCCTTGAACCCCACCCGTCCCCGGAAGCCCTGCCGCTTATCAAGAGCACGAAGCCCCTCCTTGAGCGCGGTGACGGCCTGCCGCTGCAGGTCCAGATCGATGGTAGTATAGACCTTCAGCCCGCCGTGATACAGCTTGTCCGGGCCGTACTTGTTCTCCACATATTTCCGCACCGAGTCCACGAGATGAGGCGCCGGCTCTTCCTGGGGCCGCAGGTTCTCGAGGCTGATCGGCTGGTCGTAGATCTTCCTGCTCTGCTCCTCCGTAAGGTAGCCTTCCGTCACCATGCGCTTCAGCACGTGCGTTTGCCGGAGCTTCGTCAGGTCGATATCGCTGTACGGCGAGTAGACCATCGGCGCTTTGGGCAGGCCCGCCAAAAGAGTAGCCTCGGCCTGGCTGATCTCCCAGATGTTCTTCCCGAAATAGGTCTTGGCCGCCATCTGGACGCCGTAGGCGCCGTGGCCGAAATAGATCCTGTTCAGGTAGAGTTCGAGGATGTCGTCCTTGTTCAATTCCTTCTCGAGCCTGCGGGCAAGGATGATCTCCTTGATCTTGCGCTTGAACTTGCGCTCCGGCGAGAGGAAAACCACTTTAGTCAACTGCTGCGTGATCGTGCTGCCGCCCTGGGTCACGCGGATGGAGATGATGTTCTTGAGCGCCGCGCGCAGGATGCCGCGGTAATCGATGCCCTTATGCTGGTAAAAACGCGGGTCTTCGGTTGCGAGGATCGCGTCCTTCATGGACTTCGGGATCCGGGCGAGCGGTACATAGCTTCCCTTCTCGATCTTCACCTGGCCCAGCACCCGGCCGTCCTCGGCATAGATGGTCGTGCCCGAACTCGGTTTGTAGTCCTTGAGCGATTCCACCGTGGGCAGGCCGAAGGACAGGATAAAGAACAGGAGTGCCACGAAAAGGACTGCCGCTATGCCTGCGAGGACCAGGAGCATCAGCGCCTTGACCGGGGTAAGCGCCCTCAACCAGGGTACCGCTTTCGTGAACCAGAATACCTTGAACTTTTCCCCGGAGACAACCGCTGTTCTCGTTATCAGCTCAAGGATATTGTGAAGCGTGCGTTTCGTCATAGAACCGTAACCTCAGGATTTTTCCTTCTTTTTTCGAAGTGATCGAAAATAATAACATCACCTCTGCATAAAATCAAACGAAAAGTTCATTCCAGGCCCGCCTGAACAGCAGAAAGGCGGGCCAAGACCGGGGTCCGGCCGAAAAAATCATTACTATATAATAGAAGAGAGAGTCGGAGGATACCGGGAAATGGCCGATCTTGTATTTTACCTGAAACCGCTCCCGCCCTTCCGCCTGGACCTGACTGTCTGGGCGCTGCGCAGGATGCCTCACAATGAGATCGACCGATGGGACGGCAGGAGCTACACCCGGGTGCTTGCCCTGGACCGTGACCTGGTAAAACTCGAGGTAAGCCAGCCCGATGAAAACCGGATCGTCGTTGCTGTCGCCAGCCGCGGCAAAGCGGTGCCGCTGAAGCAGCGCATCGTGCCGCTGATCGAGAAGATGCTGGGGATCCGGAAGGACCTCGCTCGATTTCAAAAGTTCGCATCCGGAACGAGACAGGTGGCGATGCTGGCAACGGATTTTGCCGGTTTCAAGCCTCCCCGGTTCCCGACGATTTACGAGGCCCTCGTCAATGCAGTCGCCTGTCAGCAGGTCTCTCTGCATGTATGCATCGTGCTGCTGAACAGGCTTGCCGGAGCCTGGGGCAGGCTGTGGACCGGCAGTGGAAGGCAAGCTCGCGCTTTTCCCCTGCCCGAAGACCTGGCACGAGCGCCTCTTCGGGAACTCCGCGCTCTCGGGTTCAGTGCGACCAAGGCGGGAGCGATCATTGCGATCTCCGCCCAGGCTGCCGCCGGAATGGATCTTGAAGGCCTGGACAAAAAAACGGATACCGAGGTCATGCAGATCCTGACCCGGTTCCCCGGGATCGGCCCCTGGTCCGCGGATTACGCGATGCTGCGCGGTCTCGGCCGGACGCACATCTTTCCCGGCGACGATTCAGGGGCCCGGCGAAGCCTGCAGCTTCTTCTGGCATTGAAAGAACGGCCCGACGCCCGCAGGACCGGGGAGCTCACGCGCGCCTGGCATCCCCATGCCGGCCTGCTCTATTTTCATTTTTTGCTGAACAAGCTCAGGAGCAAGGGGTACCTCGGCCCCTGAACCTGCACACCTCCTGTTCCAGCCATTCTCCGGAATGGTCGAGAGACGCAGAGAAACAAATTCCAACACCCCGGGGTGAACTTGGCGCCTCGAAATTTATCCGGGCTTTGATATTGCAATTTTATAACGTGGAGGTTCCCATGAAACTGGAAGAACAAACATGCAGCACGAACATCGGCGCAACGCCGCTGTCCGGCAGACAGGTGGACGGGCTGCTGGCGCAGGTCACGGGCTGGTTCCTGTCGGGCCGGGAGATCCGGCGCGAGTTCAGGCTGAAGGATTTCCGGCAGGCAATGGAACTGGTGAACGCCGTGGCCTCCCTCGCCGACGAGCAGGGCCATCATCCCGATGTCCATATCTCCTATAACAGGGTGACGCTCGTCCTGACGACCCACGCGATCGAAGGGCTGTCCATGAACGATTTCATTCTGGCAGCCCGGATAAACCTGCTTCCGAATATCGTTATGACAGGAAAGGCCGCATGACCCGGCATCTGCTCGATCACGCATTGGTCCGGAGCCGGCTGGAGGGCAGGACCGCTCTCGTGACCGGCGCAGTCAAACGGGTCGGCCGTGCTTGCTATCGTCCCTTGCGAAGAGGCGTTCAGATCGTTGCCCATAACCGAAAAGCACTGGAAGAGGAGACGAACAAGACCTGCAGCGAAGTGAACGAGTGCGGCGCCCGGTACTGGAAAGTGCTGGCCGACGTGGAGAGGCCCGAGGAGTATGAGGGCCTGATCGGCCGCGCAATCCGGGAAGCGGGAACGCTCGTCATCCTGATCAACAACGCTTCGATCTTCACGCCGGGCGGCCTCCAGGAAGTCTCCTTCCCTGATCTTACGAAACAGGTGCAGGTGCCTGGGCTCCCTTTGTTCTCTCCCGGGAGTTCGCCCGGCGCAGATGCCGCGCGAGAAGATCGTGAACCTTCTCGACACCAGGATAGCCGGGCACGAGCGGACCCACACAGCTTAGTGCGGAATTTGAGCTCACTTGCGAACACCCTCGACCGCTTGTCGTAAATCTTTACATGGACGACGTCTCACTTTTCCAAAAAGCTGATCAAATCGCATTACTGCCTAACAGCGCAGCAAAAACCTTCTCTCCGCCCCTTTCGGAAAACTTTACACTCCTGAGAGCAAATCGAAAACTGCGTAATAAATCAAGCACTAAGTATTGAGCATCGTTTTTGCTAAGTAGTGACTGCTGTCTGCACTCACCCATTTTGATCATCAAGAAAGGAGCTCTGAATGATAGGACTTATCAGGAGACGCTTTATTGCGTTTGCAGTACTGGCTCTTGCACTCGTTTTAACCGTACCCGCAGTTGGTATGGCCCAGCTGCCGGGAGGGACGCTGGACCCTCTGACGATCCCCAAGTATGTCACACCGCTCGTGATCCCGCCCCCAATGCCAAAAACTTCGAGCGCGGGAAATCTCGATTACTACGAGATCGCCGTTCGGCAGTTCGAGCAGCAGATCCTTCCGCCCGCCGATATCTTCAACAGCCCTCTGCCCCCGACAACAGTCTGGAGCTACGGCTCGGCAAACCACCCCGGCACGTTCAACTATCCGGCGTTCACCATCGAAGCCACGGTTGACAAACCGGTGCGGGTAAAGTGGATCAACGACCTGAAGGACGCAAGCGGAAACTTTTTGCCTCATCTGCTGGCCGTAGACCGGTCTTTGCACTGGGCTAACCCGGAGATGCTCCTTTGCATGGATGGCACAGCTCGCACTGACTGCCGTCCTGACGAGTCGAACGGAGAAATCCTGCAACAACCTTACCTGGGCCCGGTTCCCATCGTCACCCATGTGCACGGGGCACATGTAGGACCGGAGAGCGACGGATTTGCAGAGGCATGGTTTCTGCCCGCGGCCAATGATATTCCCATTGGCTATGCCCGCAAGGGGGCCAGATTCGACCAGTTCGACCGCAACAATACGCAGCCTGGCTCTGCATTATTCCAGTATCCGAATGACCAGCGTGCAACGACACTCTGGTATCATGACCATACTCTGGGGATGACCCGTCTGAATGTTTATGCCGGACCCGCGGGATTTTACCTTCTTCGCGGCGGACCGGACGACCTTGAATCGGAAGAGCTGCCGGGACCCGCACCCGCGCATGGCGATGCAGCGGGCATGAAGTACTACGAAATTCCGATCGCTATTCAGGACCGGTCCTTTAATGCAGACGGTTCTCTTTTTTATCCGGACTCCCGATCGTTCTTCGACAGCTTTTTCGGACCGTATATTCCGTTCAGCGATATATCTCCCCTATGGAACCCGGAATTCTTCGGGAATACCATAGTAGTAAACGGCAAGACCTGGCCCAGACTTGATGTAGAGCCCAGAAGATACCGCTTCCGTTTCCTGAACGGCTGCAACTCCCGATTCCTGATCCTGAAGATCGCCTCCAATCCCATGCCCTCGATACCGGCAACACCGGCCTTGCCCTTTACCCAGATCGGCGCCGAGGGGGGGTTCCTGCCGGCCCCGGTGCAGCTCGATCAGCTCGTTATGGGTTTGGCAGAGCGTGCTGATGTGATCGTTGACTTTTCCGACCTCCCAATCGGCACCGAACTGTATCTTATCAATGAAGGACCGGATGAACCGTTCGGTGGCGGCGTGCCGGGAACCGACTTCCCGGTATCGGATCCGTTTACCACGGGCCAGGTCATGAAGTTCGTGGTCGTGGCGTCCGCGTCCACAGATGACAGCGAGCCGGCAGACGAGCTGGAATTGCCTGCATTCACGCCGCTTGGGCCTGAAACCGTAACGCGCCGTTTGAGCTTGAACGAGGAAATGTCGATGACCACGTGCGTGGATGAAAATAATGTCGCCGTGGACTGCTCTGATCCCGCCTCTGTCGGCTTTGCCGGTCCGGTAGCAGCTCTGCTCGGCACGCTCGACTCCACGGGCACGCCGGTCCCGATGCTCTGGATGGACCCGATAACCGAGGACCCCATACTCGATGACACCGAGATCTGGGAGATACACAATTTTACCGTGGACGCTCACCCCATTCATCTGCACCTGGTCGCGTTCCAGGTCATCGGACGTGAAGCATTCGGCGGAGGCACCAGCATCGCCGGACAAAACACCCCGTTGCCGTGGGAAACGGGGTACAAAGATACGGTCATCGCCTTCCCGGGAGAGATCACGCGGATCAAGGCGAAATTCGATATCGCCGGTCTTTATGTCTGGCATTGTCACATCGTTGAGCATGAGGACAACGAGATGATGAGGCCCTACATGGTCCGGTTCAATCCGGACTTCCCGGATTTCGATCAGGATGGAGACGTTGACAGCACGGACTATGCCATCCTGCTGCAGGAGATCCGTAAAGCCGCTCCTCGCAACCCTGCATACGATCTCAACCGGGACGGGAAGGTCGATCTGCTTGATGCCAGGTTCTTTTATACTGTGGCAAAAACACTATAACACCAGACAGGCGGACCTCCCAAGGGTGTCCGCCTGTCCAAAAGTACTTTGAAGCAACAATTTCAAGCCCCTAATTCAAATAAGGAGAATCTCATGAAGAAACTTACATATCTGCTCTTCGCTTTCTGCCTCCTGGTCCTGACCGGTCAGGCCATGGCCTACAGCGTGTCTCTCACACCCTCTACCCAGACGATCGGTATCGGAGACAGCGCCTTCGTGAATGTAAACCTTGCCGTCGGCAGTAATGAAAATCTTTTCGGGTTCGACTTCGACC
>MHEA01000055.1:0-1338 GCA_001805085.1 Nitrospirae bacterium GWC2_57_9
AGGGGCAGGCCGTCCGGAGCCGGGAAAGCAGAGCAGCCGGATCGTGACGAAGACGAAGGCGCGGTCAGTGAGGCCGCTCCTGCTGCTCGGCGGATGCCGGTCAGGCGGGGCGGAAGAAAATATAACGAGTGGTGGTCCCTGGAGCGGACGAAATCGGCAGAATGGGACGACATCGTGATCGACAGGCTTGCGGGCGAGATCAAGTCGCGGCATTACGCAAGAAAGACGCTGCAGGCCTATGCCGGCTGGTCCCGCAAGTTCCAGATATATCTCAAGCACAAGACTCCCGACGACCTGTCGTCGGAAGACGTAAAAAAATATCTCACCTATCTTGCGGCGACGTGCAAGGTCTCCGCATCCACCCAGAATCAGGCGTTCAACGCGCTCCTGTTCCTCTTTCGTCACATTCTCAAGAAGGACTTCGGCGACCAGAAGGACGTTCCGCGGGCAAAGCGTTCAAGCTACATCCCCGTCGTGCTGACGCGCGATGAGGTCAATGTAGTCCTGAGGCGTCTGAACCATCCCTACGATCTTGTGGTGAAGCTCCTGTACGGATGCGGCCTGCGTCTGTTCGAATGTCTGAAGCTCCGGGTGCAGAACTTCAATTTCGACGAAGGCCTGCTGACGGTCATGGACGGCAAGGGGAAGAAGGCCCGAACGGTCCCGATCCCCCAATCCATCATGCAGGAGCTCCTGGCTCAGATAGAGCGGATCAAGGCGGTCCATAACGAGGACCTCGCCGGCGGGTATGCCGGGGTTCTGCTCGAGGATGCCCTGGACAAGAAATACCGGAACGCAGCCAGGGATTTCATCTGGCAGTGGTTCTTTCCGCAGCAGAACCTGACGTATATTCCGGAAACGAAAGAACTGCGCCGGTATCACCTGGGCGAGAAAGAAGTACAGTCTGCATTATACGAAGCTGTACGTCGTGCAAAGATCACCAAGCGCGTCACGTCCCACACCTTCCGCCACAGTTTCGCGACCCATCTGCTCCAGGCCAATTACGATATCCGGACGATCCAGACGCTGCTGGGCCATGCCGATGTCCGGACCACGATGATCTATACTCACTGTGTACCGAGCAGGACGCTAAAGGAAGCGAAAAGCCCTCTGGATTTTTAAGGGGAGGGAAAACTTCGGCTCTATTTGTACCGTATCAGGAGCACGCCGGAGAGCAGGAGCAGGGCGCCCAGTATCCGCGTTGGGTTGATGGGATGGCGGGAGAAGCCGGCCCAGCCGTAATGGTCCAGGAGGATCGAGGCGAGCATCTGGCCGGCGATGATGAAGGAGACGAGTACGGCGGCTCCGAGGGATTCGGCGAGCACGATGGCGAGGAAC
>MHEA01000055.1:1369-7429 GCA_001805085.1 Nitrospirae bacterium GWC2_57_9
ATACCCACCAGGGAGCACGGGCAAAGGCGGCGGCAGCGGGCCATTCAATACGCAGAGCCAGCGCGATAACGAGCAGGACAGCGGTGCCGACGACGAAGGATATGAACGCGGCGATCACCGGGCTGCCGGTGTAGAGCCTGAGCTGGGCATTGATGCCGGCCTGCAAGGGAAGAAACGCGCCGGCTGTCAATGCCAGGATCAAGAATAAAGACTTCATGGTTTTACCTCTCGTTTTTCGATAGAGTCACTTCTTTAAGAACAGCTCCACTTCATCGGCCCAAACCTTATAGCCCTTACTGCTCAGATGCACACCGTCGTCCTGGAGATACCCGCTCTTCGGGTTGCCTTCGGGACCGATGAACAGCCGGTATATGTCGAGATATTCGGAGTTGTACTCCCGCGCGAGCTGCTCCAACTTTCGGTTGGTTCCCCTGATGATGTTGTTGTCGATCCAGGTGAGGTCAACGGGCAGAATGCTCTGGATCACGAGCGTGGTCTTCTTGTACCACGTGGTCAGGTTCCGCACGATCTCCCGGTAGGACGGCAGAATCTCGTACTGCTCATTGGCGATGTTGTTGATGCCCGTCATCAAAAAAATGACGTCAGGCCGGGTGATCATCGAACGAATGCGTTCGCGGCGGTTCAGGAGACCTTCCACGGTCTCCCCGGAAATGCCGAGGTTGGTCACCTGATGATCGGGGAAGCGGCGCTGCCAGTCGAGCCATTCGGTCAGGGAGTCGCCTATGAAAACGAGTTGTTTGGACATTTGCACCAGTCAAGCAATTAAACCTGGAATTTTTTGACACGGAAAAATCGGATAAAGAAATATGATTTTCACCCTTATCAGTGTCAAAGTTTTTCAGCATCCAGCGAAGTAGTATTTTCAGCCTGTCATTTCCCGGTCCTGCCTGCGTGACAGCAGTACCTGCGCGATGATCGCCCCGGAAAAGGCCAGGAACATGTCCCACTGCGTATCCCAGGGGTCGCCCTGGGTGCCGAGGAAGTCGTCCGCAGCCTGGCCCATGATCAGCGCGGACCACCATTCGATGAACTCGTAAAACGCGCTCAAGGCAAGACAAATGCAGACCACCAGGAAGAAGAGCCATTTCCCGGGCCGCACCGGAGTGGTCCTGAGAAGGATCTCCCGGGCGATCATGGCCGGGATGAAACCCTGGGCAAAATGGCCGAGCCGGTCGTAGTTGTTCCTGCTCAGGTCGAAGGCCTGCTGAACCCAGGCCCCGGCGGGAACGCGCGCATAGGTGTAGTGGCCCCCGAGGATCAGGATAAGGGAGTGGACGAAGATGAGCCGGTAGAGGAGCGGCGTGAGCGGGAAGCGTTTATACGTGGACAGCAGAAGGGGGACGGCAATGACTACGGGCAAGACCTCGAGCAGCCAGGTTAACCGGTCAAAGGGTTGGATCGCTGAGACACAGAGGCTGATGAGAACAAGGCTGAGCAGGACGAGCTGTTCCTGATATTTCAAATCACTCTATCCTTTCCATCACCCGTTCTCTCTGCTGCGTTCAATTGCCTGCTTGAGCATCCCGACGGAAGGCACGCCCCCGAGCCGCCCGGACTCGTCCAGATAGGTCCGTCACAGGATCCCGGGATCGAGGCCGCTCTCGAAGGCGTCCCTGCCGTTGATCCAGATCGACGGCGAGCCCTTGATGTTCCGGGCGACGGCATCGTCGTAATACACGGTGGTGTAGTTCACTTCGGCGGAAACGTTCAGCTCCGAGAGCGCCCTGTCGATGTTCTCCCGGAGCTGATAATAGGAACCGCACATTTCGGACTGGTAGATGTCGATCTTTAAAGACATTGTCGAAGTTCCAAAAAACAAGCACCACTCTACATACCCTATTCTCGCGCAGGGCACTCGAAAGCATTGGGTACGAGACTCGCGGCAAGCACTCGATACCGCTGGGTGCAAGCAAATAACAAATAAGCTCCAATTACCAAAAAACAAAATTTCGAACGTGCGCTTTGGGACATGCTTTGGGACTTGAGTTTTGGAATCTATTTGGAATTTGTTAATCGTGATTTGGCGCTTTCTTTACCCTCATCACGCTACATGGATTATCGTCACCGGGCAGGAGTCGGCGGCTTCCTGCACTTTGTCCCGAAGATTGGCGGGAGCTTCGCCCGTGGACGGGTCGTTCCCGACCTGGTACTTTGCCACGATCTGGCTCCAGCTGTCCACCGGGTTCTGTTCAAAGACCTCGGGGCAGACCCCCCAGCAGGATTCGCAGGAGATGCACTGATCCCTGTCGATAGTTACCTTTACATTTGCCATAGCACACCTCTTTCTCGTTGCAGAGTTGAATTTCGCTTCCGGTCGCCCGGTTTGTCAGTCTTTCGGAGTGGAAGAAGGTTTCCTTTTTTCGAGCACGTCATCGACCCAGGACAGGGCGGCCGAGACCGTGGGGAACCCGATGGTGCTGGTGAGCAGAACGATGGCATGCCGGACCTCATCGGCCGTGGCGCCGGCTTCGAGCGCCCGGCGGGCATGTGAATGGACCGAGCCTTCGGAATGCACGGCTGCGGCTGCGGCGAGTTGGACCAGTTCAGAGGCCTTTTTGTCCAGCGGCCCGGCCGATTTTGTGGCCCGGCCGAGATTTTCCAAAGCAGCGATCACTTCTTGGTAACGGTTCTGAATGCCGGTATATTGCGCGGGAAGCCTGGACATGGTGTTCCTCCTCTTCTTCAGTTGTACGACTATTTGTCAGGCACGCTGCCGGACTTTTTAAGTCTAAGCAAAAAATGAAAAATAGTCAAGAAAAGTATCCAGGTGACAATTAGGAATTATGAATTAGGAGTTAAGGAGGGATCGATTATAAAATCTAATTTGTCATCGCTTTTCCGATTCTTCTATTGAACATTCAAATTCTTAATTTCCAATTGGTGCTCAACAGTATTGACAACGGCCGCGCAACAAGGGTATTTTGTGGGCATAAAGGAGGAGTTATGCGATCTACTGTATTGCTGCTGGCCGCAGCCTTTCTCTTTTCTCCTGCGGCATTTGCCGAAGACGAAGGGTCCGCCAGGGAAGGCTTCAAACAGGTCCACCAGGGCATGAAAAAGGTGACCAAAACCGTGGACAAGAACGCAAAAAAAGGGTTCAAGACAGTCCACAAAAAAGCGAAAAAGGATGTGCACAGGGTCGACAGAACGGCGAAGAAAGGCTGGAAAAAAGCCGGCCATGACATAAAAAAGGCGGTCGATTGAAGAAACCGCCCTTTTTCGTCCGCCTGGCCTCAGCCGGGCGGAATTCTCCGATTGACATTCCCCGCATGCCATTATATTCTGTTTTTATCGCTTTTCTGCTGACATCCGGAAAAAAACTTTGAAGACCAAAGGCTTGTTATGATCCTGACCAGAATCAGCGCCACGGCCGATCGATACCCCGGCAAGACCGCCGTCCAGATGAAGGTCGAAGGCCGGTATCAGCGGTTCACCTACCGCGACCTGATGAAGGCTGTTGCGTCCGTTTCGCGGGCGCTTTCGGAAACAGGCATCGCGAAAGGGGACCGGATCGTCCTTCTTTCCGAGAACAGGCCTGAATGGATGATCGCCTACCTGGCAACGACCGCCATGGGGGCCGTCATCGTCCCGCTGGATGCGCAGCTGACGGATAAGGAAATCGAGATCCTGATTGCCAATTCCGAGGCAAAGGCGGTGTTCCTGTCCTCCGTCACCCGCCCGAAGGTCCGCCGCGCTGCTCCGCTCACCGCCCTTTCCTTCGATCCCGGGGAAGGCCTCTCCTTTCACGACCTGATGGCGCGCTATCCCGACGCCCCGCTCCCGCCGCCGCTCCCGGCCGGCGACCTTGCGGCCATCCTCTATACCTCGGGCACCACGGGCGATCCCAAGGGCGTGATGCTTTCCCAGGGAAACCTCGCGTCCAATGTTGCGAGCACCAAGGAACTCAACATCGTACGGCCCGAGGACAACATGCTCTGCATCCTTCCCATGCATCATACCTATCCTGCTCTTACCTGCATGCTGCTGCCGTTCTCCACGGGCGCAACCGTCACGGTGCTGAACAGCCTCAAAGGGCCCGATATCACTGCCTGCATGAAGGAAACGGGCGTGAGCATCATGTTGGGCGTGCCCCAGCTCTTCGCCGGCCTGCGCCGGGCGATCTTCGAAGAGATCCGGAAAAAGCCCGCTCCTGTCCGTCTGCTCGTCAGGCTCCTGCTGATGGCGAACGGCTTGCTGCGGAGGACCCTGCACGTGAATATGGGCAAGGCCCTTTTCGGAAAGGTCCATGAGAAGTTCGGTCCTTCCCTGCGCCTGCTGGCGAGCGGAGGCGCCCGGCTGGAACCGGACATCTTTTCCGACATGACGAGCATCGGGTTCACCATCGTCGAGGGGTACGGCCTGACCGAGACCTCCCCGCTCTGTGCCTTTGATCCCGTGGAAAGGCCCAAGCCCGGATCCATCGGCATTCCCATACCGGGCGTGGAGCTGCGGATCGCGAACCCCGACGCCGGCGGCCAGGGCGAGATCGCCGTGCGCGGGCCGAATGTGATGCTCGGCTACTACAAGAAGCCGCAGGAGACCGCGGCGGTGCTCAGGGACGGCTGGTTCCATACGGGCGATCTCGGGTACCGCGACAAGGACGGTTACTTCTTCGTCACGGGAAGATCGAAAGAGATGATCGTTCTGTCGACGGGGAAAAAGATATTCCCCGACGAGCTCGAAAAGTTTTACAAGCAGATCCCGTCCATCAAGGAGCTCTGCCTGGTCCAGACCGATCGCGGCATCGAGGCGGCAGTGGTTCCCGATTTCGATTACCTGCGCAGGATGAACCTGTCCAATTCCCGGGAAACGATCGCTTTCGAACTGGAGGACCTGGCCAAGAACCTGCCGCCCTACAAGCGCGTCACCGGCCTGAAGGTGTTCAAGGAATCGCTCCCGGTCACGCGCCTGGGCAAGCTCAAACGGAGCCTCGTAAAGGACATGTACCTGAAGGCCGGGGAACGTGCGGAGAAGCCGGTGGCCGAGATCGACAGCGGTCTTCTTGAAACGCCGGTCGCCAGAAAATTGCTCGCCTGTCTCGAACCTTTCTCCCAGAAAAAGAATATCGTTCCCGACGACAATCTGGAGCTGGACCTGGGGCTCGACTCCCTTGCCCGTGTGGAGCTTGTGGTCAGCATAGAAAGATCTTTCGGCATCAGCCTGCCGGAATCCTTCGGGAGCGGGATATTCACGGTCAAGGACGCGGTGCTCAAGGTCCGCGACCTTGTGGCCGGGGCAGTGAAGGCGGGCGACGGCGTGCGCCTCACCTGGTCCGAGATCCTGTCGCAGGAGCCCGGCGAGGACCTCAAGGAGACGCTGCGGCTCGAAGCGAGTGCGGGCTGCAGGGCGGGAAGATATTTTCTGCGCCTGGCTCTGCAGACGGTCTTCAAGACCTACAACCGCCTCACCGTGCATGGCCTCGAGAACCTGCCGGAACAGGGGCCTTTCATCATTGCTCCGAACCACCTGAGCCTGGCTGACGCTCCGGAGGTCATTGCCTCGATCCCCTGGAAACAGGCACAGCAGACTTTCTTTCTCGGCGCCACAGAATATTTCGGCGGGCCGGTCACATCGCGTATCGCGAAGGTGCTGCAGGTGATCCCGGTGGACATGGAAACCAGGCTCTACGGTTCCCTTCAGCTCTCGGCCTATGTGCTGCGCAAAGGAAAAGTTCTCTGCATCTTCCCGGAAGGTACAAGGTCGCGCGACGGCCGGACCAGGGAGTTCAAAAAAGGCATCGGCATCATCGCCCGCGAACTGAACATGCCGCTGGTTCCGGTCGCGATCAAAGGCACCTACGAGACGCTGGCGCCGGGGAAAAGCATTCCCCGTCCGGCGCGGATAACGGTGACCGTCGGCAGGCCGATCCTTCCCGAGGAAAGGGACTACGAGGCGATAGTCAAAAAACTGTACGACGAAGTGACGGGGCTTCTCCACGAACATGAAAAATGAGGTTATCAACTACTTCAAGCAGTTCCTGACGCAGCACACGCCCCTCGCAGACAGTTCCCGTCCGCGGGTCGCCCTTGCGCTGGGAGG
>MHEA01000055.1:7570-7712 GCA_001805085.1 Nitrospirae bacterium GWC2_57_9
TCCGTGTGCTGGAGCAGGAAAAGATCCCCGTCGATTTGATCGTGGGAACGAGCGTCGGCAGCCTGATCGGGGCCATCTACGCGCATCATTTGAACAGTTTTGAACTGGAGTGGACGGCCTTCACGCTGCAAAAGGAGGACCT
>MHEA01000055.1:7728-7828 GCA_001805085.1 Nitrospirae bacterium GWC2_57_9
TTGTCCGCGTTCACCGGCATGGGGCTGGTCAAGGGAGACCGCCTCGAGGAGTTCGTCCGCACGAAAGTGCCTGTCGCCGACATAGAACAGCTCAAACTGC
>MHEA01000056.1 GCA_001805085.1 Nitrospirae bacterium GWC2_57_9
AAAACAGCGGGAGGTCTTTATATTCCGGATACGGCGAAAGAGAAGCCCCAGAGCGGGCAGGTGGAAGCCGTCGGCGCGGAAGTAAAATCGCTTAAGGTCGGCGACAAAATTCTCTTCGACCGGTATTCCGGGTCAAAGATCAATATCGACAATACCGAATATCTCATCGTCAAAGAGGAAGATGTGCTGGGAATACTGGCGTAATGCCTGATACCGATCCATAATTTCTAACAAGAATTCCTGAGGAGGAAAATTACATGGCAAAGCAGCTTATGTTTAACCAGGATGCCAGAGCGAGCATTCTGAAAGGTGTGAATATCCTGACGGATGCCGTGAAGGCAACGCTCGGCCCGAAGGGCCGGAACGTCATGATCGACAAGAAGTTCGGCGCGCCCACCATCACCAAGGACGGCGTGACCGTGGCAAAGGAAATCGAGCTGAAGGACGCCTACGAGAACATGGGCGCCCAGCTTGTGCGCGAAGTGGCTTCCAAAACCTCCGACGTGGCCGGCGACGGCACGACGACGGCAACCGTGCTGGCCCAGGCGATCTACCGCGAGGGCATGAAGAACGTGACTGCAGGCGCAAACCCCATGGACCTGAAGCGCGGGATCGAGAAGGCGGTTGAAGCCGTCATCGAGAACCTGAAGAAGAACTCCAAGCCGGTCCATGACAAGAAGGAGATCTCCCAGGTCGGCAGCATCTCGGCGAACAGCGACCAGACCATCGGCAACCTGATTGCAGAGGCAGTCGACAAGGTGGGCAAGGACGGCGTAATCACCGTGGAAGAGGCCAAGGGCATGACCACCGGTCTCGACGTTGTGGAAGGCATGCAGTTCGATCGCGGCTACATCTCCCCCTACTTCGTAACCAACGCAGAGAAGATGGAAGCCGTGCTCGAGAACGCCTTCATCCTCCTGTCGGAGAAGAAGATCTCCAGCATGAAGGACCTGCTCCCCATCCTGGAGCAGACCGCCAAGATGGGCGCGCCTATGCTGATCATTGCCGAGGACGTTGAGGGCGAGGCCCTGGCGACCCTGGTGGTGAACAAGCTCCGCGGCACGCTCCAGATCTGCGCGGTGAAGGCTCCCGGCTTCGGAGACCGCCGCAAGGCCATGCTCGAGGACATCGCGATCCTGACAGGCGGCCAGGTCATCTCCGAGGACATCGGCCTCAAGCTCGAGAACGTGAAGATCACGGACCTGGGGAGGGCAAAGAAGATCACCGTTGACAAAGACAACACGACCATCGTCGAGGGCGCAGGCAAGAACGACCAGATCCAGGGCCGCGTGAAGCAGATCAAGGCCCAGATCGCCGAGACGACCTCGGACTACGACCGCGAGAAGCTCCAGGAGCGGCTCGCCAAGATCGTGGGCGGCGTTGCAGTCATCAACGTGGGCGCCGCGACCGAGACCGAGATGAAGGAGAAGAAGGCACGCGTCGAGGACGCGCTCCATGCAACCCGCGCAGCCATGGAAGAAGGCATCGTGGCAGGCGGCGGCGTTGCGCTGCTCCGCTGCATCCCGGTGCTGGACAAGATGAAGCTCGAAGGCGACGAGCAGGTGGGCGTGAACATCGTGAAGAAGGCGCTCGAAGAGCCGATCCGCCAGATCGTGAACAACGCGGGCCTCGAGTCCTCCGTCATCCTGGACAAGGTGAAGTCAGCTGACAAGCCGAACTACGGCTTCGACGCACAGAAGGAAGAGTACGTGGACATGCTCCAGGCGGGCATAATCGACCCGACCAAGGTGACCAGGTCCGCGCTCCAGAACGCATCCTCCGTGGCAAGCCTCATGCTGACCACCGAAGTGATGATCACCGAGCTGCCCGAGGAGAAGGGCGCCGCAGGAATGCCCGGCGGTATGCCCGGCGGCATGGGCGGCATGGGCGGCATGGGCGGAATGTACTAAGAACGGTTGTTGAGGAACGAAGCAGAGGCCGGGGGGAAGAGATTCTCCCCGGCTTTTTTGTTTTTACAAACCGTTTGACAAATACATGCCTCAGCCTATAATCGAAACAGATCGAACTCTTTCCTCGTCGTTTCCGCACCTTACCTCGTTGATAAAAGGGAGAACCACAGCAAACATAAATAAACAGGAGGCAGGTATGAAAAAAACAATGTTTCTTTTTCTCTGCGTGCTGCACGCCGCGACGGTTCAAGCGGCGCCGGCCGCAAAGGCGAAGGCTTTAGAGGGGCTGAAGCACATGAAGATCGTCTGTGACATGAATGTGGGCGAGCCGAAACTGCTCCTGAAGCGCATGGAACTCCTTGACAGGACCTACCGGCAAATAGCCGAAGCGGGGGTCAAAACCAGCGTAGTTGTCGCCTTTCGGGGCAAGGCCAGCCTCTTCATCACAAAAGGGGACGGTTATGTCGCGGCCGAGGAAAGGGATGCCAAGGGGGACGTGCATTCGTGGATCGAGCGGTTCAAGAAGCAGGGTTTTGTGCTCGAGCAGTGCTCCATTGCAGCCGAGATGCTAGATGTTGACCTCAAGGATTTCCTGCCTGAAATAGAGATCGTGAAAAACGGCTATGTCTCTCTGGTCGGCTATCAGCAGCAGGGATATGCCTTCCTTCCCATGGATTGACTGAGCTCTCGGAAAGAGCACTGAGAGGACGAGCGGGTTCGGTAAGCAGCATATACAAAAGCCGGGGGATATATATTCCTCCGGCTTTTGTCAGCTGCATCGGGAACGCTTATTTTTTCGGGATAAGCGTGGCGACTGGATCGACCTGAACGACCGGCACGGGCCGGGCGATCCCGCCGATCTCCTTTATGGAATAAAAACCTGCCGGGTAGACGTATTTTCTGCCGTTTCCCGACCGGTCGGCCGGAATTACATATTCATACCCATGACTGTTCGCAACCCACCCGGCAAAATGGTCGTCCTGGCCATCCTGCCAACGGGTCAAAAAGAGCACGCCGCTCCCGTCCGGGCTTCTCTCGAATACGGCCGGTCCTGTTTCAGTCTTGACCAGCAGATAATCAACTCCCTGGGGTACCGTGCCCTCGGCCCGATAGGAGACGAGGATATCCGGCTTATACCCGGCCTTTACGAGGTCTCCGCCTTTTATGAACATGGAGGCGCACCCGCTTAAAAAGACGACCGCAACAAGAAGACCTTTTAATTTCCCGCTCATGTCACCCTCCTTTTTTGAATTCTGCCGTTACCTACCGGCTATATCGCCAAGAATGGAAAAGATAATAAAAAGAAAGAGTCCCGCGAGAAGGTCTGAAAAGAGTAAGAGGTGACAGCCTGCCCGGATTCGGTAAAGAAAGCTTAGCCTATCAGGGCCAATCTGTCAATGCCCCGCAGCCAAACAAAACAGCAGTCTCATCATTCTCAATGACGGTTGCCTGCTGTTATTCCGGTTACCGTATCGCACGCGTGCAATGGTAATAAACAGGGCATTGCCAAAAGCTCGCCAATGTCAAACCGCCTTACCGGACTTGTCGCCTAAGGGGAAAAACAAAAAAAGGCCCTCCGGAAACCGGAGAGCCTTCTTGCTCAGCTGCATCAAAGCCTATTTTGCGGGAGCAGTCGCGGTAGGAGCCGACATGGTCGAGGTCGGAGCAGATTCAGGTGCCTGCTTCGAGGCCTCGTTTTTCTGACAACCAGAAACCGCAAAAACCGCGGCCATAGCCGCAACCGTTATAATTGCAGTGATCTTCTTCATCGTATTTCACCCCCTTTCCGTTCTCTGATTAACAGCAGCACGCGCGGAAATAGATCGATAAAGGGCACGCGGGCTGTATGAGATCCACTTGAGTGAAAAGGCGGGCACAAGGCGGAGATTATCCGGCCGGCTCGTCGAAATCGGCAGAATTATATTCTTTTCCTGGATAAATGCAAGTATAAATCGCATCGCTCACCGCTCCGGCTGCTTCGCTGTCCCTCCGCCAGGTGCAGCAAGTCGGAACAGGAAACGGCAAGGAGATCACTCAAGGGTCATGAAACATTGAAAGCACATAAAAACGGCATAGACAACATCGAAATCATCATGTTAATATATAATTTATTTAACCCATGAAAGGGGCGTGATTGCGATCTTCGGGAAAAAACAGGCTATTCTCTCACCATCACTGCTCGTAATCCTGCTTGTTATTCTCCTCGTTGTTCTTGTGCCGGGCGTATATGCGGCCGGGCCTCCCCTGAAGATCGGCGTGGCCTCGATGATCACACCGGTCGATGCCGTGAAATACTACCAGGACGTGATTGATTACATCGGAGAGGCTATCGGCCAGCCGGTTCAGATGGTTCATCGGCGAACCTATGATGAGATGGATTCGCTCCTCGAACGGGGAGAGGTAAATGTGGCGTTCATCTGCTCGGCGCCCTATGTCAAGAATCGCCAGAAATTCGGCATCGAACTGCTTGCCGCGCCCAACGTGAACGGAAGGCCTACTTACCAATCTTTTATCATAGTTCATAAGGAAAGTCCTCTTTCCTCTTTCGCGGAGCTGAAAGGCAGGCCATTCGCTTTTACAGATCCGAAGTCAAACACCGGCAAGCTCTATCCGACCTATCTCCTCAAGACCACGGGCCGGACGCCGGAGAAGTTTTTCAGCAGAATAGTCTACAGCTACAGCCACAACAAATCGATCGAAATGGTGGCGAAGCGGCTGGTTGACGGGGCAGCGGTCGAGAGCATCGTGTACGAGCACATGCTGAAGAAAGGCTCGCCCTATGCCGGCCAAACGAAGATCATCAAGCGTTCTCCGGCATACGGCATTCCGCCGGTCGTGGTGACAAAGGATATCGACTCTGCTCTCAAGACGAAGCTGCGGGCTGCTTTCCTCGGCATGCACAACACCGCGGTCGGGAAAACAATCCTGAATGCCATGATGATCGACGGCTTTACCGAAGTCTCTGACAGGAATTATGACTCCATCAGGGACATGGAACGGGCAGTCTCGGAAAGCCCGGCCCTGGCGCGAAAGACGAAGGACCGGAAAACTGTCTATTTCGGCGTTATTCCGAGGGACAACCCGCGGATCATGTACGAGAAATACCAGCCTCTCCTTGATTACCTCGCTGAAAAAACCCCTTACGCATACGAACTGGTGCTCAAGAAGAACTATGAGGATACGGTTTCCGCCCTTGGAAGCGGGGAGACCGACGTTGCGTTGCTCGGACCGCTTAGCTATCTGGAGGCTCGCGCCAAATACGGCGCGATCTGCATTCTGAAATCCAGAAGCGGGGAAGGTTCTCCTGGGTACCGGAGCGTGATCATCAAGAAGTCCGATGCTCCGATAGTGTCACTGACTGAACTGAAAGGCAAGAGGGTCGCATTTGCTTCGTCCCAGTCTACATCCGGCAATCTCATGCCCCGGTATCTGCTCGCAAACTCCGGTATCCATCTGAGCGATCTCGGCGAGTATGCGAATTTCGATTACCACGATTCGGTTGTAAAGGCGGTCCTGAAAGGACAATACGAAGCGGGGGCGGTCAGGGATTCAGTAGCGCACAAGTACGAAAAACTCGGGATCGCGGTCATCGCGTCGTCCGATCCCATCCCGACGGGCCCTCTCGTGGTAGGACCCGGCACGCCTTTCTCCGTTATCGAGAACATCAAAAAAGTGCTCCTCGCGCTCGATCCCCGGGATCCCGAAGCGCAAAAAATATTGAAGCGTTTGGACGAAGATTTTCGAGGCGGTTTTATCGAGGCTGCCGACGAGGATTACGGCGACATCCGCGCAAAGATCAATGCCGTTCCCCAAACTTGCGGCAGGGGTTGCCACCCCAAGATAAGATTATGAATCGATTGCTATCCTATTTTGCCGGTCTCGGTCTGCAATACAAGTTCATTTTGCTGACGACAGGCGCTATCATCGTGATCATGAGCACCATCGGGTATGTGGCGGTCGAACGGGAGAGGAGCATTCTCTATGCGGAGGTGGAAAAGCAGGGGAGGCTCCTGGGGGAAACCCTCGCGATCCCGATCGTGAACGACCTGATCTATGAGCGACTGGGGCTGGTCGAGGAGGGCGGTCTTCTTGACAACTATATCATGGAGATTTTCAACCGTCAGGATGCCAATCTTTTGTATATTGCCATTCTCGATGACGAAGGAAAGGTCATTTCCCATAATGACATCACGGAATACGGCAAGATATATTCCGATCCGCTCACAAAAGAAGCGCTCGCAGCCGACACTACCCTCGCACAGCACTTTCCCGGGAAAGATCATGCCGCTCTCGATTTCGGTGTTCCCCTGTCGATAGGTAAGAAACGATGGGGAACCCTCAAATTCGGGGTATCCCTCGAAAAAGTGGAGCATGAGATCCTGGCAACGGTCAAAAAGATAATCATCCTGACGATCGCGCTGCTGGTCGCCGGCTTCGCCATGATACTGCTCTTGAGCCGCAGGTTCATCAGCCCGATAACGCAGCTTGCCAGCACCATGGAAAAAGCGCGCGGCGACGATCTGGATGTACGGGTCGAAATAAAAGGACGTGACGAACTTGCTGTGCTCGGTGAGCGCTTCAACAGCATGATCGACCGCATCCGGCAGGCCAATGAGGACGTTAGGAAAGCCAATGAGAAGATGATCCAGTCCGAGAAGCTCGCTTCCATCGGTATCCTTTCCGCCGGCGTCGCCCACGAGATTAACAACCCGCTCGGGGGGCTTTTTAACTGTGTGCAGATGCTCGGCCAGAATGGCGACAGTCCCGAATTCCGCGAACGTTACCTCGGGCTGGTGAAAGAAGGGCTTGACAAGATAGAAAACACGGTTAGCAAGCTGCTTTGGATGTCCCGTAAATCCGAGCATGCGCCCGTTGAGGTAAACGTGCGGAACGCCGTTGACGGCGTCCATCATTTCGTCGAATACAAGATCAAGAAAAATAGCATCGTATTTGTAAATGCGGTGCCGGACGATTTACGGGTCATCGTTGACCTACATGATTTTCAACAGATGCTTCTGAACCTCATGATCAACGCAGTACACTCCATGCCTGAGGGAGGCAATTTGAGCATCAGGGGGAGCCGGGACCACGGCACGGTCAGGATCGACGTCATAGACACCGGATCCGGTATTGAGCCGGAGAACGTCGGCAGGATTTTTGATCCGTTCTTCTCAACGAAACCGACCGGGGAGGGGACGGGCCTGGGTCTCTGGGTCACCTACGGTATTATGAAAAATTATAACGGCGAAATCACGGTGGAAAGCGCTGTGGGGAAGGGCAGCAGGTTCACGATGAGCTTTCCCATGGCAATGAAAGGGCAAGGATGAAAGAAACGGTTCTGGTCATCGAAGACGAAAAATTGATGAGGGTGACCATTGAGGATTCGCTGAAAGCGTCGGGCTACAATGTTATTGCTTGCGAGAACGGTGCGGAAGGTCTTGCCGCGTTCAAGGACTGCTCCTGCGGT
>MHEA01000057.1:0-238 GCA_001805085.1 Nitrospirae bacterium GWC2_57_9
CTACCCGTACGAACCTGCTGATGCTGAAGGACAAGTCCCGGTCCGTGGTAAACAGTATCGGCATCCTGAAGGCGCGGAAGCAGGCGCTCATCAAGGAATTCCTTGCTGCCACCCTGCCGTTCCTGCGCTCGCGCGAGGACATCCGCAAATCCTACGGTAAAGCGCTCCGGGAGCTTGCGATCGCGGTCGGGCATGAGGGCCGTGACGGAGTGGCCTCGATCGCAACTGCCACCGAACG
>MHEA01000057.1:378-1442 GCA_001805085.1 Nitrospirae bacterium GWC2_57_9
CCCTGCTCTTCGAAAAGTTGCTGGAATCGATGCTGCATATTGCGGAATACGAGAGCAAGCTCAAACGGCTCGGCGATGAGATCCTGCGGACCACGCGGCGCATCAAGGTGCTGGAAGAGCTGGTCCTGCCCGGTTTAAAATCCCAGATCAAGACGATTACCCAGTATATCGGGGAGCGCGAGCGTGAGTCGTTCTACCGTCTGAAGCGGGTCAAGAACATCCTGACGGCAAAGGAGGCCGCGCAAAAATTGCGGAAAACGACTCAGGACATCCCCGCACTGTCACCTCCTTCTGCCCCTCTGCCCACAGAAAAAGTGTCACCATAGTATTTGCTCCATTCCTGCTATCGGCCCACTTTCCCGGCTCATGCTAGAATAAGAGCAAAACCAAAAAGCGATCACGGCTGTTCTGAATGTTCTGAAAATCTCACCTTTCAACCATGTTCAAGCCAATAGAGTGGGACAAGCTGGTAATCCCTGACGCCTCTCCTTTCGAGATGATCCTGCGGGGTACGATCATGTACCTGACGCTGTTCATCCTGCTGCGTGTCATCCTGAAGCGGCAGGCAGGGACGCTGGGGATGACCGACCTGCTGCTGGTGACCCTCTCGCAGACGCGTCACAGAACGCAATGGCCGGTGATCACAACTCCGTGCCCGATGGGATCGTTCTGGTCGCCACGCTCATCTTCTGGAACTATTTTCTGGACTGGCTCAGTTTTCGATCGCCCTTCTTCCGGAGTATAGTGGAGCCTGCTCCTCTTCTCCTCATCCGCAACGGCGAACTGCAGCGAAGGAACATGCGACGGGAACTGATTACGGAAGAAGATCTTACGAGCCAACTTCGTGAGCAGGGAATAGACGACTTTTCGAAAGTGGAAAAGGCCTATATGGAGCGGGATGGCAGGATCAGCGTCATCAGTCGTGAGCAGGGGCGCCATGAAAAGCAGGAAAAGAAGCCGCTCTGATCTCACGAGAGAAGAGCAGCGGCGTGGTCACTCCCCCGTGTAAATTCCCGTTTCCTTTTGTGCAAAACGCAGGGTATGCCGTCCAGGCCTTCGGCGCG
>MHEA01000057.1:1476-4280 GCA_001805085.1 Nitrospirae bacterium GWC2_57_9
TACAATCAAGAAAGAATACTTCCAATTCCACACAGCCGAGACCAACACCATGAAAAATTCAATTCCCTTTGTTATTCCCGCTTTTCTATTCTTGCTTTTGACCTCCTTTTTACCCGGTTGCAGGGTCGATACCATATCCCCCCCGCCGGCCACTGATTCGGGAGACCTCGTTTCGATCGCTATATCCCCGTCCACGCCGAGCATGGCGCCCGGATCGTCCCTGGAATTGGAAGCGATCGGCGTTTTTTCGAACAATAGAGCAAGAAAACTTACACAGAATGTAATGTGGAGTTCCGGGGATCCCGACCTGGCAACGGTGAATGCCGAAGGAGTGGTCAATTCTGCAGCTTCGAGCACCGGTTCTACCCTGATAACGGCTACATCGGGAAGCGTCACCGGATCAACCCTGCTCACTTTCTCTCCGCCGCAGGCGATCCAGGTAACGCCGGCGAACGCGACCCTCGCGCCGGGAACGACCGGGCAGCTCAGCGCCGCAGCCGTGCTGCAGAACTCCTCGCAGCAGGACCTTACCGGCGTCATGACCTGGGAGTCCTCCGATCCGGGCGTGGCAACGGTAAGCGGAACGGGACTTGTTTCCGCGGCAGCGACGACAACGGGAACGACAACGGTAACCGCAACGTTCAGCGGCATAACCGGGACTGCTCAGATCAGTTCGTCCGAGGTCCGATCGATCCGGATCACGCCCGATCGCGCCACCCTGGTCCGGGGAACGACCAGGAACTTCACGGCAAGGGGCATATTATCGAACAATGCGGAGCAGGACCTGACCACAGAGGCCACCTGGAATGCGTCACCTTCCGGGATAGCGGGCATGGACGGAAACGGTCTCGCTCTGGCTGTTTCGCCCGGCACCGCCCTGATCACCGCATCATTCGGCGCCGCTTCCGGTTCCGCACTCTTGACCGTAACCGAGCCTTCTCTCGTTTCAATAAAGATCACGCCGGTCAATCAGAGCATCAATCAGGGTGAGACCCGGCTGTTCCTGGCCACAGGAATTTTTTCCGATGGTTCTTCCCAGAACATCACTGACGACGCAGCCTGGGCAACCTCTGATGCGGCAATTGCAACGGTGAGCAACGCTGCCGGCACGAAAGGCCTGGTACAAGGCCTTGCGGCGGGCACCGCGCGCATCAATGCGAGCTTTTCCGGTGTAACATCGGATGACGCCTTAGTAACCGTCGTGCCCCCGGGGATCACAACAGGATCGATCAGCATCACGCCGGCCAACCCCAGGATCCGGCCGGGCGAGACGGTGCAATTCTCCGTTACCGCTCTCTTCCCGGACGGTACCGTTATTGGCTTCGTCCCGGGGAACTGCATCTGGACCTCGTCGAATGGATCGGTGGCCTTCGTTGCTCAAGGATTGGCAACCGGTCTGGGCATGGGGACCACGATCATAACCTTCACTTCGGGAACCATGACAGGAAGTACTGTGCTCACGGTCACGTCCTTCTGACGTCCGTTCCTTCCTCGGCTGTCCCGCATCTAGCGACGAACGGGCTGACAGCGGCTGACATCGTCGCCCAAAATCCACCTGGCCTGTCCCGGCGAAATGGTGTATAATCCCTTTTCTCATTCAAACCGGGATTCTTCAGCAATTTGCAAAAGAGGTCGTCTCTATGCAGGATGAGGAAATGAAGGCCATGCTCATCGAGTACATGGGCAGGGGATTTCTCGACAATATCATCGCTCTGTTCAGGCAGGATGCTTCCGTCTATCCCTTCATCGCGGATATGCTGGGCGATGAAAGCATCCACGTGCGGCTGGGTACGGTGGCGCTGGTCGAAGAACTGGTAAAGGACCATGGGCAGGAGCTTCGGGCCGCGGTGCCGGGTCTTATCGGGTTGCTGAAGCACGAGAACCCGACGATCCGCGGGGACGCGGCCTCGGTGCTGGGCACGATCAGGGATCCTTCGGCACAGAAAGCGCTGACAGCCAGTCTGGAGGATGCCCACCCGGGTGTCCGTGAGGCGGCAAGAGAAGCGCTTGCGGATATCGGGTAAAGAGGCTTGAAATTCGCCGATGCTACAGCAATTGAAGCTTCCTCAGGGTATGGGCGATCAGCACCCCGGACAGGAACAGCATGCCTGTAATGCCGATCAACGTTATGAGGAAATAGAAGATCTTTTTCCAAAAAGGGAGCTCAGCGGTCCTGATGGAGCGAAAATAGACCAGTATGCTGAAGCTGAGGCCGAAGAGGAACGAACCGAACTCTATCATATGCCGCATAATATCCTACTGCCGGTCCTGCTGTCAATTGAGATCCCTGCAGTCCCGTTGAAGCCGGGACAGGGAATCTCGATTCTCAGGGTAAAAATATAATCGTATCCGTTCGCTAACCCCGAAGCGGGGTTAGGGGTCACTCCAGAATTCATCCGCTAAAACATTGTTCTGCCAAGGATTTTTTATTTGACACTCCGCGCGCGCTCTATTACTATCTGAGGTGACGAGACCATGAAGCGCAGCCACGACGATGAGAACGAGGAAGGCTGGGAGTTCGGGGACGTCTGGAAGCAGGGGACGCCCGACCAGGAACCGGCCGGCAACGATGTCCAGTTTGTCGAGATACTTCGTACGGATACGGGCAGGGGATATGATGATTCCTTCATGCTCGATCTCGTGACTTACCTGGGATCGCAGGGAATCCGGGCGACCTATGATTCCTTTTCGCTGGGGCTGGAACCGGCGGCGATCAAGACCTATGTGCTGAAAGTCGAATCAGGCCGGGAGGAGGAGGCGCTCGCCCGCCTGAAGGAGAAAGGCCTGTAGAGAAGCACCAGATG
>MHEA01000057.1:4366-7170 GCA_001805085.1 Nitrospirae bacterium GWC2_57_9
TGATCTTCATCGGAAGGACGAACCGCGGCTACGAGGTCGAGTTCGACGCGCAGCAGCAGTGGGGCTGTTCACCCACGGAAACGCTGCTCCTGAGCGTGGCCGGGTGCATGGGGATCGATATGGTGTCGTTCCTCAAGAAAATGAAGGTCGAGATCAAGTCCTACAAAATGGACATCGTGGGCGAACGAAATCCCACTCCTCCGCAGTATTACACCTCGATCGAGATGATCATTGCCGTGACTGGTTCCGGTCTTACTGCCAAAAAACTCGAACGGGCCATCTCCCTTTCCCATGAGAAGTACTGCTCGGTCTACCATACGCTCAGGAAAGACATGAAGGTGAAGGTGGACTATACGTTCGAGAACGTCTAGGATCACTTTACACAGGCTCGGTACGCGGTAAAAGCCTGAACCAAGCGGGAGTGGAAAAAACAGAAGCACGGCCAAGGATCAAATTCTTCTTAAAAAAAAGGAAATGTCTCGCAAAGTCACCAAGCCGCAAAGAAAGGCAAAGACTTTTCAAACAGTTTAAAGATTTTTGCGTCTTTGCGGCGTTGCGAGAGATGCCTTTGATTCATTTTTTTTGTCCCGGTTTCGGGTTATCCGGTCAGAATCTGTTATTGGAAACTAAGCCTGAATGACCACTGTACGGCTCCTCAAAAACGGCAGAGAAGCCTTCCCGGCCATGTTCGCTTCCATTGACGCGGCCCGGTTCCGGATCGCGCTCGAGATGTATATCGTCTCCGATGACGGCACGGGACGGGAACTCCGGGAACACCTCGTCAACGCCGCGCTGCGGGGAGTCGAGGTGCTGGTCCTGGTCGACTCCTGGGGTTCATGGCAGCTCCAGGACTCCTTCTGGAACGGTCTGCGGGAAGCGGGCGGTTCGATACGCTGGTTCCATCCGATTTCGAAAGGGTTGCTGCCGTTCCGGAACCATCGGAAAATGCTCCTGGTCGACGATCGCATCGTTTATCTGGGCGGCATGAACATTGCCGACGAGTATTCTCGGGGCAGGGATGGAGCAGCGCCGTGGCGGGACAACATGCTCCAGATATCCGGAGAAGATGTAGCAGCGCTTCGCCATTCCTTCCAGCGGATGTGGGCGCGGGCCGATCAGCCCCTTCGCAGGATCCTTCTCCGGCGGGTCCGAAAAGACATCACCCGCATGATGCCCGCAGGGAAGGTATGGTTCCTCGAAAGCGGCCCTGAGGACCCGCTCCGGCCGGTGCGCAGGGCGTACCGCCTCGTCATCGGGAATGCCGTCAGGAACATCGATCTCGCCATGGGTTATTTTTATCCGCACGGCAGGATGATGCGGGCACTGAAGCGGGCGGTCAAACGCGGGGTCAGCGTCCGCCTCATGTTCCCGCAGAAGACCGATGTTCCGGCTGCACAGTGGGCCGCCCGGGGGCTGTACGGCAGGATGCTGCGAGCCGGCGTCGAAGTGTGGGAATACAAGCCCACGATGATGCACGCGAAACTTGCCGTGGCCGACGACACGGTCGTCGCCGGGTCGGCAAACCTGGACATCAGGAGCGGCATGATAAATTATGAGATCGTGGCGGTCGTGAAGGACCCTGCCCTTTCCGCGAGGGCGCGGGCCGATTTCGAAGAGGACCTTCAGCAGGCCGAACGGATACGGCTAGAGGACTGGAGAAAAAGGCCGCTGCTTCAGAAATTAAGAGAGCGCATCAGTTACTGTCTCCTGGCCAGGGCCGACATCCTGTTCGCCCGGTCGAGATTTGCAAAGCATCAGCGGTGAAAAGACCGAGTGCATGATGCGTGACGGCAATTTAAGGGAGGAATCAATGGGGATCAAGGGAACCAGAACGGAAAAGAACCTGCTGGCTGCCTTTGCCGGGGAGTCCCAGGCAAGGAATCGGTATACTTTTTTTGCGAGCGCGGCCAAGAAGGAGGGTTTCGAACAGATCGCGGCCGTCTTTCTCGAAACAGCGGACAACGAGAAGGAGCATGCAAAGCGCTTTTTCAAGTTCCTCGAAGGCGGCATGGCCGAAATCACGGCTTCCTTCCCGGCCGGCATTATCGGCTCGACTGCCCTGAACCTGAAGTCCGCTGCCGATGGCGAACATGAGGAATGGACGAAGCTCTATCCCGGGTTCGGGGAAGTGGCCGAGCAGGAAGGATTCAAGGATATCGCCATGGCCTTCCGGTATATCGCTAAGGTGGAAGTGGAGCACGAGAAGCGGTACCGCAAACTGCTTGAGAACCTGGAAACGGGGAAGGTCTTCAAGAAGGGCGAAAAGGAGACCTGGATTTGCCGGAACTGCGGTCATCACCATGAGGGAGCGGAGGCGCCAGAACAATGCCCCGCCTGTCTTCACCCGAGAAGCTTCTTCGAGCTCTGGATGGAAAACTATTAGGAGAAACTGTTAGGGCTTTTAATAGAAAATATTGCATAAAGTCAGAGGGTTAAGAAGCATACCGAACACAACTATTTCCGGATGGTTCGAATCGCAGACGCGAAACCTTGCGCCAAGAAACGCCTGCAACCCCGGGAGGCCGTTTTGTATTCCACGGTCTTTGAAGTATTTTTGCCGTTGAAATCCAACACCCTTCGGCGTATAATACGCCTGCTGTTGATCAGGAGGAAGGTAAGATGATGGATACGACGAACTGGAAGGTTACTGAGGCGCCAACCTGCCCGCACTGCAAGAATATCATGGAACAGATGGATTCCCGCTACCTGGACTGGGATTCGCCCTATCTCTGGGTGTGCTACAACAATGAGTGCAAGCTTTTCAAGAGCGGCTGGGAGCATATGATGGAGACCGTGGGACAACT
>MHEA01000057.1:7188-7275 GCA_001805085.1 Nitrospirae bacterium GWC2_57_9
GATCCATCCCCAGAACGGGGAAAAAGGGGTGATCCCGGCGTTCAGTGAGAAATACCTGAAGGAGAACGGCAAGCCGAGCAACCCCAA
>MHEA01000058.1:0-193 GCA_001805085.1 Nitrospirae bacterium GWC2_57_9
TGAGTCAGCGCGAACTCGATATTGCGGGTTGCCGCGTCCTTGAACGCCGGTCGCCGGGCGGCCTCTGCGAGTACCAGCAGCGCCCAGGCGGTCCTCGTGTTGTAGGTATAGAAGCTCATTCGGTCGCTCGCGAACCGGGAAAGGTTCTTACGCCAGGCCCCGTCGGCGCACTGATGCTCCACCAGGTAGCGCC
>MHEA01000058.1:246-7164 GCA_001805085.1 Nitrospirae bacterium GWC2_57_9
CTGACCCAGCCGAAGATAACCTGTCCCGTGTTGAAGATCGCAGGCGTCGGCTTCTGGTCGATGGTTCCGCCCTGCACGGCCCCGGTCTCCATCTGGACCTTGCACTCCCACTCGGCCATGCGCACTGCCCGGTCGAACAGTTCCTGCCGCCCGGCCAGCCCGGCATAATCGAACATCGTCGGGATAATGTACCCCGTTGTCTCCGGGTAGGACGGGATCCACCCTTTCCGCTTGAAGTAGGGGTTGTATACGAGCGAGTAGCTCCGCGCCACGCCCCCGTCCCCCGACGCGTCCTGTGCCCGGCAGAGCCACTGCATGGCCGCCTCCAGGTGAAACCTGGTTTCCTGCTGCCTGTTCCGCCAACGGTTGAGATAGGCCTGGACCAGGTACAGGTTCAGGAATGAGGCATAATATCTTCCGACGAGCACCGCGCTCTGCATTTTCTTTTTCATCTTCGCCTCCTCCAGGGAAGAGTATTCCCCGATCGATCGTTTCATAGGCGCACTGTGCAGTCCTTCCCCGAAAGGTTGGTCCTGCTTTTGCCCCTTCGTCTTCATCGCCTATTGGGCGGAAGGTGCCCGTCCCGGTGCCAGGCTGTTCAGTATATCCGCCAGGCTTTGCGTCAGCAGCTTGGCGTCGAAATAGGGGATTGTGCGTGAATATCGTTCGTTGTTCCCGTTGTCGCGGTGCATGGCGTCATAGATGAATTCGGCCATTCCTGCCGTATCGGACGGCAAAAAGCCTTTGCCGCATCCCGTCAGACGGATGAAGTCCGACGTGGCGCCCGGCTCCGCTATCGCCAGAATGGTCGCACCCAATGCAAGATAGTCATAGACCTTTGCCGGAATCTGGTAAGGCTGGCTCGGGGCGAACAGCAGGGCCACGTGGCTCTTGCGCACCATCTCGAGGGCCTGCATGCGCGGGACCGAGTCACTCACCTGGACGATCCGATCCAGTCCGTAGGCGCGGATCAATTCTTCGACCGGGTCCTTGCCTACCTGCCGGCAGTGGCCCGCCAGCCGGATCCGTATCTCCTCCAGACGCACTCTGTTCTGCTCGAGCAGGCGGCGTACGGCCTTGAACACGGGTTCCGGCGTGCGCCCGTAGTACAGCGAGCCCGTATAGCAAAGGGTAAAGATCTCGTATTTTTGCAGCGTAGCCGGTGGAAAAAAGACCAGGTCCAGTCCGTTCGGGATGCAGACGAACTTATCCGCCGGCTCCGCTGCATAGACCTCGCGGTAATGCTCGCGCAGACGATCCACGGTGAAGATGACCACGTCCGCATTCCGGATCACCTTTTTTTCCAGCCAGGCCTCGATCCTGTTGGAAAGGGCGCAGGCGGCAGAGAGCTTGGCGTTCGGGGTCATCCAGGGATCGCGGAAATCAGCGACCCATGCCGCGCCCGTCAGCTTCTTGGTGGCCAGCCCGACCAGATGGGACGAGTAGGGAGGGCATGAGGTCAGGATGCAATCGATCCCCCGCCTCCTTACCTCCCTGACCGCCGCAACGATCGCGGGAAGCGCCCACCCCCGCTCCTCATCGGGAAGGACCAGGAAGAGCGATATGAAATAGCGCTTCAACTTCCGGAGCAGCCGTTCCGGGCCCGCAACAGCGGTATCACCCGGTTCGTCCGGAGGGACAGCTGCGGGGCCGGACGCCCGGAACCGCGCATACCGGGATTTCATTTTAAGGTAAAGACCGCGGAGCGTCGGCAGCATCTGCGTCTTGATGATCGTCACCCCGGAAACGTCCCTCAGCCGTTCCTCATCCACGTTCTCGATGTACCGGTCCTGAATGGTCAGCACAACGGGCGTCCAGTTGAATGCCGGCAAGAACTTGGCGAACCGGGCAAGCCGCAGCCCTCCGATCGCTGCGCTCGGGGGAAAATGATAGGTAATGATAAGTATCTTCTTGTTCGTAATGTCTTTTGACACTGACGGACACTGATCTGGCTGTGAAAAGGCCTGATCAATCCTTGATTTTATCGGCGTAAACCAGAGATAATCGGATTGTTCCGTATCTAACATCCGGTTCTTCGGGGACTGGTTTTCACCGCACCGAAGGGTTTTTGAGTGTTCCGGAAGCGAGCCGCAGGAGATGAGCTATTGCCGTTTTTCCGCGGGCCAACCTCGTCACCACCCGGTTGACGCCGGGACGGAGGATCACCGTTCCGCTGCAGAGCAGGGCTGTGTCGGCTGCATATCCCGTCTTATATTGATACAACCCATGGTCCGGGTCGTCCTCGTTTTCCGCGCTTCGCGGGACCTCCCCGATATCGAGGTAAGGATAGCCCCGGTCCCGGAAATATTCGATCATGCGCACCATGACCAGGTACGAGGCGTTCAGCTCATAGCCCCTGGCGCTGCTGGCCAGGAACATCCCCTGGGCCTTGCCGGGAAAGGAGGAGGCGAGATTGAAGCAGACGGGCTCTTCCCCGTCCAGGGCGACAAAGAGGATTGCCTGGCCCGTGAGCACCAGATCCCGGATCCCATCGCCGATGGACGTCGCTGCCGGCCGCTCACGCTCTTTTCCACGGGAGACATGCCTCTCAAAGGTATACTGGAACAGCTCTTCGAGCGCGCCGGCGTAGGCGAGCGCCTGACCGTCAGTCAAAATACGGAACTTAAGCGGGCCTTTCTCAGCCCTCCGGATCCTCTTGCGGTGTGTGTCGCGAAATTTCGAGAAGATCTGCTTCAGGGAGCCGGAGAGATCGATGCGGAAGCTGATTTTTTCGGTGACGTCGCACGCTTCGGCGCCGGTCAGATATTCCGGGCTGGAGTTGCCGAAGGAGAAGGCTATCCATTTTTCTCTCCGTGCAAGGGACATGACCTCCGCGAACACCTCAGACGCGGAGATTCGTTGCCGATCAAAGCAGGGCAGTGTTTCGAAGAGCGCCTGTTTTATCCGCCGACCGCTCAGCGCCGGCGACGACACCAGGTACCAGCCTGCCGCAACGGGCTGCCCCGCCTTCTCGATCGTGAAATAGGCCGGCGGTCCGGACCTTTTTTCGGACCAACGGGACCAGGCAAAGGAGTGCTTGAAATTCCCATCCAGGGTCCCGATGAGATGGTCCCATGCTCGTTCGTCCGCTTCCTGGAGCGCTACGAGCGTGCAGTCCCCGGGCGTGGTCACGGGCATGAACTCGGCGGTCACGCCCGCTCCCGCTCAGCCGGACGGTTCAGGCGAAGGGCTGTGTTCCGGGCCGCGGCCTTCATCCGGCCGAAACCGGCAAGAACGGCAGCAAGGCCCGGCCGCAGGACAAGGGTGCCGCTGCACAGGACGGTAGCCTCCCCGCCGAAACCGGCTTTGAAGCGGTACAGCCCGTGGTCCGGGTCGGTGCTGTTTTCCGCGGTCCGGACGACCGAGCCCAGGCTCATTGCGCGATGGCCCCGCTCCTTGAAATATTCGACCATTCTCCAGACCGCCGCGAAGGATGCGTTCAGTTCGTACCCTTTGCCGCTGCTGGCGCCGTAGAGCAGGTGGGCCTCATTGTTGAACGTCGCCGCCGCATAACAGGATACAGGAACGTTTTCAAAAAAGGCGACAAAGAGCACGGCATGGCCGGCCGCCACCAGCTCCGTGACCACGTCCGTCATGGGCGTCTCTTCCCGGGGATCCCGTTCCTTGCCTGCCGAGAGGTGCCGGGAAAGGGAATGCAGGAACATTGTGTTCAGGTTGTCCACGAGGGAAAGCGCATCTCCGCTGTCATAGACCGCTACCCGGACACCGGTCCGGGCTGCCTTTCGTACCCTGGATCGGTGCTTTTCATGCAGATTTGCCAGAAGCGTTGCCGTGCCGGGGCGGAGATCGATGGCGAAGTTGATCTTCTCGTTCAGCCGGCAGGGAATACCGGCGGGCAGATGGTCCTGCGCCGAATTGCCGAAAGACAGCGTGATGCAGCATTCCCGTTTCGCATGGGCCTGCAGCTCGCGGAACACGGCGGAGGCGGAAATGTACCGGGGATCGAAACAGGGCAGCGTCTCCAGGTGCATATGCGTGATCAGGTTGAGGGGGCCTGCCTTTTTCCCGGAGAGCAGATACCATGCCGCGGCTATAGGCCGGCCGGCAGCCTGGATAACGACGTAGTGCGGCGTTGCCCGTTTTTTGGCGATAAAACGGGACCAGGCGAACCCGTGCAGGAAGTTTCCCGAAAGCTCCGCAACCATCCGGTCCCAGCCGCTTGCAGACAGCTCCGGTTCCTGCAGCTTCACGAGCCGGACGGGCAGGTCGGACTGCCCTGTTGCGAATGCCGGGACTTTCGGTTGCATCAGCACGTTGCAGGCGGGAGTCCCGGGCTGTTGTGGCATCAACGCTTTATCGGGGTCCATGTGGTATACCGTTCTCCTTTCAGGAACTGAAACCAGCCGCCGATGATAGCCGCGTTGGCAGCGGCAAAAGTGCCGCAGAGCGAACTGAGCCGGTCAAGGACGTTCCGGCGGCGGTCCCGCCTCCCTGCAGCGGCGAGCAGACCGAATCCGGCCATGGCCAGGAGCAGCAGGAAATAGCCCGATCCCCTTCCCGCCTGCAGCACGGTGCAGACGATGAAGAGAATGAAGAAAAAGGGAGCCACGAATTTGACCGCCTTGTGAGAAAAGAGTTGGAATGCGAACAGGCCGTGCCTGACCGGATCGAAGAGGTCCCGGTTGGCGAACAAGGCCCGCAGTGTCCTGTTCGTGATCCTCACCTGCCGCCGGAACTCCGCCCGAGTGTCGCCGGCCGCTTGCTCCACGCAGAACACCCGCTCGTCCAGCACCGCACGGAACCCCTGCCGGACCACGTTCAGGGGGATCACGAAATCGTTGATGTCCGTCTGCCGCAGCGGCCGGTAGAGCTGCCTGCGGAGGGCGAACAGGGCGCCGTCAGCGCCCACGCAGGACCCGATCTCGCTTTCAGCCTGCTTCGTGAACTTTTCGATGGCCGCATAGAGGCCCACTGATGCACCCGCCGAATCAGGGCTCGCATACCGCGTGTACCCCGTTACCAGGCCGACTCCGGGATCGGCAAAGTTCTCCGCCAGGTGCTTCAGCGCATCGGCGTCGTACAGGGCGTTGGCATCGGAAAAGACAATGATATCGCCGTTGCTGTCCGGGACGGCCTTGTTCAGGCATGCGGTCTTTCCGATCCTTCCTTCGTAATGGTTCAGCCGTACTCCCTGCCCCGCGAAGCCCCGGGCGATCTGGGCGGTCCCGTCGTCGGACCCGTCGGAAACCACAACGATCTCGAGCAGGTCCCGGGGATAGCGCAGCGCCAGGGAGTTCCTGATCTTGTCCTCGATCACGGCTTCTTCATTGTATGCCGAGATCAGGAGCGTGACCGAAGGGAGATGCGAGGCCGACCGCTTCGGAGCATTGGCGCGGAAGAACGCGATCAACCGGACCAGGAGCGGATACCCGGCATAGGCATAGAACAGTACGAAGATCGACAGCCAGAACAGTATGGTAAGGACGTCCATGGTTTTTTCCTTCGGTGGGGTAACATCGCGGTCACGCCTGCTTCAGCGAAGCCGGCGGTGCTGTCTGCTCGGCCGGGGGGCAGGCGGGCCGGTCGCCGGCAATATAGAGATCGAACCAGGTCTGGAAGATCAGGAGCGACCAGATCGTGGTATCGTTCACCTCGCGGCCGTTGTAGTGATCCGACAGCAGTCGCTCCACTACCGCGGGCTTGAACAAACCGTGGCGGTCCAGCCGGCGGGGTGAGAGAGTCTTCTGCGTCATTTCCTTCATGTCCGTCTGGAGCCAGCGCGTCATCGGGCCCACGAAGCCCTGCTTCCGGTGCGCAAGCACCGGCTTCGGCAAAAGGCCGGACACGGCCTTCTTGAGCAGGTACTTTTTCCGGAACCACTTCATTTTCAGTTCCGGCGGGATCGTTGCGCAGTACTCCACGAGAGTGTGGTCCAGGAACGGGACGCGCACCTCCAGTGAATGGCACATGCTCAGCCGGTCCGTGCAGGCAAGGATGTCCTCGGGGAGATAGGTCTTGAGGTCGCAGTAGAGCACCTTGTCGAGCGGGTCCTCGGCCGGGGCAGCGTTGAAGAGCCGCGCAAACCGTTCCTCCACGGCATCCAGCGCGCTTGCATACTGGCTGCACTCTGACGAGAAGAGCCGGCTCCGGTATTTTCCGTTGATCTTGGTAATGAACCCGAAGTACTGCCGGGCCGCATCGTCCCCTGCGGACCGGACGAAGCGTTTCAGGTGGTTCACCCGGTAGCCTCCGGATGACGATTCCGGAAGCGCATCGATGATCCGTGGTATCACCCGGTCGCGGATGAACCGGGGGATCCCCGCGTACAGCCGGCCGAGCCGGAAGCCGAGGTAGCGTTCATACCCGCAGAAGAGTTCGTCGCCGCCCAGGCCCGAAAGCGCGACGGTCACGCGGCGGCGGGCCATCTGGGAAACGAAATAGGACGGGACCGTGGCGTCGTCCGCAAAGGGTTCATCGAAGGAGCGCACGATCGCTTCGAGCAGGCCGTCGAACCGCGGCAGCACCTCCTGCTCGCTGTGATTCGTGCCGTACCGGTCCGCGACCAGCCGCGCGTACCGGCGCTCGTCATCAAAGCCGCCGATGTCGCCGCCGAACCCGATGGTGAAGGTGTTGACCGGCCCGCTCCCGCCGTTCATCAACGCGACGACCGTGCTCGAATCGATCCCGCCGCTCAGGAACGCGCCCAGGGGCACCTCGCTCATGAGCCGCGCCGACACCGACGCCCGGAGCAGCTCCGTGAATTCCCCGATGAAGTCTTTTTCCTTTTTGCGGCGGTCTGGCTCGAACCGGATGTCCCAGTAGGGCCGGGTGCGCAGAAACCCTTTCCGGTACGTCAGGACATGGCCTGGCAAGAGCTTCCTGATGTTACGGTAGACCGTGAGCGGCGCAGGAATATAGGAAAAGGTAAAGTAAGAGGCGAGCGCCTCCTCGTCCAGT
>MHEA01000059.1:0-3436 GCA_001805085.1 Nitrospirae bacterium GWC2_57_9
CATTTCGCCGACGAGGATGACGTCCGGGTCCTGGCGCAGCGCGCTCCGAAGCGCGTCGCCGAAGGAGAAAGTGTCACTGCCTATCTCGCGCTGGTTCACGATGCTCTTCTTGTCCCGGTGCAGGAACTCGATGGGGTCCTCGATGGTAACTATGTTGGCCGTCCGGATCGTATTGATGTAGTCGATCATTGCCGCAAGGGTCGTGGACTTGCCGCTTCCCGTCGTGCCGGTGACCAGGATCAGGCCGCGCTGCTCAGACGCGATCTTGGTGAGGACCGTCGGCAGCATCAGTTCCTCGAAGTTCAGGATCTTGGCAGGCACGAGACGGAACACCATGCCTACGCTTCCGCGCTGTTTGAACACGTTGACGCGGAACCGGCCCATGCCGGGCACGGCATAGGCCATGTCGAGTTCGTTCTTCTCGGCGAACTTCGCTTTTTGCGCGGGGTTCATGATGCCTTGCGCGATGACGAGGGCGTCCTCCTGCGTGAGCCGTTTCTCGGTCTCCAGCGGCATCAGTTTCCCGTCGATGCGGAGGATGGGCGGCACGCCGACCTTGACATGCAGGTCGGAGGCCCTTTTTTCAAAGGTTACCTTCAGCAGATCGTTCAGATTCATTTACGCCTCCAAATGCTTTTCGGACTTCTGGCCTTTCGCGGCCTTTGCCCCGCGCTCGGGCGCGGTGGTTTCTTTCTCTTTGACGGATGCTGCACTTTCGGACGGAACAGCTGCCGCCGGCTGCGTCGCAGGAAGGCCGGCCGCCTGCCGTACCTTGAACTCGATCTCGGCCGCCATATCCGGATGGTCCAGGAGGAACTGCTTCACGTTCTCCCTGCCCTGCCCGATCCGGGTGCCGCTGTAGGAGAACCATGCCCCGCTCTTCTCGACAATGTTCTTCTCTACGCCCATGTCGATGATCTCGCCGATCTTGGAGACACCTTCGTTGAACATTATATCAAATTCCGCAGCCCTAAAGGGCGGCGCGATCTTGTTTTTTACAACCTTCACCTTTACCCGGCCGCCGGTCACTTCCTCGCCTTCCTTGATGGCCTGGACCTTCCTGATGTCCAGCCGGACCGACGCATAAAATTTGAGCGCGTTGCCACCGGTGGTCGTTTCAGGATTGCCGAACATCACCCCGATCTTCATGCGGATCTGGTTGATGAAGATAAGGGTCGTGTTGGACTTGCTGATTGCTCCGGTCAGCTTGCGGAGTGCCTGGCTCATGAGCCGTGCCTGCAGGCCCATATGCGAGTCCCCCATCTCGCCCTCGATCTCGGCCCGGGGGGTGAGCGCGGCCACGGAATCGACCACGATGACATCGATGGCTCCGCTGCGGACCAGCGTCTCCGTGATCTCCAGCGCCTGCTCGCCGGTATCGGGTTGCGAGATCAGAAGGTCATCCGTGCGGACGCCGAGCCTGCGGGCGTAGGAGACGTCGAGGGCGTGTTCGGCATCGATGAACGCTGCCTGGCCGCCGGCCTTCTGCGCCTCGGCGATGATATGGAGCGTCAACGTGGTCTTGCCGGACGACTCCGGGCCATAGACCTCGATGATCCTGCCCCGCGGCACGCCGCCTACGCCGAGGGCGATGTCCAGGCCGAGCGAGCCGGTCGATATTGCGGGAATGTTCGCCGGCATCTCCTCCCTGCCCAGACGCATGATGGAGCCCTTCCCGAACTGTTTTTCGATCTGCCCCACCGCCAGTTCCAGCGCCTTCAATCTTTCCTTGTCCGCCATGATACTCTCCTTCCGCCGCAGTGCGGCTGATCTGTATTTAAACTTTAAAACGCTTTATCTCACACAAAGACACGAAGGCACGAAGAGAGAACCAATAATTTCCAAATTTTTTTCGTGTCTTTGCGGCTTCGTGTAAAAAATGTTATTGTTTCGTTCTGGCCATTTTATTTCAGTTCAATTCTCGCCATTTCTGCGTACTCCGCGCCCATCCGTTTAAGCTCGCTCTTCATCAGGCTGACTGAGGTCACCTCGAATCCGGGAAGTCTTATCTCTTTGACCTGCTCCAGCGCGGACAACAGGCTCTGTCGCGAGCGGATATATTTGATCCGTGCAAGGGTCAAGTGCGGCTTGAAGGGCCTGTCCTCAGGCTCCAACCCGATCCGGACCATTTCGTCCTCCACGGCAGCCTGAAGCCGGTTCAGCTTTTCCGTTTCGCCCGACACCCCGATCCAGACGACCCGTGCGTTCTTTGCATTCGGAAATGCCCCGACTCCGCCAACTTCCAGGCGGAACTTGCTCATACCCTGAACCGCGCGGTTAAGGGCGTTCGCGATATCAGTCACCCCTGATTCCGGGACCTCGCCGAGAAACTTCAACGTCAGATGGACCCCTTCCGGTCTCGGCCAGCTTGCATCAACAGCCGCACTCTTCAGGCTCTGCTGGATCTCGGCCATCTGCCGTTTGACCTCCTCGGGGATCTCTATAGCAATGAACGTTCTCATGATGGTCTGTTTTCGTGCAAATTACGCTTTTATTCCGCATTCCGTTTACGCCCGCGCCTACGAGTGCAAAGCGCTGGTGCAGGGTGCACTCGCCGCTCCGCATTATCCTATCAGATGCCGCCTGACCATGTCCAAAGCCATTTGGGATGACTTGATCCGGACCTGCTCCCGATCACCCAGGAACCGGTGCTCCGTTGTCTTTACTCCCTGGCTGGCGGCGAGCCCGATATAGACCAGGCCGACCGGCTTCTGCTCGCTGCCGCCGCCCGGTCCGGCGATACCCGTAACGGAAAGACCGATCTCGGTCTTCGCGGATTCTTTGATCGCCTGTGCCATGGCAGCTGCAACCTCCGCACTGACCGCGCCGCGGCGTTCGATCAGCTCGGCAGGCAGTCCCAGCAGCTCGGTCTTTGACCGGTTGCTGTAGGTCACCACGGCGCGTTCGAAGTACTCGGAGCTTCCGGCAATGTTCGTGATGCGCGCCCCGATCAGGCCGCCGGTGCAGGACTCGGCCACCGCCAGCCGGCACCTGCGCTGTTTGAGCAATGCTCCCACCACCTCTTCCAGGGACTGGCCGTCCGCTGCATATACCGCATCGCCCAGCTTCTCCCGGACCGCTGCTTCCGTCCTGTCCGCAAGGGATTGCGCGTGTTCGACGCTGGTTCCCTGCGCGATGATGCGGATGTCGACCCCGGTCTCCCGGGCGCAGAGGCCGACCTTCGGCTGCTTGCCGCGGAGGACCTCCCGGATCGCCTTGTTCACGGCCGATTCCGAAACGCCGCAGGAGTGCAGGACCTTGCGCCTGATGAACAGCCTGCTCGTGAACCGCTCGGCAAGGGCCTGTTTCAACCCCTGGTCGAACATGGCGTACAGTTCGCGGGGCACCCCGGGAAGAACGGCTATGAATGACGCCTCCTCGGGCAGGAAGAACCCCGGTGCGATGCCCACGGGATTTTGCAGAAGCCGCGCGCCTG
>MHEA01000059.1:3480-7349 GCA_001805085.1 Nitrospirae bacterium GWC2_57_9
CCCCGGCCTGCCAGCCGCGCATGGATCGCCTTCAAAGCGTCCTCGTTCAGCACCAGCCGCTTCTTGACGATCTTGGCAATCACCTTGCGCGTAATATCGTCCTCGGTCGGACCGATCCCGCCGGTGATGATGACCGCATCCGCCCGCTCCATTCCCCTGCGGAAAGCTTCTTCCATATCCTTTTCGTCATCACCGACAACGGTCTTGAAAACCGTCTCGATGCCGAGAAGGATAAGTTCCTCGGACAGGAACAGGGAATTGGTCTCGAGCACACCGCCCGACAGAAGCTCGCTGCCCGTTGCTATGATCTCAGCACGCATAACATCCTCTTAAACCACAGATGAACACGGACAAATGCAAATCCAAAAGGATTTAAGCATTCACTCCGCACTCCGCATTCCACACTCCGCACTGAACGCGAGATTCATTCTCTACATTCTCGACAAAATAAATGCCGCCGCCTGCAAAACCAGATTCGTGTACACGCCCGCCCCGATGTCATCCAGCACGATACCCGGCCCGCCGTGCAGATCCTGGAGCCGTTTCAGCGGAAAGGGCTTGAGCACATCAAAAAATCTGAAGACAACAAAAGCGGCCACGATAAAACCCCAGCCCGCCGGCACGGAGAGCATGGACACGAGGTACCCGGCGATCTCATCGATCACGATCGATCCATCGTCCCTCTTCCCGAGCATTTTTTCCGCCTCGCCCGCCGACCAGACAGCGAGGACCGCCATAAGAATGCACGCGAAGAGATACCATCCGGACGGAAGACCCGCGAGGAGAAGATAGAGGAGAATGCCGATGAGCGTGCCCGCTGTTCCCGGCGCAACGGGAAATCTCCCCGAGTACGCGCCCTGGGCGATGAACAAGATGAGTTTATTGGGGAACCGTTTCTCCGTCACTGCAAGCCGCTCCATTCTATCATTGCCTCTTCCGGGCGGTCAATCAAAAAGCCCTTCGGCATCGCTGCCCTTCTACTCCGAACTCCGAACCCCTGACTCCGAACTGTTCATACTCAAAGCGTCTCATACACCCACAATTTTCCGTCGGCCCTCACCTCTTCCACTCTTCTGACGAGCCGCTTTTTATGCAGGTTCAGGAGCCGGGTGCCGCTCGTGTTCGCCTCGAGTTTCCGAGCATCGGCAAGGTCCTTCGAGGTGACCCTCTTCTTCTTTACGATCAGTTCCAGCGTGTCCTTGAGATAATTGTTCAGGCTTCCCAGGATGACCCTCGTTCCCTGCCGCAGCTCGGCCATCACTGCCAGGTCCTTGCGTTCGAGCGCCACCTCGATATTCTCCTTCTGGTTCTCGTTCAGGCCGGTCAGCAGCAGGTATTTGTCGCCGTACTCGCCGGAGAGCAGGCGCGAAACCAGCTTGGCCACCACCTCGTCGGCACAGGAGTAGTCGATCACCCCGATCCTCGAGAAATCCAGGGCGATCACCGAAGCATCGGGCTCCTGCTCGATATCGTGCTCGATCCGCTCGCGGATCGCCTGGCCTGAGGGACGGGTGACCAGGTCCTTCGAGTTGTTGCCCAGCTCCTCTTTCAGGAGGTTATGGAGATCAAATTTTGCCATGAAGAATGCCATTCAATTGAATCAATTGAACCATAATTCAGACATCTTGTCAAGCGGAAAATTCATGAGATCATATTTGACCGGTAAATAACTCAATACCGTTCTTTTATCGTATTATTAACACGAGGGAAAAAGGCTTTTGCAGGATTGAAACTAAACTTCCGGCAGGATGATATTGATCTGTGAGCCCGGGAACTGGGTAAGCCCCCGCTCCTGTTCCCTGCCCCGGGACCATTGAGGAATAATGGAGAGCCTGGCCGTTCCGGAACGGATGGAGATCTTGCCCTGCCACTGGGTGACAAACCGCCGGACAGCGGCCAGACCGTGTCCCCGTCCTTCGTCCTCATGGCGCGACGCGCCGTGGAGCAGCGCCTTGTCGATGGCATCGAGATCGCTTTTGATGGGGAACCGGTTCGAAAGGGACTTCTTGAACCCGACGCCTACGTCCATGACCGCGATCTTGACGATATTCCTGTTCAGTTTCGGATAACGGTACTTCTGGATGCCGACAAACCCCTTGTTCTCGCTGTGTTCGATGATGTTCTGGCAAACCTCGGAAAGCGCCACGATGAACCCGTTGACGGCGTGCTCGTCGTAACGGAGGTGCTTCACGAGGATGGCCTCGGCACGGTCCCTGACCTTACCCACAATGTAGTGAATATCGTTCGAGCGTTCAATGGCAGTGATCTCGAGCAGCACATCGGAATCGCTGCTGCGCTGTGATCTGCCGGCGATCGCCGCTGACGATGATTCCAGAAGAGAGAACGACCGGCGCGCATGCGTGAAGAAGTCCATACGTTCCAGGTACCGGCAGACCTCTTCAGAGCGGGGAAGGACGATCGTCTTGCGGACGTCCTCGAGCAGGCAAAGTTCGCCGATCTCGAGGAGCGCCAGCATGCCGTAGGGGTCGATGAAGGATACTCCGCTCAGGTCGATCTGTTCCGAGCGGATGAAGGATTTGAGGATCTGTTCAAAGGTTTCTTCGGTGATCTGGGTCATTGAGGGAAGGAGATTAATAGCCGCAGATAGCGTAATCAGAAGCGAATAGAATTAATTCTCTTTGCCGGTAATAATTCGCGGACATTCGCGTAAATTCGTGGCAAATTTCTTCAGGATTTTTCTTCTCCCGGTTCCGGCCCGATTCGCACCCCGCCGGCGCCGCCCTGGGGAACGCAGCATTTGATCGCGTCAAATGCAAGCAGGATGCGCTTCTCTTTTTCGATTCGCGCAGGCGTCAACGCTTTCGGTTCCTTCTCGGCCAGGAGCGCCTCGATCCGGTCTCTGACCGGGATGGCGCCGAACCCTTCCCCGATCACCTCGCCCGTCGCGGTATCCAGCACTTCGGCAGTGACGGGATCGGCAACCACCGCGATGGGCGTCCCGAGCAAACGTGCCGCAGCCACTGCCTGGCGTTCCCGGGAACCAAGGGAACCGGCCGCGCACTTAATGAGCATGGCCCTTTCCCCGCCGACCGTAACAATGAAATCGGCGGAGGAGTGGGCAATTTCCTTTTCGAGTTTCACCTCGAAGACGACGTTCTTTTCCACTTCTTCCCGCGAGTACCCCTTCTTTTCAAGCAAAAGATATCCGATCGTCCCTCTCGCCTGGTTCGCCAGGTCCTCGCCGTCCTCGATCTCCTGTTTCAGTATGCCGATGATCTTGCTCTGCCGTATTTCCTCTTCCACGTTCCCGTCCTTCTATTTTTTCTTTTTGGCCTTGCCCGCTTTCGCAACGCGGCTTTTCCCGGTCTTTGCTGCAGGCTTTTTCTTCACGGCTTTTTTTACCGTCTTTTTTACAGCTTTCTTTTTGGCCGCCTGCTTCTTCGCGGCTTTTTTTGCAGGTTTCGCCTGTTTCGTACCCGGCTTTTTCGCCAGGCTGCTGGCCACGACCTTCGGTTCGGTCTTTTGAACAAAAAGATCGCCGGGGCGGGGCATGATCGCAGTCGGAGCTTCGGATCTGGTCGATGCCGGTATCAAGGGGCGATCGATGAGCCCAAGGATATCCCGCTCGCGCACCAGGATCCGCTCCTCGGTGCCGATGGTATGGGTCCGGCCCGACCAGCGCTCGAAGAGCACGCGATCGCCTGGCTTGACCGTGGTCTGGATGAACTTTCGCTCGCCTGCCTCTTCCTTCTTCTTCCCCGGCTTTTCCTCCTCGTAGGCGCCCGGCCCGATAGCCTCGACCATCCCTTCCTCGGGTTTCTCCTTTGCAGAATCAGGAATGAAGAGTCCTCCTGCGGTCCTGGCTGCCGCTTCGACGGGAACGATGACGGCCCAATCATGCAACGGTG
>MHEA01000060.1:0-4525 GCA_001805085.1 Nitrospirae bacterium GWC2_57_9
CTTCCCCTCACGACAAGGAAGATACCGATCATCGGGGATTCCATTCTGGTCGATCTCGAATTCGGCACCGGCGCGGTGAAAGTGACCCCTGCCCATGATTTCAACGACTACGAGGCAGGCATGCGACATGTGCCGAACCTGCCGCGTATCAAGATGTTAAATGAGAATGCGGAGATCGCTCCGGATATTCCGGAGATGCTTCCGGATGTTCGAAAGCAGGTCGTGGGAAAGCCCGCAAAGAAGGCACGAGGGATCATCGTTGAACTGCTCAGTGAAAAAGGCTACCTGATCAAGACCGAGGACCATCCTCATTCGATCGGAAAGTGTTATCGTTGCAAGACGGTTGTTGAACCCTATTTGTCGCCGCAATGGTTCGTCAAGACCGAACCTCTTGCCGCGCCTGCCATCAAAGTTGTGGAAGAAGGCAAGATACAGTTCGTCCCGAAAGGCTGGGAGAACACCTATTTTGAATGGATGCGCAACATCAAGGATTGGTGTATCTCCCGCCAGATCTGGTGGGGCCATCAAATACCAGCTTGGTATTGCCTGGAATGCAACAAAACAGAAGTGCTTGAAGTCCCTGTCAGACCAGCTATGGCAGTAGCGGAAGGCGGGTCGCTTCCGACCCAGACGGAAGAGATTAAATTGGTAATTGGTATAGATGCCAAACCGATTGTACAAAAAGAACCACCTCAGAAGTGCCCGAAATGCGGTTCAGCAAAACTCGTACAAGAGCCGGATGTGCTTGACACCTGGTTCTCGTCGGCGCTCTGGCCGTTCTCGACGCTTGGCTGGCCGGACAAGACAAAGGAACTGGCGGTCTATTATCCCACCTCGGTCCTGATCACCAGCTTCGACATCATCTTCTTCTGGGTGGCGCGCATGATCATGATGGGCCTGCATTTCAAGAAGGAGATCCCCTTCCGGGATGTCTATATCCATGCGCTCGTCCGGGACGCCGACGGCCAGAAGATGAGCAAGTCCAAGGGCAACGTGATCGACCCGCTCGTCATGATCGAGCAGTACGGCACCGATGCCTTCCGGTTCACGCTCACGGCCTTCGCAGCGCAGGGACGCGACATCAAAATGTCGACGGAGCGGATCGAGGGCTACCGCAACTTCGCCAACAAGATCTGGAACGCCAGCCGGTTCGTGATGATGAACCTGGAAGAAGGTTTTACTCCAAACTCCGAACTCCTTACTCCCGACTCGTCTCTTTCCGACCAATGGATCCTTTCACGCCTCAATACGGTGACCCGGGAGATCGAGTCTGCCCTCGGCGAGTACCGGTTCAACGATGTTGCCTCGGGTCTGTACCAGTTTATCTGGCACGAGTACTGCGACTGGTACCTCGAGCTGTCCAAGCCGGCGTTGAACGAGGAGAAGGGATCGCCGCGGCGGAAGGCCACGCAGACCGTGCTGGCCCATGTGCTCGAGACCGGGCTCCGGCTGCTGCACCCGGTCATGCCGTTCATAACCGAGGAGATCTGGCAGACGCTTCCGGAGGCAGTGCGGAATGCGGAGTGCGGAGACTTGCACCCAGCGGTAACGAGTGCGAAGACGCGAGTGCAGGGTGTGCGGAATGAGAGGCAAAAAGCCAACAAAGAATCGATCATGGTTTCAGCCTATCCCTCTCCCGATAACAAGCTGATCAATGCCGTTGTCGAGCGGGATATGCAGATGGTGATGGACCTGATCATGGCGATCCGGAACATCCGGGGCGAAATGAACATAGCCCCTTCGATGAAGATAACGGCGATCGTGAAAGTGGAAAACAACGAGATGAGCGGGCACCTCGAAAAGAACGCCGGTTATGTAACCAGTCTCGCGCGCCTGGAGCTGCTCAGAATAGGAACGAACGAGGCCAAGCCGAAGGCCGTCGCAACGGGCGTGATCAAGGGCGCCGAGGTGTACGTGCCGCTGGAAGGCATCATCGACCTTACCCAGGAGCGGGACCGCCTGATGAAGGAGATCGCGAAGATCTCGAAGGACATCGAGGTCTTCTCGAAGAAGCTCTCGAACAAGAACTTCGTCGATAAAGCGCCGAAGGACGTGGTCGAAAAGGACACGGCCAAGCTCGAGGACTTCAAGGTGAAGCGCGAGAAACTGGAGCAGAGCCTGAAGCTGCTCGGCTAAAACGGCCCGGACGAACTTGAAATGAGCGATCTCTCGACAGTTCAGAAAATCATAGCAGAAGCCCTGGCGGAAGATATCGGGTCAGGTGATGTGACCACTGACGCTACGATACCTGCTGCTTCCGTCTCCGCTGCAGCTATGCTCGCCAAGCAGGACCTGGTCCTGGCCGGGCTCGACGTGAGCCGCATGGTCTTTCTCCTGCTTGACCCAAACATCCGGTTCGATCCCCTTGCGAAGGACGGCGAAACGATAACAGCAGGCAAAGAGATCGCCAGGCTTTCGGGTAATACCCGTTTTTTGTTGAAAGGCGAACGAGTCGCGTTGAATCTGCTGCAGCACCTGTCGGGGATTGCCACGCTCACGGCCCGGTATGTCGAAAAACTGTCCGGAACGAAAGCGCAGGTGCTGGATACGAGAAAGACCCTCCCCGGCCTGCGCGAACTCGAGAAGTACGCGGTCCGGGTGGGCGGCGGGAAGAACCATCGAATGGGGCTTTATGATATGATCCTGATAAAGGACAATCACATCAAGGCGGCGGGCAGCATCCTGCAGGCGGTGGAACGCGCAAAAAGCGCGGCCCCGGACCTGAAGGTCGAAGTGGAGACCTCGAACCTTGACGAAGTGCGCCAGGCCTTGGCCGCGAAAGCCGACATCATCATGCTCGACAACATGCCCCTCGGCATGATGCGCGGGGCGGTCCAGCTGATCGACCGCGCCGCATTGGTCGAAGCGTCGGGCAATGTAACCCTCGAGACGATCCGGGGGATAGCCGAGACCGGGGTGGATTATATCTCCTCGGGAAGCCTGACCCATTCGGCGCCGGCAGCGGATATAAGCATGAAGATCAGGTGATGAAAACGGCAATTTTTAAAACCGTCATTCCCGCAGGACGCTAGCGGGAATATGGTGCTGCTCTTGTAAAACCAGATCCCCGATTAAACCATTCGGGGATGACGTGTTGCACCGGCTCCGGCTTTTTGGAAATAATGTACAAGGAAAGAATCCTCAAACTCCTGCGTGCTTCCGGGACAGACTATTTGTCAGGGGCGCAGCTTGCCTCCACCATGGGCATATCGCGCACCATGGTCTGGAAGCACATCAAGGCGCTCGAGCGGGAGGGGTTCGGGATCGAAGCCGTGCCCTCCCGGGGTTACCGGATAATCACGGTGCCGGACCTGTTCAGGGCAGACGATATCAGGCGCGGCCTGGGGACAAGGATCTTCGGCAGGGAGATCCATCTGCTTCCCGAGGTCGCTTCCACGAACACGCTCGCCATGGAGCTGGCCGCGCGGGGCGCACCGGAAGGCACGGTGGTCCTTGCCGAGGCGCAGACTGCGGGCAAGGGACGGCTCGGCCGAAAATGGATCTCGCCCCGGGGGAACATCTACGTGAGTGCCGTGCTGCGGCCGCCGGTCCCCGCTTACAAGGCGCCGCTGCTTACGCTGATGGCTGCCGTGGCCACGGCAGCCGCGATCAGGGGAGCCGGCGGGGCCCCTGCCCTGATCAAGTGGCCCAATGATATCCTGGTAGCAGGCAGGAAGGTCTCCGGCCTGCTTACCGAGATGAGCGCCGAGGCAGACCGGATCAGGCACATCGTTCTGGGCATCGGTATCGACGTAAACATGGATCCTGATCTGCTCCCGGACGAGATCCGGGCGATCACGACCACCCTGGCTGGCGAGACGGGACAGGCAATTGACCGGACCGAACTGCTCAGGCAGCTCCTGCGTTCACTGGAGCATTGGTACCGGGTCTTTTTGGATGACGAACGCCGGGTCCTGAAAGAATGGGAGTCCTTCAATTGCACCCTCGGGAAACGGGTTGCGGTCAGCGGTCAGCGCGAACTCCTGGAGGGACTTGCGGAAGGGATCGACCGCGAAGGCAGGCTGGTGATCCGGCTGGATAATGGAGAGGCTCGCACGGTCGCGGCCGGAGATGTGACGATCCTGAAAAAAATCTGAAATGCAAAAGGTAAAATGAAAATTGCAAACTGGATAAAACCATGAAGGCTATGTCACATTTTGAAATTTTCAGTTTGCACTTTGCATTGGAGGGCCCGTGCTCTTAGCCATCGACATCGGCAATACCAACGTGGTGGTCGGCGTGTTCGATCGTGAGGCCATGGCCGCGAACTGGCGGGTCGGGACGAACGCGCAGATCACGGCCGATGAGTATGCCATGACCTTCAAGGACCTTTTCGGATTTGCCGGTCTGGAGTTCAGGCAGGTAACCGGGGTGGTCATCTCCTCGGTCGTGCCGACGATCCTGCCCGTGATGGTGGAAATGGCGCGGAAATATTTCCGGATCGAGCCCATGATCGTAACGCACGGGATCAAGACAGGGATCACGATCCGTTATGAGAACCCGAAGGAACTGGGCGCGGACCGGA
>MHEA01000060.1:4538-11163 GCA_001805085.1 Nitrospirae bacterium GWC2_57_9
CCACCACCTTTTGCGCCGTCACCCGGGAGGGGGAGTACCTGGGAGGGGCGATCACGCCCGGTATCAAGATATCGGCAGAGGCGCTGTTCCAGCGGGCGTCAAAACTGCCGCGCGTGGAGCTGGCGAAGCCAACCTCCGTTATCGGGACCGATACGATCAGCGCGATGCAGTCCGGAATCCTCTACGGGTATGCGGGACTCGTCGATGGGATCGTGGGACGGATGAAAAAGGAACTGTCTCCGGATGCCAGGGTCATCGCAACCGGCGGCTTGGCCGAACTCGTGTCGCCGGAGACGAAAACCATAGAGGAAGTGAGGCCGCAATTAACGCTCGAGGGACTGCGGCTGCTCTATGAGATGAACAAGTAAGCCGCAAAGGGCCCGTGCGTCTTCACCGTGCTCAGGTCTCGACCCTCCGTGGAAAAAAGTAACTCTCCCTTACCTTGACGATTCCCGGAATTTATGATATTTTTGCATTACGTAAAATTAGAGGGCAGGAATGAAGATTCTCGTAGTAGACGATGAAGAAGGCGCCCGTGAACTTTTCCAGACAATTCTGACGGACGAAGGTTATGAGGTCGCGCTCGCCGGCGGGGGAACCGAAGCGCTGGCTCTCTTCAGAGGGCATTCGTTCAACCTGGTCATAACCGACATAAAGATGCCCGAGATGGACGGTCTTCAGCTTCTCCAGGAGATCCGGAAGATGGGATCGAAGACCGATGTGATCATGGTGACCGCCTACGGCGAGGTGGAGAGCTATCTGAAGGCCATGAGCCTGGGCGCGGCCGAGTATATCAACAAACCGATCCGCATCAAGGAATTGAAAAGGATCGTGCATAAGGTGCTGACCGAGCAGAAGGCGAGGTCGGGCGGCTGATGTCAAGATTACGCAAGGACCCCATCGTTGGCCGCTGGATCATCGTTTCCAGCAGCCGGCCGAAAAAACCCGAAGATTATTCCTTTGAAGAACCGCTCGATGATGTAACGCCTGCAGAATGCCCGTTCTGCGGCGGCAACGAAGCGAAAACCCCTCCCGAGATCGCGTCTTTCCGGCCCGAAAAGACCCGCCCCAACAGCTCCGGCTGGTGGGTTCGCGTCATCCCCAGTAAATATCCGGTGCTGCATATTGAAGGCAATCTCGAGCGCGAAGGCAGCGGGATTTATGACTGGATGAACGGCATCGGGGCGCATGAGATCATCATAGAAAGCCCGGAACATGCGATCAGGCTGGAAGAGCTTCCCGAGAGCCAGGTGGAGAAGGTGTTATGGTCCTACCGGGACCGGATCCTGGATCTGGAGCGTGACAGCAGGCTGCGGTACGTTCTCGTATTCAAGAACCAGGGCTGGACAGCAGGTTCGGCCCTGAATCATACCCACTCCCAGATCATCGCAACCCCGGTCATCCCCAAATTCGTAAAAGAGAAGCTCGACGGCGCAAAGTCGTATTACGACTACAAGGAGCGGTGTATCTTCTGCGACATCATCCGGCAGGAGCTTTCCACGCCGGAACGGGTCGTCGAGGAGACGCGTCACTTTCTGGTCATGGTGCCCTTTGCCCCGCGCTTTCCCTTCGAGACGTGGATCTACCCCAAAAAACATCTCTGTTCCTATGTGGACATCACCAAGGAAGAGATCATGGACTTCTCGCGCACGCTCAAGAACACGCTCAAGCGGCTCTGCAAGGTCCTGAACCACCCACCCTACAATTATATGCTCTACAGCGCCCCGAACCGCGTGCCGCGCCGCGGCCACTGGCACACGCTGAACGACGATTTTCACTGGCACCTGGAGATCATGCCGCGGCTCACGCGCGTGGCCGGGTTCGAGTGGGGGTCAGGCTTTTACATCAATCCCACTCCGCCTGAGGACGCTGCGCGGTATTTGAGAGAGGTGAAGCTGTAGCGCCGTTCAAGTCAAAGGAAAAGCCGCGCTCGAAGGAGAGCGCGGCTTTTTTTGCTTCCGGCATGCCAGCGGCCTAGCTGCGGAACCTGGTATAGTTCAGCAGCCCTCCGGCAAGCAGGATCTCCCGCTGCCTGCTGCTGAGCGCGTACTTGAGCGCCGCTGTTTTGCCTTTTGTTACGTTTTTGAGCAGAAGGTCTTTTCCCGCCTGCAGCGCTGCCTTGATCTCCCCGATCTCGACCCGGTCGCCGGCTCCCGCAACCTCATAATCAGCCTCGTTCGCGAAGGTGAGCGGCAAGATGCCGAAATTGATAAGGTTCGCCGCATGGATGCGCTCGAAGGACTTCGCGATCACGGCCTTTACGCCCAGGTACATGGGGCAGATGGCCGCGTGTTCGCGGCTGGAACCCTGCCCGTAGCTTGCGCCCGCGATTACGACATTATGAACGCCCGCCTTCTTGTTTTCCAGCGCCTTCTTCGAGAAAGCGGCGTCAACGCCTTCGAACACGAATTCCGCGTACTTGGGGATGTTCGACCGGTACTTGAGCCGCGAACCGGCCGGCATGATATGGTCCGTAGTGATCTTGTCGCCCACCTTGATCGCAACTACGCCGCTGATGGTCTCCGGGAGCGGCTCCGCTGCCGGCGGGTCACCGATGTTCGGACCGCGAAACACGGTCACGGATAACGGGTCCTTTGCCGGCGGGAGGACCATGGAATCATCGACCCAGAACTGCTCGGGCAGGCCGATCTCAGGATAGGGGATGCCGAGGTCCCGGGGATCCAAGATGCCGCCGGCAAGTGCCGCGGCAACGGCAGATTCAGGGCTGGCCAGGAAGACCTTCGCGCTCTTCGTGCCCGAACGGCCTTCGAAGTTGCGGTTGCTGGTGCGGATCGAAACCGCCCCGGTCTTGGGCGCCTGACCCGCGCCGATGCAGAACCCGCAGGTGGATTCGAGCACCCGGGCGCCGGCAGAGATGATATCGGCCAGCGCGCCGTTCCGTGCGATCATCTCAAGCACCTGGCGCGATCCGGGGGCGACTCCGAAGCTGACATCCGGGAACACTCTTCTCCCTTTGAGCAGGGAAGCGACGATCATCAGGTCGCGATAAGAGGAATTCGTGCAGGAACCGACCATTACCTGGTCGACCTTCGTTCCCGCAAGCTCTTTCACGGTGGCTATGTTGTCCGGGGAATGGGGTTTGGCCATCATCGGTTCCACCGCGGCCAGGTCGAGCTCGATCACCCTGTGGTAGTCAGCATCGATGTCAGCAGCCAGAGCAGCCCAGTCCGACTCCCTGCGCTGCGCTTTCAGGAACGCTCTGGTGACCTCGTCGCTCGGGAAGACCGATGTGGTGACGCCCAGTTCCGCGCCCATGTTCGTGATCGTCGCCCGCTCCGGAACGGACAGGGTCTTGACCCCGTCGCCGCCGTATTCGATCACCGTGCCCACATTGCCCTTCGTGGTCAGCATTTTCAGGATCGAAAGGATCACGTCCTTTGCAGAGACCCAGGGCTTGAGCCTGTTGGTCAGGTTGACCTTCGCCACCTTGGGGCAGGTGAGGTAGAAGGGTCCGCCCCCCATTGCCACGGCCACATCGAGCCCGCCCGCGCCGATCGCGATCATACCGATGCCGCCGCCGGTCGGGGTATGGGAGTCCGAACCGAGGAGCGTCTTGCCCGGCCTGCCGAAGCGTTCGAGATGGACCTGGTGGCAGATGCCGTTGCCCGCCTTGGAGTAGTGGATGCCGTACCGCGCCGCAACGGTCTGGAGATACCGGTGATCGTCGGCGTTCTCGAACCCGTCCTGCAGCGTGTTGTGGTCCACATAGCTCACGGACAGCTCAGTTTTGATGCGCGGCACATCCATGGCCTCGAACTGGAGATAGGTCATGGTGCCGGTCGCGTCCTGGGTCAGCGTCTGGTCGATCCTGATCGCGATCTCGGTGCCCGGTTCCAGCTTCCCCTCCACCAGATGAGATCCCAATATCTTGTACACAAGGTTCTTGCCCATTAGGTGCTCCTTTACAGCGGTTTTGAGTGTCCGCCATTATATTTCAAGAGACAAGGTAAGGCAACTGGAAAGTAGGCGCTTGCAAAAGGAGTTTGCATGAAATATTCTCGCTTTTATCGAGCGATAAAACCGACCTGATTCAGCCGTTCCAAAGGCGGACTCTGTTATTCAAGACACAATTCGCCTGTAAGCCTGCAAAAGGGCACTTGTTTTTATCGACGGTTCTCTCATTTAAAGCGAACTTGCTCTCTATAGAATTCCCCAGATGTTTCCAAGCAGCGGCGAGCTCAGAAAATCTTGACACCTGAATCATCCTTCAATCCACTGAGAAACGAGCGGGAGGACGGTGAAAATCTTCCTCCCGCTTGTTATTAACTTGCAATTCCTCGTAGCTTGCTGCGGGGTCACCTTATGTGCTAATGTCGGAGCGTGAAAGAGCGAACGAACGAAGTCCACAAAGGCAATCCTTGTGCTGGTCGATCCACTATCATATCGTATTTCCTGTGAAGTCCCGGAAGGCGTTGCTGGACAAAGAAGTTGTTGAAATAATCCGAGAGACAGCGATAGGGATTCAGGAAAGATACGATATCGAGTTGGAACGGCTGGGCATGGATAACGACCATATCCATGTGTTGTGCGGAGCCCACCCGAAAATTGCAGCGGGAAGGATAGTTCAGATATTCAAGAGTGAAAAAGGATTTGTGGGGCGGCGAGTTCTGGTCCGATGGACATTATGCTGGAACGGTTGGCGATCATGGCGATTGGGTAGTGTTGAACGATATATTGTCTCCCAAGGTAAACCGAGTGAAGAGTTAAAGCAGTTGAAGTTGTTTTAGGTTTTTTTGGATATCCCCAGCTTGCTGCGGGGAGGTTCATTTTCGAAGTTCGTACTTTGCCTGATGGCCGGCACTAGAACATCAAGCCGGAGTGGTGATCCCCAAAATCCTTGCCGTTAACTCCCCCCGTCTCCTTACTTTCATCGTTTCAAAGATGGCAACAAGATGATCTTTAACGGTCTGCTCGGAAATGTACAGGCGCCGCGCAATTTCACGGTTGGAAAACCCCTGCATTACCAGGAATGCAATCTCCTGCTGGCGAATGCTCAGACTAACGCGCTCTAGCCTTGACTTGATGCTGGGTGTCAACACCTGACCTTTTAGGATGTCGTCAATGTTACCGAGCGCTCTCGAAAGATGCGGAAGCAAAATATCGATGATTTCTTTTTCACGGTCAGTAAAATCCCGGTCCGTTCGCGAACGGTGCATTCCGATTCCGGCCATCGTTCCCGTTCGGGATTTGAGCGTCATGTTGAGTTCATAAAAAATGTGAAGCGGAACTTGAAAATCACGACAATACTCGGTTGATGAATGGCGGGATGCAGAGATGACGTCGGTGATTCGCATGCTGGTAAAGTTCTGCGTTACGTCCACGCCGCTTGTCACCAATGGCTGGAGCGGCCAATAGTAGAGGCAGAACAACATCAGACCATCCATCGGCGTATTGAAAACCTGTGAATCCTGCAAGAGAAAGTTGCCGCTGGTGGGGTCGGACGCAATTAACGCCGCACTTGGAAAGCGCACCAGCGTCTGAAGTTCTTTGCAATAAGTTTGAAACAATAAAGTGCGGTTGGGAATTGAGTAAATAACCTCGATAATTTCCAAAATCTTTTTATAGTCGCGCGCAGGTAAGGGCATATCAAAAATCCTACTTTCGTAGGGTTGCGGTTTGAATCTATCCTAATCTATAATACCTTAGATCACCGGCCCGGTATGTATACTGTATATGACTTGATGCAGCATTGCAAACTAAAAAGGGCAAGAACCGAAACGGCCTCTGGCTGGTTCCACATCTTATAAAACATGAGTTAATCGGGCAAAAATGGGGAAGTACCCGTATGAGACAGTTCCAACTGATGGTGGCAACAAAATCATTTGGACGCGCGGCATGGAACCGACACTGGCTTGACTGAGGCTTCGGCGTAAAATTGACGTTATACAGGAGAAATGGACGATGAAAAAACGTATTGTATGGTTTGTGGTTTGCCTGATGATGACTGTTGGTCTTGTTGCCTGTGGTGGAGGTGATGATTCAGCTGCTCCAGCCCCAACTGGGAGCGTAACTGTTTCAGGTGATTATTCGGGGACATTTGTTCCCTATTCCCGACCAACATCGGCTACAGCGTATTCTGGATATAGAACTATAACCTGGGCGAATACTGCAGGTGATGTTTTATTTGTATACTCCTATACACCAAGCACAGGCATCCCAAATGGCATAAATGTTCATGTGCCTGGGGGGACTATATATTATGAAACTCGTTATAATAATAATGTAGTTGGCGTCTCTATGAATATGGCTGCCAAAACTGTAACATTTAATAATGCCGTAGTGACAGCATCCGGCGGCCTATCAGCCACATTAAATGGAACTTTATATTATAATTAGCCATGCAGGGTACAGTCGTAGCTGTACAACAATGCAACCACGGGTAGAGAGTCGATGTGCGTCATGCATCACTGACGCTTCATGTGCGAGTTGCACCCTGTAATCCGCTATATAGATAGCTCAAATTGTAATATGGACTCAGTTGTAGGTTGTAGTTAGCTGTTTACTATAATTGAAAAGCCCCAGACCGATGAATCGTCTGAGGGCTTTTTTTATCTGCTATCAGCCTTGCGTGAATTTGCACACGCCAGCAGTTTATGATAAAAAA
>MHEA01000060.1:11203-11345 GCA_001805085.1 Nitrospirae bacterium GWC2_57_9
GACAGTTAAAAAAAGTGACCTGCCCCCTTGCAACGTGGGTTATATTTGGGAATTCCGATTCTCAAATACAGAGCCACAATTAAGGAGGCAGGTCGTGAAACATTCTATCATATTTGTTGGTCTCGATGTACACAAGGACTCC
>MHEA01000061.1:0-1145 GCA_001805085.1 Nitrospirae bacterium GWC2_57_9
TTATATCGGGGAATATCACGACCAGCATGCGCACCATGCGGTGCAGCTCGAGATGATCAAAAGCCTCTACCAACAGGACCGGAAACTGGCCATCGGCATGGAGATGTTCCAGCGGCCCTTCCAGAAGGTTCTGGACGACTACGTCGCGGGCGTCATTGACGAACGCGCCTTCCTCAAGGGGACGGAGTATTTCAAACGCTGGGTCTTCGACTACAACCTGTACAAGCCCATTCTCGATTTCGCCCGGGAAAAAAGGATACCGGTGATCGCCCTGAACCAGAGGAAGGAAATCACGGAGAAGGTCTCCAAGTCCGGATTGGACGCGCTGACCGATGAGGAGCGGAAGGATCTGCCGCAGCAGATGGATTTTTCCGATACCCCATACCGGGAACGGTTGAAGGCCGTCTTCGACCAGCACAAGGGTTCGGCCGAACGCAACTTCGACTTCTTCTATCAGGCCCAGGTCCTCTGGGACGAGACCATGGCGCTGTCCCTCGATGAGTTCATCCGGAAGAACCCCGATCACCGCGTGGCGGTCATCGCTGGGGGCGGACACATCGCGTACGGGTCGGGCATCCCGAAGCGGGCATTCCGGCGCAATGCCCTTCCCTATTTCATCGTCCTGAACGACGGCGATGTGGACCGGGATATCGCCCATTACCTGATCATGCCCGAGCCGCTCGACGGCGTGAGCGCGCCCAAGCTTATGGCGGCGCTCATGGCGGAGAACGGCCAGGTGAGGGTTATCGACCTCCCGGAGGACAGCGTTTCCCGGAAGGCAGGGATCAGGACCGGCGACCGGATACTGTCGCTGGACAATCAGAAGGTGGAGAGCGTGGAGGACATCAAGCTTTTCCTGTTTTATAAAAAACCGGAAGAGACCGTGAACGTGAAAGTGCTGAGAAAACGGCTTTTCCCTGGTGACAGGGAACTGGATTTTGCAGTAATATTATGAGCCTGACCGTCTGCAGGAATGAGACTGTTTCTGTCCCGGGGGGGAGAGATGAAAAGATTGATCGTGCTGTGGGTGGCACTGCTCGCGTTGTCCGTAACCGCTTATGCGGCAGACCAGCAGAAAAAATTGACGCTGACCGTGGATCCGCCTGATGCCGCCATTACCGTGCTATCCGGCAGTGACCTGAAGG
>MHEA01000061.1:1178-1461 GCA_001805085.1 Nitrospirae bacterium GWC2_57_9
GGTGACCATTCCGCTCAGGAACGTTCGCGACGGCGACGTGCTCAAGATCAGGCTGGAAAAAGAGGTCCGGACAGCGCTCCAGTTCCGGATGCTCGCCCCGGCGCAATCGGACGACATCCGTATCAAGGACAGCCGGGTAAACCTTGCTCTGATCATAGACGAAAAACAGCTGCAGATGACCATGACGAACACGTCCCCCCAGCCGATCCACATTTTGTGGGAACGGGCGAGCTATACGGATGTGAACAGGACTTCTCATAGGGTGATGCATCCCGGCATTCGC
>MHEA01000061.1:1526-8459 GCA_001805085.1 Nitrospirae bacterium GWC2_57_9
GAATTCCCAAAAGAAGACCGCCGAGACCGCGCCGCTGTTCCCCCTCCAGACCCTGGACCGCATCAAAGGGAAAGATTTCGAGCTTTTCATTCCGGTCCTGATCGGGACAGAGATCGTTCCCTATCGCTTCAGGATAAAAGTGCTGGGCCTGGTGCAGGAGTGACCGGACGGAAGCAGGCAGGCGACGGCTAGCCGGTGAAATGGTAAGGTCGCCCGCCTATGACATGGATCATAGCAGGGCCGGCACTTTTAAGGTATCATACAGACATGTTCAAAGAAGGATGCCCAGGAAGCATTGAGATACGGTCCCCCAAGCCCGAAGAGATCCGGTGCCAGAAGTGCGGGGAAAAGCTCGAGATATGGACCGATGAGCCCGATACGGCCTGCCGGAAATGCGGACACATGAACGCCCGCCCCATCGGTTCGTCCTGCATACAGTGGTGCGCCTTTGCCAAGGAATGCGTGGGCGCGGAGAAGCTCGACCGTCTCAAAAAAGCCATCAAAGGTTAAACCCCGAAACCACTTGTCAACGGAGGGAAGGAGGAGGGAAGTATGCTCCGCCCCTCCGTTTTACGCCCTGTTGACCCTCCCCGCCTCAAAATCATTTGACACGATCCATTCTTCTGTTATAGTTGTTTTTGCAACCTAAGTAGTAATATAACGGAGGTGAAGGATGGATATGCTCAAGCTGCCTAAAATGATCGCTTTTGGTGTGCTCGGTTTTTTTATCTTCCTGTTTTTCATGGGTACTTACTTCATTATCGATGCAGGCGAACGTGGCGTCGTGCTTCGTTTCGGCGCTGTGAACCGGGTAGTCGCTGAAGGCATCCACTTTAAGCTCCCCTTTATAGAAGACATCGTTCGCATGACCGTGCGGGTCCAAAAGACCACGACCAAGACCGAAGCAGCGAGCCATGACCTGCAGATAATCCACACGACCATGGTCCTGAATTACGGGCTTCAGCCGGAGATGGTGGGGGAAACCTATAAAACGCTTGGCCTGAACACTGACGTTGCGGAGAAGATCATCAATCCCAGCCTCGAAGAAAGCTTCAAGGCCGCCTCGGCACGCTACACCGCCGAAGAGCTGATCTCGAAACGGGAGGCGCTCAAGACCGAGGTCAGGAATTACCTGAAAGATCGCCTTGCTCCGTTCGGCATAATCGTGGTCGAGCTCTCGATCACCGATTTTCAGTTCTCGCCGGAATTCAACAGGGCCATCGAATCCAAGCAAACGGCGGAACAGCATGCCCTCAGGGCCAAACGGGACCTGGACCGGATCAGGGTAGAGGCGCAGCAGAAGATCGCCACTGCCCAGGCCGAGGCGGAAGCGCTCAGGCTGCAGCGGCAAGTGATCTCGCCCGAGCTGGTGAAGCTCCGGCAGATCGACGCGCAGTTGAAGGCGATCGACAAGTGGGACGGCAAACTGCCGAATGTGACCGGCGGAGCAGTGCCGTTCATACAGGTGGACAAGGAGAAATAGCAAAGAAAAGGGCGGCTTTCGATGCCGCCCTTTTCATATGCTCCCCGTTCTTCTCCCCCTTCACAACCTTCTTGCATTGGTTCCCCGTCTGAGGTAATTTGTCATTGGCATATTTTCTAAAGAGTTCCCTCATGGCCAGACTGAAAACCCCTCTTGAAGTATATAAGCTGCTGCCCCGGACCAACTGCGGCGGGTGCGGCATCTCTACGTGCATGGCCTTTGCGGCCTGCGTCATCAAGCAGGAAAAGAAACTCTCCGGCTGTCCGCATCTGGCAAAAGACATGGTGCGCGAGTACGAAGGGCACATCGAAGGACAGGTGAACCTGGAACGTATTCAGGAGGAGAAGCTGAGGGAACTGCAGTCAGGGATCGCGTCCATGGATCTGCCCGCGCGGGCCCCGATGCTGGGCGGCAGGGTGAGCGGCGCTTCCCTGGTGATCCGGTGCCTGGGCAGGGATTTCGAGGTCGACTGCAGGGGCGCGGTGTCATCCCCTTGCCATACCCACGCCTGGTTCTCGATCCCCCTGCTCGATCATATTCTCGTCAGCAACGGATCCAGCCCGAACGGGAGATGGGTGCCGCTGCGGGAGCTGCCGAACGGGCAGACCTGGAGCCGGCTCTTCGAGCAGCGGTGCGAGAAACCGCTGAAACAGCTGGCCGACGCGCACGGCGATCTGTTCGAGGACCTGATCAGCATGTTCAGCGGGAGGGCAACGCCGGCCACATTCAACTCCGACATTTCCGTGGTCCTCTATCCCCTCCCCCGGGTGCCGGTCTTGGTCTGTTACTGGAAACGGGAAGAGGACATGGAATCGAAGCTGCACCTGTTCTTTGACGATACCGCGGAATCCCACTTGCACATCGATTCGCTCTTCACGCTCGCCACGGGCATCGTCATGATGCTCGAGAAGATCATGCGCAAGCACAGTGACGGGAAAAGCGTGTTGCCCTGAAACGCATCAGAAATCGAACCCCGCCGAGAAGTAGGCCGTATAGCGGTGCCGCTCGCCCCTGGCGAGATCGAACCTGACCGGCCCGATGATGGTGTCCGCATGCAGGCCGATCCCGCCGCCGCTCCGGAGGTCCCGGAGCGAGATCTCTTCCTTTGAATCCCACACATTGCCCGCATTATATTCCAGGGAGAGATACACGGCCTTCAGCAGGCTGAGCTGGTAATCGAACAGCTTGAACCGGTAGGCCGCTGAAAAGACGAGGAGATCGTTGCCCGTGAATTCCCGCCGCTCGTACCCCAGAAGCGGCATGCTGATCAGGTAATCGCGTCCGCCGATGCCGTACTGTTCCTCGTAGGGTATGCTGCCGCTGCCCAGGCCGCCTGCGGCCTCCAGGACCACCGTGTGCCGGCTTCCCAGCGGAATATGCTCCTGCCCGGCCAGAAACGTCTTCGCATACTCCACGTTGCCTCCATAGGAGGGCGCTGCTTTCTCATAGGAGAAGCGGTAGAGCCTGCCCCGATGCGGAAAGGTGCTGCTGTCCCGCGTATCGACCGTGGACAGGAAGGCCCAGCTTCCTATGCGCGCGGTCTCCTCGGGCGGCGCTATCCCGAGGATTTCGGTGGTCGTGTCGGACACGAATCGGTAGCGCAGGTAAGTATCGCCGAAACGGAACCACTGGTAACCGAAAGCGACCTCGGCGCCCTTGCGCGTGATATCCAGTTCCTTGACCTTGTGCTGGTCCTCGTAAATGTAATACGTGCGGTTCCGGTAGAAGGCATCGACGGTATGCAGAAAATTCCTGCGCAGGACCACGGGGGACCGGTATCCGAAGGTGAAATCCGTATAGTTCCCGTATCGCGAGTTCAGGAAGAGCTTGACGCCCCTCCCCCCGACATTGTCCACCAGGATGTCCGTCAACCCGGTAAAATTATCCTCCAGATCGTACCGGAGCCCCAGCCTGATCCTGTTCGCCGGCTTCTCCTTGATCCTGAGACTCAGGTCCAGGCCCCCCTGAGGGCTTTTCCTCATGTCCACGCTCAATGATTCGAAATAGTCCAGGGCGTGCAGATGCTGGATATCGTAGGCAGCGGCGCTGAAATTCAGCGGCTGGCCCGCCCGGGTCGTTGTTTCCCTCTGGATCAGGTACCGGCTGGTCTTGGTATGGCCCCTCAGCGTGATCGAATCCACCCTGCCTTCGTAGAGCGCGATCGCGAGCGTTCCGTCGGGTTTCACCTCGGTGCGGTCGATACGCGCGAGCAAATACCCGCGGCTTCTGCAGGAAGCCACGATCCTGTCCAGTTCCTCGACAACACGGGCTGTAATGAGCGGGCGGCCCACCTGCCAATTGAGCGCCGAAAGAATTGCACCGTCCGACAGAATCGTGTTCCCCGTGACCGTCACGGCCGTGATCAGGGGATTCTCGACCACCGTCAGCAGAGCACGATGGCCTGCTCCTTCTTTTTGCAGTGACAGCAGGACATCCGAGAAGTAACCCAGCTGGTACACTTCATTCAATGCTTTGTAGATATCAGCCGCACTCGCTTCCCTGGGCCAGAGGGCCTGCATCATTGCGAACCGTAACGTAGGTTCCGATATGCCGCCATTGCCCTTGACCGTCAGGCTTGTGATGCGAAAGCGTTCCGTTTCCCTGGTGCCCGCCTTTTTCTGCCCCATCAGCTCCCGGATCCGGGGCAAGGCCTCACGGGCGGCATCCTCGCCCTTTTGAATAATGCGCTTCATGGAGGGAAAGTCGGTGAAGGAAAACTCCGACGTGTCCGGGGTTATGACGAGGTCCGCCAGCGCCGCCTGCCTGGTCGATTCTTTCCGCACCTGCAGCGAGATGGACTGGCTCATGATCTCAACAAGCGAGGCAAGACGCTCTTTTTTTTCAAGCTTGGCGGAGGAATCCACGGCGATCACGACGTCGGTGCCCAAGGAACGGACGACCTCCACCGGCAGATTGTTCACGAGGCCTCCGTCCACCAGCAGCCGTCCCTGGATCTCGACCGGCTGGAACACCAGGGGTATTGCCGTGCTGGCGCGAATTGCTTCGTGCAGCATCCCCCTGTCCAGGATGACCGCTTCACCGGTTTCGATGTCGGTAGCAACAGCGCGGAACTGCACAGGGAGGCGGTTAAAATCGAGATCCGATTCAAAAGAAGCGGCAAGGGTCTTCATGGCGAGCAGGTTCATCAGCTTCTGGCCCGCCGTAAGGCCGTAAGGGGGCACGAACCGGCCCTCCTGGAAGGTGAATTCGAGCAGGTGCCGGCTGCCTGCCTCCTTCTGTTCCTGCGTCAGGAAAGCCCGGGCAGGCCGGTCGTTGAATATGTCGTTCCAGTCGTTGTCGAGGAATATTTTTTCGATCTCGCCGGGATCATATCCTGCAGCAAGCAGGCCTCCGACGCCCGCACCCATGCTCGTGCCTGCCACTGCCGCCACCGGAATGCCCTCCTGCTGAAGCACTTTGAGAACGCCGATGGATGCCGCTGCCCTGGCGCCTCCGCCTGCCAGAGCAAGACCGAGCCTGGGGAAAGGATCGCCAGCGGGCGGCGCCGTCACCTTGAGCCCTCCATGCACTGTCTGAAAAGATAATTTGAACTGGAGAGGCGCCTGTTCGGAACGGGCTTGCGAAGCAGGAAGCAGAACGAGGCAGAGGAACAACGGAAGGGTGAAGCGTATGACCATGGTCGTACTATAACACAGATTTCCCGCTACTTCCATGCCATTTTGGCCTTATCCAGGCCGACTTGGTCATCTGGCCGGGATGGCTGCAATTAAAATTTTTGCAGTTGCAGGTTGATGCTCTTTATGATATTCTTGCGGACGTAAAAAGCCGCAGCCGCAGCCACCTTTACGAGAAGGAGTTACCCTCCATGGCATTATTCCCCAAATCGATCGATTTTTTCGAGCAGTTCGACCGGGCGCTCGAGAACCTATCGCGGGCCGCGAACCTGCTCGTGGACACCTTCAACAACTTTGACCATTTCGAGAAGAAGGCAAAAGCCATGTATGAGTTCGAGCAGGAAGGCGATATGCTCACGCACGATATCATGAAGGACCTGAACAAGACCTTCCTGACGCCCATCGACCGCGAGGATATCCATGCACTGGCCTCACGCATCGACGACGTGCTCGATCTGATCTGGGCGGCAGTGGACAGAATGGCGGTTTACAAGATCGATAAACCTACACCGGAGGTCATTTCCATTGCCGAAGATCTGCAGATGACCGCCGATGTGCTCAAAAAAGCCCTCCGGGAGCTCCGGGCAAAACAGTATTCACATGTCCAGGAACACTGCATCGAAGTGAACCGTCTCGAGAACCGGATCGACCGTAAATACCGCGACGCCCTCGGCAGACTCGTGAACAACAACACCGATCCGATCTACATTATAAAATGGAAAGATATTTATCAGCTTTTTGAAGATGCTTCGGACCGGGCGGAAGACATTGCGAATATATTGGAAGGAATCGTCCTGAAGCATGCTTGATGCCCTGATCATCATCATCATCCTGGCTGTTCTGTTCGATGTCAGCAATGGATGGAACGATTCAGCCAACGCCATTGCCACGGTCGTATCGACCAAAGTACTCTCCCCCCTTCAGGCGGTAGCCCTGGCCGCGATAATGAACATAGCCGGCGCATTCCTGTCGACAGCAGTTGCAAAGACCATCGGCAGCGGCATCGTCGACCCCAAAGTGATCACCGACGGCGTCGTGATGGCTGCGCTGATGAGCGCTTTTTTCTGGAACGGCCTGATGACCATGGCAGGGTTGCCGGTCAGCGCGTCCCACGCCCTGGTGGGGGGTATCATCGGAGCATCATGGTCCTATGGAGGAATGGCGATCCTGAATATCAGCGGCATTCTGAAGATATTCGTGGCCCTGGTCACCTCTCCCTTTCTGGGCATCATCATCGGCTTTCTGTTCATGAAGCTGATCCTGAAAACGCTGGGGGGATTGCCGCCGAGCACGTTGAACAAAAACTTCGGGAAGCTCCAGATCGTTTCTTCCGCAATGATGGCCTTCGGCCATGGATCGAACGATGCACAGAAGGTCATGGGGATCATAACCATGGCTCTCTTAAGTAAAGGTATGATCTCGACGATGGAAGTGCCGACCTGGGTAATTTTTACCGCGGCTTTCGCGATGGGTTTGGGCACTTTCATGGGCGGCTGGAAGGTCATCAAGACGCTTGGGGTACAAATGCTAAAACTGGAACCCATTCACGGGTTCGCTGCAGAAGCCTCGGCGACCGGGATTATCCTTGCCGCAAGCCACGTCGGCCTTCCCGTAAGCACCACCCATGTTATTTCAACAGCCATCCTGGGCGTCGGCGCCACGAAGCGCCTCTCGGCTGTCCGCTGGGGAATCGCGGGCAAGATCGTCATGGCATGGATTTTCACCCTTCCCGTCTGCATCGGCATAGCCTGGGGTATCCAGAGACTGCTCGCCTATTACCACCTCGCATAGCATTTAAACATTTCAAGTTCCAAA
>MHEA01000062.1:0-5004 GCA_001805085.1 Nitrospirae bacterium GWC2_57_9
GCTCGCCGTCATCCTCGGCTTTTTTGCCTATAAAGAGCTCAGCACCATCAACAAGAGACTGCTCCTGGTCGAAACGGCCGACGACATCACGAACACGATCCTCGAGGTCCGGCGGTATGAAAAGAATTTCCTCCTGTACCGGGACGAGACCAGCTTCAGAGAAACGAAGGAGTATCTCGCGAAGCTGATCGGGGACATCGACAATATCCAGGCCGAGATCATCGACGAGATCGGGAGCGGCAGTTACGAGGCGCTGCGGCGAGACATTGCGGAATTCGACCGGGTGATCGATTCGATCGCCTTGAACTTCTCCTCCCAGGAGGAGCAGGCAAGCCTCGTTCGCGAGGCGGGACGGCGGATAGAGCACACGCTTGCGAGCGATGCTCTGCAGTCGTTCCTCGTCCTTCGCCGGTACGAAAAGAACATCATGCTCTACCGGACCCCCGACTCCTTTGCCGTATTCAACAAGACCTACAGTAATTCCGGATTCGTGAACCGCGACGATGCCCGGCGCTACGCCATGCTCGTCGCGAAGCTCTATCGCCTGTACGAGACGGAACAGAAATCGGTCGATGGCTTGCGGAAGACCGCACGGGAGATCCAGTCCTTCACCGAGAACCTGTCGCAGAAGGAACGCATGGACATCGCGACGATCATAAAGATGTCCATCAACCTGCTCGTGATCGCCCTGGTGCTGATCATCGTCATTGGAACGATAATCAATATAAAACTCGCGAACAGCATCGCCAAGCCGATCGTCAAGCTCGAAAGGATCACGAACAAGATCAACCGCGGCGATTTTTCCGAGACCATCGAGGTCAAGGGGCGCGACGAGATCGCCTCCCTCGCCTTGTCCTTCAATCAGATGGAGCTCAACCTCGATAATGCCATGACGTCGCTTGAGGAGATCATTGAAAAATTGCAGCAAAAGCAGGACCAGCTCGTGGAGGCGGAGAAGCTCGCCGCGGTCGGAAAGCTGGCAGCAGGCATCGCCCACGAGATCAACAATCCCCTGACCTCGGTCCTGACCTTCTCGAATCTCATGCTGGAACAATGCCCGCCGAGCGATCCGCGGCATGAGAAGTTGAAGCTCATGGCGCGGGAGACGAACCGGGCCAGGCACATTGTGCGCCAGCTGCTGAACTTCGGGCGGGAGATCGTGATCAACCCGGTCCAGATCAATATCAACGAGCCGGTTTCCGAGATCGTCGATTCACTTGTGGCACAGGATGCCTTCAAGGGGATAGAGCTCGAAGTCAAGCTCGGCAACGATCTTCCCGCTGTTTCCGCAGACCCCGGCCAGATCGGACAGGTCGTCATGAATATGCTGCTGAACGCCATTCACTCGATCAGGCCGCCGGGGAGGATTACCGTGTCCACCCGGTTCAGCGGAAAGAGCGTGGATGTTGTCTTTGCAGACACCGGCAAGGGCATCCCGGAAGAGTATGTCCACAAGATCTTTGATCCTTTCTTCACGACCAAGGACTCATCCAAGGGAACAGGCTTGGGTTTGGCCGTAAGCTATGGTATTATTAAAAAACACAGAGGAGACATCGAGGTCGTAAGCGCCCCGGGCGAGGGAACGACCTTTACCGTGAGGCTGCCTGTTTATGGATAAGTTCGAAGCGATCGTTGTTGATGATGAACCAAGCGTCTGCGAAGCCGTGAAGGCGATCCTCGAACTGGAGGGGATCGAGGTCACCACCTTTTTGGACAGCACGGCTGCGTTCGACGAAATTAAAAAAACCTCATACGATCTTATCATCTCCGACCTGAAGATGCCGTACATGACCGGGCTCGAGCTTTACGACGCCATCCGGGAGGCGGGCGTGGAAACGGCTTTTATCATCATCACCGCCTTCGGAACGATTTCGTCCGCCGTTGATGCAGTCAAGAAAGGCGTGTACGATTACATCCCCAAGCCGTTCACCCCCGACGAGGTCCGGATCCCGGTCAGGCGGGCACTGGAGAAGCGGCGGCTCGAACGGGAGAACCTGGCGCTCCGGTCGCAGGTCGAAACGCGCTATTCTTTTTTGAGCATCATCGGGAACAGCCCTGAGATCCGCGAGACCTTCCGGGTCATGCGCCACGCGGCATCCAGCGAGAGCAATGTGCTTGTTACCGGCGAAAGCGGCACCGGCAAGGAACTGGTGGCCAGGGCGATCCATTCCAACAGCGTGCGCGTCCGCAGGAGGTTTGTGACGGTGAACTGCGGCGCGATCCCCGACGGCCTGATCGAATCGGAGCTGTTCGGGCACACCAAGGGGTCCTTCACCGGCGCGATCGCGGACAAGAGAGGGCTGGTGGAGGAGGCGGACAAGGGAACGCTGTTCCTCGACGAGATCGGCGAGCTTTCCGCTCCGCTGCAGGTCAAACTGCTGCGCGTCCTCCAGGAGGGGGAGTTCACCAGGATCGGCGAAACGCAGACGAGGAAGGTGAGCGTGCGGGTCGTGGCGGCGACCAACAAGGACCTGAAAAAAGCGATCGTTGACAAGACCTTCCGGGAAGATCTGTATTACCGCCTGAACGTGATCCCGATCGAACTGCCTCCGCTCCGGAAGCGTCAGGAGGACATCCCGCTCCTGGTGAACCACTTCATCGAGAAGCACAAGGGCAAGGCTGCAGAAAAGAAGATAGCGGGCATCGCCAAGGAGGCGATGCAGGCTCTCCTGAACTACCATTTTCCGGGAAACGTGCGGGAGCTCGAGAACTCGATCGAGTACGCGATCGCCTTCACGGCCGGACCCCTGATCCAGAAGGACGATCTTCCCCGGTACATCCTCGAGGACAAGAAGCTGGACCAGGAAGCGCGCAAGATCCCGATCATGCCTCTCAAGGACGCCAAAGGACAGTTCGAGAAGGGCCTGATCATTGCCGCGCTCGTGGAGTCCGGCGGGAACATCTCCGAAGCAGCGCGGCTATTGAACGTGCATCGCCAGAACCTGCAGCAGAAGATCAGGCTGCTCGGCATCGATCTCGGGTCTATCTCGCCGGTTCGGTAGGCAGCCAGCTCACAGACACCACAGAAAGAATCATTCCGGGTAGAGACATCATGGCCGATATGCAGGGGTTGATGATAGCGTTCGCGAAGCTGCTGCTCGCCGCGGGCATCGGCGGCGCCATAGGGTTCGAGCGGGAGTCGCACGGCCAGGCCGCTGGGTTCAGGACCTACCTGATCGTCGGAACCGGTTCCTGCCTGATGATGCTCCTCTCCCTGCATATCGAAGAGATCTATCAGCCCCTGACCGACAGGACCGTGGTCCGGCTCGACCCGGGCAGGATCGCGTCCTATGCGATCGCCAGCATGGGTTTTCTCGGCGCCGGCGCAATTATCAAAGGAAAAGGCTCGGTGCGGGGACTGACCACGGCCGCTGCGCTCTGGGCGGTCACCGGCATCGGGCTTTCCATCGGCGCCGGCCACATCCTTCCCGCAATCGCAGCCACTACCATCATCCTGTCGAGCCTCTACCTGGCCTACCCCCTCAAGGCACTGTCCCGCCGCAGGATCTTCACGGTCCTGACGGTCAAGGCGGAGAGCACGGAGGGGATCCTCGGCCGCATCACAACGCTCCTGGCTGAATACCCGGCACTCTCGGTACAGTTCATCAATTACCACAGCGATCTTGCGTCGAGGCAGGTGACCTACCGGATGCGGCTCCATCACCGGGATGAAGGACCGCGGGCATGGTCGGACATCGTCAAACGTCTTTCGGCGATGCCGGACGTGCGGCAGATCAGCTGGGAAGAGAGCGACGTGCCGTGAGCGAGATTAAACCATCACAGGGAGCATCCTGTTTGCAGCAGCAGGACTCTGAAGCTCCGGCTTGCGGGAGCAAAGACCTTTATTCTTCAACAGCCTGCGCGCTTATCTGTATTTCCGCTGGGTTAAACAATATATACGTAGTGCTTTGAACCGGCTGCTTCCGATTTCTTTTCGCCGGACACGCCACAGGCTGGGGCAACCGGGACCACGCCAAGGTGCTGACGGGGGAAACAGGCGCGAGCATCAAAAAAATTTGACATTTAAAATAGATTGCTGGTAAAATCAGACCGTTCGGTCTGTTTTTCGGAATGGGAAATTATGGCGACCAAGGGAGATGCCACACGGCAGAAGATCATCGCTGAAGCGACCCGTCTCATGCAACAGAACGGGTTCGAGGCCACGAGTATGAGCGATCTGGTCAATGCGACGGGATTGCAGAAGGGTTGTCTCTATTTTCATTTCCAGGGCAAGGATGACCTGCTGGCCGCAGTCCTGGAAAAAGCCAAGGCGGATTTTCTTCTGCTGGTGGACGGCGCCCTCTCGGGAAAGACACCGGGCGAACGGCTGGATAATTTCCTTAAAGAGGTGCTGGACTATCAGAGAAACCAGGGCATTGACTGCGGCTGCATCTTCGGCAACACTGCTGTCGAGATGAGCAACAAGGATAAACGTATTGCGGCATTCGTGAGAGACTTGTTCGACCAATGGACGGGGAAAATACGTAAAGTCGTGAAGGCCGCGCAGCAAGCCGGCCAGGTCACGGTTGACATCCCGGCTGACGTTCTGGCTCGGCACATTATTATGTCGCTTGAAGGCGGAATCATGCTGTCGCGCCTGGAAAAAGACGAGAAGCCCTTGAAGGACTGCCTGACCGCGCTCCGGGTCGTGATCGGTTTGAAGAAGTAATATTTTTTTGTGCTCAAACTAAACCGACCGGTCGGTTTTATTGACTTGTGTATGCGAAAGGAGGCGAAGTGCATTATTTCACGTATTGTTGAGTACAGGAAAGCAGAGGGAACAAATCGACGTCCAATTGTATATAACCTTCCAAGGAGAGCAACGATGGCAAAAAAAATCATGGTTTTGAACGGCAGCCCCAGGAAAAACGGCAATACGAGCACGGTTGTGGAATGGTTTACCGCCGGAGCGAAGGAAGCCGGAGCGACGGTGGAACTGGTCAATGTGACGGGCTTAAAAAGTAAATTCAGCGGGTGCATCGCCTGTATGGGTGCCAGAAATCG
>MHEA01000062.1:5032-7066 GCA_001805085.1 Nitrospirae bacterium GWC2_57_9
AAGTAAAACCCGTGCTTGCCAGAATCCCGTCGGCTGACGTTGTTGTTTTTGCCACGCCGACGTACTTTTTCGGACCGACCGCCCAGTTGAAGACGCTTCTGGACCGTATGTATTCGCTGATCAAATTCAATTCCGATGCAGGCGGATATGTCCACCGGCTGGAACATATTGCCCTAGCCCTGATCGCGACCGCCGGCGGCGGGGTCCAGCCGGGCCTGCAACTCGTCGAGGAGACGTTCAAAACCATTGCCGGTTTTTCCGGCGCCGGGTTCGACTCGCTGCTCGTTCCTAATGCTTCGATGTATTCTGACGACCTGAAACAGGACCGGGACCTGCGGGAGAAGGCAATAGCCTTCGGCAGAAAAATTGCCACAGCCTAAAAAAACGGCGCTGCGGCGAAACGGATGTCGCCAGATCAAAATCGAAGGCGCGATGGCCCGAAAGTACACGGCTCTCTTTGCCCGGGGTCCCTTGTCGCGCCTTCGATTTTGAAATGTCAACCTGACAGGCGAATGGTGTTTCAACTTTATGCTGCGAGGCAGAGGGAAGTCTTTAAGACTCCCCGGCCTGCAGGCAGATCCAACCCGTTATTTTCAAAATTTGTTTGCCACCGTAATCCGCCCTGGGCGTCGCCGCATTTCGCGGCACCACAATAACAGAAGAAGGGGGAGAGCGTGGTTAAATCGCCAGCTGATTCTAAAAACCAGGCGAGGATCGAGGAGGTCACGGCGATCCTTGCCGCTGCTACACCAATCCGCTCTTCAGCCGTATCCTCGCATCCACTACCATGCACCCTTTCTCGAACACCATCAACGGATTGATCTCCATTTCCGCGATTTCGCTGAAATCATCCACCAGCGCTGAAAACCGGAGCAGCACCTCCTTCAGGCATTGCACGTCCTTGGCGCCGCTGCCCCGCCATCCCGTCAGCAGCGGAAGCCCTTTGAGCTGCGCCAGCATATAGTCGGGGTCCTTGTCCTGAAGCGGCTGCAGGGAGAAGGCGACATCCCTGATCAGCTCCACCTGGACGCCGCCGATGCCGACCATCAGGAGCGGTCCGAACACCGGGTCCTGGGACATGCCCACGATCACCTCCTGGCCGCCCTTCATCATGGGCTGCAGAATAACGCCTTCCATCGCCCCGGCATGGCCTGCCGCAGTCATCCGGTCCTGGATGGCCCGGAAGGTTTCCGCGACCGCATCCCGGCTCTGCAGATCGAGCGCGATCCCGCCCACGTCGCTCTTGTGCGTGATCGTCGTCGATCGAAGCTTCATCGCAACGGGGAACCCGATTGCCTGCGCGGCCTCTGCGGCTTCCTCAGCCGTGAATGCGGTCTTCGTTTCCGCGGCCGGTATTCCGTACTTGCGAAGAAGCGCCATGGCAACATCCGGCGCCAGCCAGCCGCCTTCCTTCGTGAGCGCGCCGTGCGACCGCAGATACCGCCTTGCGGCATCCTCGTCGAGGTCCGGGAATTCCACGATATGACCTTCCTCCCGCTGCCGATAGCGCGCATAGGGCCAGGCAAGCGCCAGGGACTGCACGGCGTCTTCCGGGAACATGTAAACGGGAAGAAGCCGCCCGTCGCCGTAGCGGAGATCGACAGCCGAAGCTCCGGACATCATGAAACAGGCGAGCACCGGCTTTTGGCCCTTGTATTCGCCCATGACCCTCCTGATCGCCGAGGCTATCTCCTCGGGCTCCCGGAGCGGGATATTGATGACCAGCACGGCATCCACCGACGGATCCTCGAGCATGACCCGAAGGGACTGCTCGAACTGGCTGCCGCTTGCCGAAGCGATGATGTCGACGGGGTTTATAAGCGCCGCCTCCTTCGGCAGGAAAGCGGCGAGCTTATTCCGGGTATCGGCGGAAAGGCCAGGCACCGACAAACCCCAGCCGATGGCAGCATCAGCGGCCAGGACGCCCGGCCCGCCGGCATTCGTGAGGATGCCGATGTTCGGCCCCTGCAGCAGCGGCTGCGCAGCCAGCAGCTTCGAGACATTGAACATCTCTTCGATCGTATTCACCCGGAT
>MHEA01000062.1:7103-8402 GCA_001805085.1 Nitrospirae bacterium GWC2_57_9
TCGCTCCGGCCGGCCTTGACCGCCACAATCGGCTTTTTCCGGGAGATGCGGCGGGCGATCCGGCTGAACCTTCGGGTATTGCCGAAGGTCTCCAAATAGAGCAGGATGACCGAGGTGTTCACATCATCCTCCCAGAACTCCAGGAGGTCGTTCGACGACACATCCATCCGGTTTCCGATGCTCGCGAAATGCGCTATCCCGAGGTTGTTGCTCTTGACGTAATCCAGCAGGGAAAGGCCCAGGGCTCCGCTGTGGGAACCGATGCTCAGGTTGCCCCGCGGCGGCCAGGTGTTGGCGAAGGTAGCATTCAGGTTCACCGCGGGGTCTGTGTTCATGATGCCCAGGCAGTTCGGCCCCACGCACCGCATACCGTAGGAAAGCACCTTTTCCCGGAGCAGGCGCTGACGCTCTTTTCCCTCGGCGCCGCTTTCGGCAAAGCCCGCCGAGATGATCACCACGCTCCATACACCCTTTCTCCCGCATTCGTCCACCACATCCAGGACCCCCTTTGCCGGCACCACGATTACGGCGAGGTCCACATCACCGGGAATATCGGAGACCGACGGATAGCTCAAGACTCCGTTGACGGCCGCCGCCTTCGGGTTCACGGGAAATACGGCGCCCCCGAAGTTGTGGTACAGCAGGTTGCGGAACACCTTCCCTCCCACGCTCTCGGGATCGCGCGAAGCACCCACGACGGCGATCGTCCGGGGATACATCATCCTGCGCATGCCGAGCGAGCGGGCGAGGTGCTCTCGCACGGCCTGCCTTTTCGAAAACTCCTCCTGGTGCTCGAGGTCGAATACGATCTCGAAGAAGCCCTCGTGCATCCGCTTGGTCAGGGAGAAGCCGCTTTCTTCAAAGACCCGCAACATCCGGATGTTGTCGGGCAGCACGTGGGCGATCAGCCTCTTGATGCGGAACTTGAGGGCGGTCTCGGCAAGTTTTTCGAGCAAGGCCGTTCCGATGCCCCGTGCCTGGATATTGTCCTCCACCACGAAGGCGATTTCGGCCGTGGTCCGGTCGGGAGACAAAAACCATCGTCCCACTGCCCGGATCTCCTCCTCCCCGCCTTCGCCCGTCAGGCCGAGAAATGCATAACTTTCAGGTGCATGCACATCGGTGTAGTAATTCAGCTCCTGGTCGCTGATATGTTCCTTTACGTGCCCGAACCGGAGATAACGGGTCTGCGGGCTCAGCCGGTAGAACAAGTTGCGCAGCTTGTCCTTATCCTCGGGGCTGATAGGCCTCACCTTGAAGGTGTGACCGTCCCGGAGGATGATTCGTATGACTTCGGGT
>MHEA01000063.1:0-119 GCA_001805085.1 Nitrospirae bacterium GWC2_57_9
CGCCTATGCTTTTCGCAACAGGCCCCGGCTCGGAAATTCAGAAGCCTTTGGCAGCGGTCATGATTGGCGGGCTGGTAACCTCGACGCTGATGACGCTCCTAGTTCTCCCCGTATTGTAC
>MHEA01000063.1:142-7054 GCA_001805085.1 Nitrospirae bacterium GWC2_57_9
TTGAACTGACTCTTTTAAGGAGGATCAAAATGGATAAGCTGATGAGATTAGTTGTGGCGGCAGTGTTCGGAATCGTCGTGATCGGCTGCAGCGCGACTGCAAAAAAGATGACCATCGAGTCTCGAACTGAGCGGACAGATGTTTTTAAGGAAGTTACAGGTGGAGACCCGATACCGACTGGATACGGCGATGTCGTCATCAGGGGAAATATCAAGACCCATCTCGGTGGTTACTATATCGGTGAGTCAAAAGAATCGGTTCATGGGAAAGAGTCTTATCCGTTTCTCGTCAACATCGACGGTCAAGCAGCACTCTGGAGCGTCCCGGGCGTCAGGGACAGCAAACCTGCATATGACAAGGACGGCAAGACAAGCCGTGATCCTGAGGCGAGAGAAGGAATGAAGTATATTCTGGAGAAGAAGATACGGCTCGCCGCCGGGTCTCATAAAGTGTTTTTCGGGCTGCCTGCAGATAATTACTTCATAGAAGCGGATATAACAGTTCAAAATGGAGAAACGACAGTTATAGAATATAAGCCGGTTTATCGATACAAGACCATGCCGACTAGAATCCCGACATTTCTGAAAGGTTTCTCTCGTTATGAGATATATTTGAACGGCAACAAATCATAATTTAAGCTATAATCAGGCATTCCGAAAAGATAATAAATCTTGGGAAGTTTATATGGCGAGAATGCTGAATGTCTTTCTGGTAACTTCTCTTGTTGTTTTATTCGGATCAGGCTTTTGCGGAAGAGGTGATATTTCCGACCGGAGATTATAAGGATGGGGATGGGAACCGATGCTGTCGGGTATCAGGTGAACCTCCCGGTAAGCATTGAATTCGGCGACCGCTGGGTCACCCACTGGAATGCGGGTATGACGTTCACACCGGCTGCGAAAGCATCGACAGGCGTAGAGGCAGACATCGCAGGGTATAATGCAGGTGCCAGTCTTATTCTGCTTGCTTCCGAGACTTTCAATGTGATGACCGAAGCCGTATGGACTTCGACGCAGATTGTGAACCCTGATAGTTCAAGGAGCAGGGAGGAGAGCTTCTTTATCAATCCCGGTGTACGAGGCGCGATCAATTATAAGTCCGGGCTGCAAATTGTGCCCGGCTTAGCATTTCCGATCGGTATTGGTGCGTCTCATGGAGAATACGGCGTATTTCTTTATCTCTCTTTTGAACATCCATTTTTATCAACTCAGAGCATTTTCAAATAGGTGTTGACAGCGCTAAGCACGCCTTTTTTTCTGGACATATCCACATACCTTTAGTACATTTTTGAAAACCCATATCTCGGGCAGACAGAATGACCTTTCTCGCAGTTTCAACGGAAGCCCACATAGAGATGGTGGAAGCACTTGCGCGGGAGATCTGGACCGAGCACTACACCCCAATCATCGGCAGCGGCCAGGTGGCGTATATGCTCGACCGGTTTCAGTCGAGACAGGCTATCGCCGCCCAGATTCGGTCCGGCGTTCTCTATTTTCTTATGCAAGACACCGGGGGACCGATCGGCTATCTCGCTGTCCAGCCGAAGGGCGAGGAACTGTTTCTGAGCAAGATCTATGTCGCTTCATCGCTGCGCCTGAAAGGGCACGGGAGGAGGGCGATCGAGTTCATCGAATCACTGGCCCGGGCAAGGGGATCGCGGAAGATCGTGCTGACCGTGAACAAGAACAATCGGAAGGCCATCGCCGCTTACGAACGCATGGGTTTTAAACGGGCGAAGGAAGTTGTGCAGGACATTGGGAGCGGCTTTGTGATGGACGATTATCAGATGGAGAAGACCCTCGAACCGCGGGAGGAGGCGTGATACAGAGGAACGGAGCAACTATAGAGCGTGCCGTCCTGATGCTGTCCGGGCGGAAGGTAACGATCTGGACCGGAGGGGTGGGCCCCGCGCTCCTGCTGCTCCATTCCGCCTGGGGTGACGCGGAGATGAGCTGGCAGCCCGTCTGGAACGAACTGGCGCGGTCCTTCACGGTGATCGCTCCGGACCTGCCGGGGTTCGGCGCATCGGACCCGCTGGTTGCGCCGTCCCTTGCCGCCAATGCCCGCCTTCTGAGGGAACTCCTGGACAGCCGGAACGTGGACCGGGCGATCGTGGCAGGTAACTCCTTCGGCGCGGCCGTAGCCATCGAGTTCGCAACCTCTTTTCCGGACCGCACCCAGAACCTGGTGCTCGTGAACGGCGGCTTCCTTCCCGCGCTTCCGGGTTTCATGAGGAAGCTCTTGCGCCTGCGCTACGCGGAGAAAAAAATCCGCAGCCTCATGCGCAAAATGACCTATTCGGACAAGGCTTTTGCGAAAGCCTTTCCCGATCCGGAGAAACTGCCGCCGGGAATCTTCGAGCGCATACGACGGAATGAAGAAAGCCAGGCCCGGACCGTCTTCAATACCTTTATGAACCAGACGGCGCCCCAAAGAACGCCCGCGGTCCCGGTTGCGTTCATCTGGGGGACCGGTGACCGGCTTACGAGCATGAAGCAGGCCGGGCTCGTTCGAACGTGGCCTTCTGCGCCGAAGCTGGTACCCCTGAACGGCGCCGGTCATATGCCGCAACTGGAACAACCAAAGGAATTCGTTGAGGCCCTCAAGATCGGATCCGGCAGCAGGGCTTGACTCCATAATCATTCGCGAATACAACATCCTGCAATATTTTCAGACAATGCCGTAGCTCGCTGCTGTTCGCCGGAGTCAAGTTTCCGTCGTTCTTCCCGCATCCGTCCGGTTTTTCCCCGATGCCCGTACTCACGAGGTCCCTTCCCAACTGGCCGTTCCGTTGACCCCTCTCACTTAAACCTAAGTTTCAGTTCATCCGCTTCCTTGTTGAAATCCGTTGCTACTTATCTCCTCTTTCTCGGCATGCACGGTGAATGCGTATTTGATCACGAGAGCAAGGGTTTATAATTGTCATAGGAGTGAAAAAAATGAAAAAAGAAAGCCTGAAACAAGATGCATTTGGAAGGAATTATCGGAGGCGGACCGACACGGACAGGAACAGCGTCGGGGCATTGTCGGATGCTGCAGAGTTTCGCCTTGCGATCGAAGCGACGGCGCTCGGCATATTCGATTATTATCCTCTTACCGGTGAACTCCACTGGTCCCACAGGGCCAAGGAACATTTCGGCCTCTCCCCCGATGCCCATGTGAACTACAACGTCTTCCTTGTCGGGCTGCATCCCAATGACCGCGACCGGGTGGACCACTTCGTTCAAAGCGCACTGCAGCGGGAGAACGGCGGAAAATTCGCAATGGAATACCGGACGATCGGCATTGAGGACGGAAAAGAACGATGGATCGCCGCGCACGGACAGGCTTTTTTCAACGAAGCGGGCGAGGCGGTCCGCCTCATCGGCACCACGCAGGATGTTACGGAACACAAGCGCGCCGATGAAGAGCTGAGGAACACGGTGCGCGAACTGGAGCAGGCGAACAGGGAATTGCAGCAGTTCAGGGAGCGGTCCTCCTCTCAGGAACCGGTGCGGCCTGCCGAGAAACAGTGAGCGCAATCCCGTTCCCCTTAAGCAGTGCAGCTGAAAAGCCTGCAAAGGCCATGGGGCTCCCGCTTTTCCGGCAGCGGTGTTTTCTATGGATCACAGGCAAAACATAAGTGACCGGCCCCGCTCCTTCCGTAGACGGTCCGACGTGGATAAAAACAATGCGCCCGTGACGACCGGCAACGACGAGTTGAGGACCGTGATCGAGAGCGCGGGGCTCGGCGTATTCGAATTTTATCCGCTGAGCGGGGAGATGCGCTGGAGCGCAAGAGCCAGGGAGCAGTTCGGCCTCTCCGCGGACGCCCCGGTGAATTACAACCTCTTCCTGGTTGGTCTCCATCCCGAGGACCGGACCCGCATCACCGCGCTGCTCGATGGCGCATTCCGGCGCGAGCAGGAGGGCGGGTTCAGCGCGGAGTTCCGGACCGCGGGGATCGAGGACGGAAAGGAGCGCCTGATCGCGCTGAGCGGCCGGGCCTTTTTCAACCAGAGGGGGGAGGCGGTACAGCTCCTGTGCACTACGCAGGATATTTCAGAACGAGGACGTGCGGGGCCGGACACGCGACAGACGGAGGAATTGTTCCGGACGGTGTTCGACAGCGTCTACGAAGGGATATTGCTGCATGCTCCCGACGGTTCCATCCTGGACATGAACGAGCAGTTCCTTGCCATGTACCGGGTAGGCAGAGAGCAGCTGCGAAAGCTGACCATTGCCGATATCTCCAGTACCGCAAACCCGCTTGGGCAACTGCCGAAGATCTGGGCAAAAGTGATGGCCGGGGAAAAGCAGCTCTTCGAATGGAAAGCGAAACGGCCGGCCGACGGCACTACCTTTGACGTGGAGGTCTTCCTGAACCGCTTCGAGATGAGGGGGCAGGCCGTGATCCTGGCGGCCGTCCGCGATATCAGCGACCGCAAGCGCCTGGAGGAGGCGCTGCGGTTGAGCGAGGAGCGGTACCGGCTGCTGTTCGATAAGAGCCCCTTCCCGAAGTGGGTGATCGACCTGGAGGCGTTTCGCGTGCTGGAAGTGAACGACGCGGCAGTGAACCATTACGGGTACAGCCGTCAGGAGTTCGGCGCCCTGTCGCTCGCGGAGATCAGGACACCGGGCGAGTTCGAGAGATTCGTGCAATGGGTGAAGACGTGCGCCGCGCGGGGTGAACGGTTCGAGGGACAGGTCCAGACAAAGCATCGAAAAAAGAGCGGCGAGGTGTTCGATGCAGACGTGCGTTATACCGAGATCATGTATAACGGACGGAGGGCCGGGCTGGGCGTGATCATCGATATCACCGAGCGCAAGCGGACTGAAGAGGCGCTGCGGGAGAGCGAGGGGCGGTATCGCGCCTTGATCAGCGCCAGTTCACAAGTACTTTATCGCATGAGCCCGGACTGGAGCGCAATGCGGCAGCTTCAGGGCGGGAGCTTCATTGCAGACACGGAGAAGCCGAACCCCAATTGGCTGCAGGAGTACATCCATCCGGACGATCAGAAACGGGTGCTCGAGGCCATTGGCGAGGCAGTGCGAAACGGTACCGTTTTCGAACTGGAACACCGGGTCCGCCGCGTAGACGGCACGTTGGGATGGACCTTTTCCCGGGCGGTGCCGGTGCGGAATGCCGCCGGTGAGATCGTGGAATGGTTCGGGGCGGCGAGCGACATTACTGACCGCAAACGGGCCGAACAGGAACGGGAACGGCTGATCGAGGAACTGAAACGCTCGAACAGCGAACTGCAGCAGTTCGCCTATGTTGCCTCTCACGATCTCCAGGAGCCGCTTCGCACGGTCGCGAGCTATGTCGAACTGCTGTCCCTCAAGTACAAAGGAAAGATCGACGCGACCGCAGACCGTTATATAGGCTACGCGGTCGAGGGAGCGAACCGCATGTCGGAGCTGATCAACGACCTGCTGGCTTATTCCCGGGTAGGAACGCGGGGCAAGCCGTTCGAGCGCACCGATATGCGGACGGTATACGAGCGGGCTGTCGCCAATCTGCGGAGAGCCGTCAAAGAAAGCGGGGCCCGGATAACGACGGCTGCACTGCCCGCGGTCATCGGCGATGATACGCAATTGGTGCTGCTCATGCAGAACCTGATCGCCAACGCCGTAAAATTTCATAAGCCGGACGTGGCCCCGGAGATCCATATTTCGGCCGAGCGCGGCGGGAACGCATGGGTCTTCGGAGTGCACGACAACGGGATCGGGATCGAGCCGCGGTTCTTCGACCGCATTTTCGTGATCTTTCAGCGCCTGCACACCAGGGAGGAATATTCCGGCACCGGGATCGGGCTCGCGATCTGCAGAAGGATCGTCGAACGGCACGGGGGCCGGATCTGGGTGGAGTCGAATCCGGAAGAGGGTTCGACCTTCTATTTTTCGATGCCTGATAGATGAGGTTCGTCATGGAAGCGAAAGAAAACGGCAGTCCCGTTGAGATACTGATGGTCGAGGACAACCCGGGAGATGTGCTCCTGATGGAGGAAGCGCTCCGGGAGGGGAAACTGTCCAACAACCTCTATATCGCGAACAACGGGGATGAGGCCATGGATTTTTTGAAAAAGAGGGGAAAGTTCAAGGATGCCGTTCGCCCCGACCTGATCATGCTCGACCTGAATCTGCCCAGGAAGGACGGGCGGGAGGTGCTGGCGGAAGTGAAGAACGATCCCGAGTTGAAGAAAATTCCCATCGTGATCGTAACCACGTCGGGATCGGAAGAGGATATCGACAAGACCTACAGCCTCCACGCCAACTGCTACGTGACCAAGCCGGTCGGCGTGAGACAGTTCTTCGAGGTGGTGAAGAACATCGAGAGTTTCTGGTTCAGTATCGTGAAACTCCCGTCGAAGGCTGGGAAATGACAACTATCAAATAACAAGCACCAAGCCTCAAATAAGCACCAAATCCGGAAATTCGAAACGGTTTGAACATCGGGGTTTCTTGATTTTTGAGATTTATTTGTAATTTGAATTTTTTCTAGGGGTAAACATGCCAAGAAGATCAGCAGTTACGCTCGATACGCAGGCACCGTTGCTCCCCAAGAGCCGCACGGGCATTTCAGGGTTCGACGAGGTCACGGAAGGCGGTCTGCCCAAGGGCAGGCCGAGCCTTGTCTGCGGCGGGCCGGGAAGCGGCAAGACCCTGTTCGCCATGGAATTCCTTGTCAAGGGAGCGACGGATTTCAATGAACCCGGCGTGTTCGTGGCTTTCGAGGAGACGCCGGAAGAGCTGGCCAGGAACGTCAAATCCCTGGGATTCGATCTGAACGATTTGGTTGCGCAAAAGAAGCTGGTCCTGGACCACGTGCGTATCGAACGGAGCGAGATCGAGGTCACGGGGGAATACGATCTTGAAGGACTCTTTGTCAGGCTGGGCTTTCTCATCGATTCAATCAAGGCAAAGCGCATC
>MHEA01000064.1:0-873 GCA_001805085.1 Nitrospirae bacterium GWC2_57_9
TCGTCTCGCACTTCTCGTCCGTTATCACGAATCCCTGTTCGTTCTTTCGCACCTCGGGAGGGAGCAATGCAGTGTTGGGCGTGTACCCGATATATATGAAGATACCATCCACGGCGAGCTCCCCTTTTTTCCCGGTGTCGCTGCTCTCTGTCGAGACGGCGGTAACAACGTTCCCGTCTCCCCAGATCGCAGTCACCAGGGTGTTCTTCACGAGCTCGATTGCGGGCTCTGCCGCGAGCCGGTTCTGGAGCAGCCCTCCTGCGCGGAGCGGACTCCTACGGTGCGCGAGATACACCTTGCCCGCGATCCGCGATAGAAAGAGCGCCTCCTCTACCGCGGCGTCTCCTCCGCCAACCACGAGCACGGTCTTACCCCGGAAGAAGAGCCCGTCGCAGGTGGCGCAGTACGACACTCCGCGTCCCAAATATTCAGCTTCGCCCGGCACATTGAGCTTGCGCGCCGAGCCGCCGGAGGCGAGGATCAGGGCTGTCGTCTGATATGTCTGGCCGTTCGCAAGCCGGACCGTGTGCACATCCGTGCCCGGTGTCAGCGACGCCACTTCCTCCTGAACGATGTTCAGGCCGAAAGCCTTCGTGTGCTCCACCAGTTTCTCCGCCAGTTCTAACCCGGTGATGTCCTTGACGCCGGGATAGTTCTCGACTTCCTTGGAGATCGCTATCTGCCCGCCGATCAGCCCCTTTTCGAACAGCACGGTTTTGAGCGCAGCCCGTTGGCAGTACAGCCCGGCCACGAGCCCGGCCGCGCCGCCTCCCACGATGATCACTTCGTAGGTGTCCCTGATCTCCATGACGGTATTATAGCCGACGCAGGTTGGTTCTGCAATAATCCGCATCCCGCTTTTCCCTGATCTTT
>MHEA01000064.1:903-1402 GCA_001805085.1 Nitrospirae bacterium GWC2_57_9
TCCCACGAAAATCGCTACCCCTTCGCTTCCGAACCCCGCATCCACCCTGCCCACGATATTGGGTCTGACGATGGCGCGAAAACCGATGCCGGGGTTGAACTGAAGGTTCTTCGACCGGGTATTGAGGATGGATTCGACAACGGTGCCGATGTCAATGAAGGGAGCAAGCTCCCAGTCCGCATTCACATTGAACACCCGCCACCGGAACAGCCTGATCCGTTCCTCGATATTGAAAAGAAGAAAGCTGGCATCGATGAACCGATTCCGTCCGTACCCCCGCAAGGTCGTTTCCCCGCCCAGTATGCTGCGCTCCAGGAAAGGGACGTTGCTGCCCAGGGTCTGGTTATATGCCCCCCGGACCACGGTGATATAGCGCGCCTCGTCGTCCGTCGGGAAATAGCCTTTGGCCTCTATGTCGTAATGCCGAAAATTCTCGCCGCTGCCGAGGGCTTCCGAGCTGAATTCGGCGGAGATCCTGGCATACTGTCCGCGCGCAGGG
>MHEA01000064.1:1414-2440 GCA_001805085.1 Nitrospirae bacterium GWC2_57_9
TCAAGCGTACTGAACAGAAGGCCGATCCTCTGCGCGTGAGTAAAGAACCCGTCTATGCCGGGGATCTCCGCGGACGTGAAGCGGTCGTCGATGAAGACTATTTCCTTTACCGCTCCCCGTGTGATCTCAACCTTCCTGATGCGTTCGCCGAAAAGGAGCTGCAGGGCGCCGGTAAGACGGTATCCTGCTGAAAGGGTAAGCCCCCGCTCCTGATCTCCGTAGTTGGTCTCATTTTCTTTCAGGCTGGTGGACTGGAACCCGAAGAACCGGGCCGAGCCGTCGGTAAAGGCATAGAGAAAGAAATTCACATCCGTGTCAGCGGCAAAATGCCGATCGATGAACCTGACCTCATAATCCTCATTCACTTCAGAGGAACGGGAAAGGTTCATTTCCCAGGTGCGGTCAGAAGCCGGATACAGGGCCCCGTAGAGCGTACCCGTAACCCCGAAGTTTTCATTGTAATTTAGCTGCGGCGCGATCAGGGTACTGACCTCGTCCTTTTTGTTATGGAGCAGGAAAGCGGCCAAGGCGCCTTGCGTGATCCCTTCATTGGGAGATGACGCGATCACCGGGAGGGGCACGGTCACCACCTTTACCTCCTCCCCAAAGGTCTCGTTGGTCAAGGGGTACGGCAGGTCCTCCCGGGCAAGGTTCCTGGTGCAGGCAGTCAGGCCAAGGATGACCAGGAGAACGGCAACCATCCCGCGTACCGGTCTCTTGCGACAGCGGTCCCGGCACGAAGAGGATATGAAAGGATCGGGGTCGTTCGTATTCATCGGAAACAGACGTTGTGAGAACCTCGCAGGAATAGAGAGGAATCCGGGCGTGTCCCAAGTGAAGTCAATGACCCGTTGCCCGGCAAGAGTGGAAGAAGGGCCCTATCTGTTGTGGCATGCTCTGCACAAGGTGCTTCCGTCGTTGCTTGCCCGCAGGAACGGTTGATAGAGATTATCATGCACGTTGTGGCACGTAGTGCATTCAACCTTATTCGAGAGAACACCGTAGAGGGGGAACGTTACCGGCGGT
>MHEA01000064.1:2560-4528 GCA_001805085.1 Nitrospirae bacterium GWC2_57_9
GGGGGAGCTGCCGAGAATCCCGTAACATAACCGCCGCTCAGCGGCGGATTGACCATGACATTCACCGCGATACTGCCGTCATGGCAGCCGAGGCAGAGCGAGGTCGTGGCGCCCATGGTGGGAGAAACAGAGCCGTCGATGGTACTTGATGAATAGGGCACGTAGTACGATGAGACCGGCGGTTTGTTCCAGACAGGCGCAATATCGTCAACAAGCAGCGTGTGGGGAGTATGGCAGTACACGCAAATACTCGACGATCCCGGGGTAGCTCCCACCTGCGTCGGGATGGCGGTCATGTCATGTTTGCTTCCATAAAGGCCGGCGGCAAACGCTGCGGGAACGGATAGGATGCCAATGACGATAACGGCTGCGTGCAACAGAAATTTCACGGATGCCCCCCCCGGGAATTCGGCACAGAGAAGTATTGAGAGCTCGTGCAGTAATGGAGCAGGATCAATAGACGCGTTTTTTTGAGGATATTGCTATAAGCATAACGCGGATGGGTAGGATGTCAAGAAAGGGAAAAGGGGAAATTGATCTTGCTGCGCGGGAACAGCGAAGAGACCGGCAGAGCGAAGGAACTGCAGTTCACTGCGATGTTCTGCCACTGATTGTCGGCTGGTCGTTCTCCGCTCGGCAGACCCGTCATAGCCTGCTCTTTCCCGGCTGACGGAGCCGCTCAGGCTCTGTGGTTCATGTCTTTGCTGCAGGTCAATGTCTTGTCCAGGTGAACCAAGCCGCCATTATTCGCCGGATCAAGGGCGTAAGCCGGGTCTGTTGTAGCGGTCCGCCAGCTTCCTGATCGCTTCCGCCTGGGTCGGATAGGGATGGATGGTGGCAACTCGGTCAAAGCGAATACATTCTCATTGGTAAGATATCCGGCTTCCGGGAGACCGGGTATCGGAGGGACAGCCGCACGTGGGCACGTGCAGACCGCAGCCTTTCTGAACCGGAGCCTCTTACCGACGACCTCGATGGAGTCCCGACCTGAAAACCTTGCAGATCCGAGAAAGACATCGACGCCAAGCTCATTGCTGAAGCGTTCAACGGAATCATGAACGCTGATTTCCGCCCGGAGCCTGCGCATGCGCTCCATGGCTTTGCCGAAATCGACGGAGATCTCTCTGCGCAGCAGTACCGCAGAATGCGGTGAGGGGCCGACCGCCGTGCTCATTCCTCATTGCTCATTCTTAGTTGCTTCTTCAGCGGGCTCCCGGCCCGCTCGTTGCCGCGCCCACTCAGGAAGATCCCTGACCGGCGGTGCACCCGTAGCAGTGATCGTCCACGTTGATCAGCCGTCGGGAAAGAGCATCGTAGTCGAAATCGTTGATGCGGCTATGCCCTCCCGGCCCCGCCGCAAGCCCGACGGCCTGGTTGAAATCGCAGTCGTAGAGCTTTCCGTCCCAGCCTACGCTCAGGATATCCCTGCACATGAGCCTGTCGAGGGTCGAAGGATTGAAGGCATTGGCAAGCAGCCCCTGGTACCGTTCGAGTTCCCCGCTGCGCGCCAGGGAATCGCGGAATCTGCCGATGGGCATATTCGTGAATGCGTAGAGGCGGGTAAAGGAGATCCCGAAGCGTGCCAGCAATTCCCTTTTGTAATCGGCCTCAAGCATACTCTGATCGGGCGGGAGAAAAGCGCCGGCCGGGTTGTAGCCCAGGCTGAGCGGCACCGAGCCGCTGCCCTCCCTTCCGTACCCGAGCGCATTCAGCGTTTGCAGAGCTTCGATGCTTCTTGCGTAAACACCCCTGCCGCGGGTGGTCTCGACATTCCGCTCGAGGTAGCACGGCAATGAGGCGATCAATTCCGCCTCGTGCTGCCGGTAGAATTCCGGCAGATCCGTCATGCCGGGTTCCGTCAGGATCGTAAGGTTCGTGCGGACGATCACCCCTTTCCCGGCTCCTCTCGCTTCACGCACCAGATGCCGGAGCCGGGGGTTCAGTTCGGGTGCGCCGCCGGTGATGTCC
>MHEA01000064.1:4568-8661 GCA_001805085.1 Nitrospirae bacterium GWC2_57_9
CTTCGCGGCGAGGTCCGGCCGACACGTGACAATGAGCGCAGGTCATGTTGCAGCGGTACCCGACGTTGACCTGGAGCACCTTGACGGTCCGGGAGGCAAGCGGATGCTTGCCCGCGTTCCGCAGTTTCTCGGAAAAACCGGTGTAGCCGGGCCCGGGCGCCGGGGTCGATGGTTGGAAATTCGCTTCGATCTTCATGATTGGATTATATCTCCGCTCGAAAGAAGTTTTTCTCCGGCGCCGGCAGTCGTTCGGACGGCGTCAGACAATGATCCTCCTCCTCATGAGCCTGAACGGAAACGGCGCAAGAAGAACCACGACGACCATGATCCAGACCATGCTCCAGGCCGCGCCGTTGAGGCTGCCGGACGAGAAAGCGCGGCAGATGGCAACCAGGTGATAGAGCGGCGTGAACAGGGCCAGCTGCGATACCGCGCGGGGCATCGAATCGAGCGGAAAGAATATGCCCGAGAACAGGAACAGCGGGGTCATGAACAGGGTGTAAAAATAACTGAACGAATCGATGCCGGGCACGATTGCCGCAAACATGACGGAAAGCTGGGCAAAGATCAGGCCGCAGAGAAAGATGAACGGGATGGCGAGCACGATCAGCGGGGAGTCCACCAGGCCGAACAGGGCGACCACGATCATGATCGTGATGCCGAAAATGACGCTCTTGGTCGCGCCCCAGGCCAATTCGCCCGCGACCAGGTCGTCGAGGTTCACCGGCGTGGCGAGGATCGCATCGAAAGTCTTCTGGAAGGTCATGCGGATGTAGGTGCCGTAGGTACACTCGTAGACGGCGGCGAACATCGACGACGAGGCAATGATGCCGGGCGCGATGAACTTGACGTAGGGCACGCCGTGGATATCCTGGACAAAGGCGCCGAGCCCGAAGCCCATGGCCACGAGATAGAGCGCCGGTTCGGCGAAATTAAGGGCGAAGCTGGTCTTATACAGCTTGGTATAAACGGTCCAGTGCCGCTGCCACACCCTGAACATCCGCTTAATCTGCAAGGCTCCTCCCGGTCAGTTTGAGATAGACGTCCTCGAGGTTGCCGCCGTGCCGCGCGGTAAGGTTCGCCGGCGTGTCGACCGCGACTATCCTGCCGGAATCCATGATGGCTACCCGGTCGCACAGCCGTTCCGCCTCCTCCATGTAGTGCGTGGTCAGCAGCAGCGTGGTTTTCCGGGACTTGAGGTGCTTCAGCTTTTCCCAGACCGCCCGCCTGCTGTGGGGGTCCAGGCCTGTCGTCGGTTCGTCAAGGATCAGGATCTCGGGGTTGTTCACGAGGGCGCGGGCAAGCAGGAGCCGGTGCTTCATCCCCCCCGAAAGCTGGTCGATCTTTGCGGTCGCCTTGTCCTGGAGCTCGACGAATTCGAGCAAGACCGGCGCAAGACGGCGGGCATCCTTGTTGCGGATATCGAAATAACGGGCGTAGACCAGGAGGTTTTCCGTGACGTTCAGGTCCGGGTCCAGGTTGTTGTCCTGCGGCATGATGCCGATAGAGGCCTTGATCCCGCTCGGATCGCGGACCACGTCCCTGCCGAACACGGAAACGCTGCCTCCCGTGGGCGGCATGAAGCAGGAAATGATGCGCATGACCGTGGTCTTTCCGGCGCCGTTGGGGCCGAGGAAACCGAAGCATTCTCCCCGGCTGATCGCGAAATCGATGCCGCTGACCGCCCGGAAGCCGTTGTAATCCTTGATCAGTCCCTGTGCGGTTATGATGTCCATATGGTTGCTTGGAAGAATTCGGAAGCGCTCGATAAACGGGCCTCGCGAGGAGCGCTTCCGCGTTATCGATGATCGTCGACTTGCCGGCCGCGCAATTGGTCCGCGGTTACGCGGTTGCGGCCCGCTTTCTTGCTCTCATACATAAATCGGTCGGCCCGCGTCACGATCGCGTCGACCGAGTCGGCCCGGGATGCAAGCGTTGCTCCGAGCGATATGGTCACCCGCAGGGACGGGACGGCAGGAATGAAGGAGCCTTCCACGAGCGCACGGCAGCGGTTGGCCGTCGCGACCAGTTCATCTCCTTCCACGTTGGCGATGACCGCCAGGTACTCCTCCCCGCCCCACCGGCTGATGACATCAAAGGACCGGACGCTGTTCTGCAGCGTTTTTGCGACCGTTTTCAGAACTTCGTCGCCGCACTGATGACCATACCGGTCATTCACGGACTTGAAGTTGTCGATATCAATAAAGATGACGCCGAAGAGCCAGCCATACCGCTGCAGCTCATCCATCCGCGCATGCAGGGTGATCTCGGCGTACCGCCGGTTGGGAAGACCGGTAAGGGAATCAATGTACGCTATCCGCTCGAGCTCCGCGAGCCGTTCAATCGCCGCGGCCGCGGGCATGTTCTCGGTAAAAATCTCGATCCCGCCGACGACCGCTCCCTTGTCGTCAAGCATGGTGGCAACGCGAACATTCACCCGTACGCGGTGTCCGTCCTTGTGCTTCAGATAGATGTCGGCGCTCCGTTCCCTCCTGTCGTTGATGCAGCCGGCCAGCGGGCAGACACCCCGGCAGAGGCTTTTCCCCTCCCGATCCGTATGCATCAGGATGTTGTCGAAGCAGTGTTTGCCCAGGACCTCCGCCGCGGCATACCCGGTAATGCGTTCGGCACCCTTGTTCCAGTACGTTATCCGCCTGTCCCGGTCAACGAAGTATACGCCGTCATAAAGGTTATCGAGCAGTGATTTGTAAAAGATGCTTTCATCTTTCATGAGCTGTCGAGGCATGCACATCCGCCCTGTCGGCCGTTCCCTTCTCCCCGAGTGCCTCCAGGGACTGGAGGACTATCTCGATCTTCTCCCGGATCTGCATCCGGATCCCCTGAAAATTCCGCAGTTCTCCCGAGGCGGTCTGCGCAAAGGCAAGCTCCCTTTCGAGCTCGGCCACCTGCTTCCTGAGGCGGGCATTTTCCGCGATCAGGGTTTTGACCCGCCGTTCAACCTCTGCAAACCCGGCATCCAGATCCTTCATCTGCGCTCCCCCGGCTCTTATCAACCTCTGCCGGCACGGCTATTATAGTATAACAAAATATCGTCATGGAGCGGCATCCCCTGCACCGCGTCAAGAACCGGCTTCAAGGCGCCGCTTCCTTGCGGTCGCCGACGATCGCGGTATTTACCGCCCGTCCTGTTCCTGAGCTTGTGCTTCCCGCTATCCCCTGGTCGGTCCTGTCGTAAATGCGTTGATACTCGAAATAGTTTCGGAGCACCTTTTTTACGTACCCCCGGGTCTCCGAGAACGGGATCGCTTCTACGAACTCGTCGCGCTCCAGGATTCCGCCGCTCCTGCTGATCCAGGCCGCAACCGCCTCGGGTCCGGCGTTGTAGGCTGCGGCCACCAGAAGCGGGTCCCCCTTGAACCGCTTCATCAAATGAGCGATGTACCAGGTACCGAGATTGATCGCCATATCCGACTCGAAGAGTTTTGTGCGGTCGAATCCCTGCAGCCGGATGTTCTGCGCTATCCACTCGCCCGTGGCCGGCATGACCTGCATGACGCCTCGCGCTCCTGCCGGCGACATTGCTTCGGGATGGAACTGGCTCTCCTGGCGGATAATAGCCGCGACCAGGTAAGGGTCCTGACCGTATTTGCGCGAATAGGCCACAATGCTGTCCCAGTAGCCCTGGGGGTAGGCCAGCAGCCAGAGGTCCGCTGGGGTTTCCCGGACCTCGCCGTCAAGGTATCGTTCATAGTTCCTGAGCACCAGGATCAACGAACGGTAGTAATCACCGAGTTCGAAGAATGCCTTGGAGAGCCCGATCAGCGCTCCCCGCCTCCGCGGCACTTTTCCCTGAAGGTGCCACAGCTCGGCGGCTGCCTCCTTTTTCATATCCAGATGCATGAGTTCGAGCGTTTTTTTGAACGACGGTTCCGCGGCAAGCAGTTGCCGGGTCTCGTCGGTCCAGACAGGGGGGCCGTCCTCGGTCTCGAGGGGGGAAGGGGAACCGTCCAGGCATTCTTCTTCCTCGCAGGCAGCCGGAATAACATCGACCACGGCATCCGGCACCGGTATCGGTTCCTTCAGGTTCGGGCTCGCGGACAGCCGTTCTGCGGCCCGGTAGCCATAATAGGTA
>MHEA01000064.1:8714-13426 GCA_001805085.1 Nitrospirae bacterium GWC2_57_9
CAGGAATGAACGGGGATAGCGATTGATAAGCTCCTGAAGGGCGGTTTCAACTTTGGCGTATTCTCCTGCGTTGTAATATGTCCAGGCATTCCACCAGAGAGCGCTGTCGGCGAACTTGCTTTCGGGATATTCCGTTGCCAGGCGACTGTAAACAGCAAGAGCTTTTCTCGTGTCGCTCGCATCGCGATAAATATTGCCGATCATGAAAAGGGCATCATCGGCCCATTCACTCCGGGGATGGGCGTTCACGATCTTGTGCAACGTCGCGATCCCTTTCTCGCGTTCGTTCAGTCTGCCGTAGGACCTGCCCGTCCAGTACAAGGCTTCAGGGACCCGGTGGTCCAGGGGATACTGCTTCACCATTTTTTCGAGCGCCGCGGCTGCATCGCCTCGCCTTCCCAGGTGAAAGAGCGCGACACCGGTACGGAACAGGGCATCCGGCCTGTTCGGCGTATTCGGCTCTGCTTCCAGCAATTTTCGGAAAGCCTCCACCGATTTATCATACTGGGCGGCGCGGAAGAGATTTTTCCCCCTCTCGTACCATTCATCGCCGGTCCAGGGAGCGACCTGATATCCGGATGCGGAAAGCTCGGACAGCGCTTTTACCGCTTCCTGGTCCGGAGCGGTCCCCGGATATCGTACCCAGACCTCCCGGTAGGCCTGCACGGCCCTGTCCATCCGTGCTTCAGCGGCAAGGGCACGACCCAGCGCCAACTGGGCGTTTGCAGCCAATTCAGACCCCGGGTTGTTCCTGAGGAACGCTTCCAGGACATCGGCTTCCGGCGCGAAGGCAGAGGCGCCGTGCAGTGCCTGTGCCTGCTGGTACGCAGCGCGGACCGCGAGCGAGCTTTTGGGATAGCGTTCCGTGATGTCCTGGTAGAGAGCGGCTGCCTGTGTAAATCGGCCTCCCGAGAAATGGTATTCTGCGAGCAGGAATACCGCATAATCCGCCATTTCGGGATATTCAGCCTTCACCCGCAGCATCGCGGAATCTGCTTCGGACGGCCGGTCCATGCGGATCAGCACCTGCTCGGTAAGGAACAACGATCTCCTGTACCAGGACGTGCCGGGATGCTGCTCGGCCAGGCCCCGGGCGATTTTCAGTGCTGCATCGAAATTTCCCGCCTTGAACGCCTGGCTCATGGACTTCAGACCTCGTTCGGGATCGGAGATTCCCTGCATCTCGACGGGCGCCGGCTGTGCCGGCGCCGGACGCGCGGCAAAGAAATAGATGGGCGAGGCGTTGGGCGCAGCTTTTTTCGGCGCACAGGATGCCAGGAAAAGCGGCACACCCATGAGAGCGATTATTTTTCTGTAATGCATTGGTATTCCTGCTTCGGTTATTTTGACTCTATAATATAGGGGGCGGGTGTGCCTGTCAATAGAATCCGGATTACTTATGGGGCTACCGGAGAGATCTGATGATCAAGCTATTTTCAGGAAGCGGGGAAGCTGCCTTTTTGCTGTCTCAAGGCGCAGGAGAAAACGCTGTTCGAGCGAGAGGGTTGGATCGATCGGGCCCTGTGCAGGGGGGGTGTCAGGGCTGTAGACCAGCATATGGAAGGCTACCGACGTGACCGGGCTGTCCTGGAGCGGCAGTTGTTCGATCTCGGATACGAACTGTATCCAGTGGTCCGCCATCACCATCTGCAGCTCCACGTCCTGGCTCCTGAGGTAGTCGCCGACGGTAGGGGAAGGAGAAGCGGTCAGGCCGCTGCAGATATTGAGCTCAGGGTGGACCAGGTAGGAAGTGCCGCTCTCGAAGACCCTGCCCAGCGGGTAGAGCCGGCAGGCAAGCGGCCTGCCCCGGTAGATGCTGCAGCCTTTGCCGGTCCAGAAGTGACATGCGGGATCGCGAGGCAGCATGACCAGGGGGAATGCCTTTGCCCGGTCCGTCTCCACGATATCGAGCAGGTCCTCGTAGCTCATAGCACGCTCGCGGCAGATGAGGGCGATCTCGTAGGGATTCAGGATGATCGGAGCGCTCATCGTGCAGCAGTTGGATCTGCACCCGTTGCTGTCGCAGGAGACTTCGAAGGGATCGCCGGGAACGACGACGCGGGCGGCGGCGCCGGCGATCTTGATGGATATTGGACGGTCTGTCATTCAATCAATTAAAAAAGTTGGACGCAGATCAGGCAGAAAAGACGGATAAGAAAAAACAAAAATCGTCAGAGTTTATCCGTGTTCATCCGCGTAAATCTGCGTCCAAAGAATTTCCGCCTTACTTCGTGATCAACTTGCCGCCGGCTCTTTCCTGCCAAACGACCAGGATCGGGCTGGCGACGAATATTGAAGACAGGCTGCCGATCATCACACCCATGAGCAGAGCTATGGAGAAATCGTGCAGCACTTCGCCTCCCCAGATAGCCAGGGGAACGAGCACCAGGATCACGGTGAGCGAGGTGATGATCGTCCTCGAAAGCACTTCATTGATGCTGCCGTTCACGATCTTCGGCAGCGGGTCGCGCTTGTTCTTCTTGAGATCCTCGCGGATCCGGTCGAAGATCACGACCGTGTCCGTCAGCGAATAACCGGCAAGCGTAAGGAGCGCGGTGATCACGAGGAGGTTGAACTCCTTATTGAGCAGATAGAAGATGCCAAGGACCGCCAGTACATCGTGGACAGTGGCGATCGCTGCGGCAACTCCGAACTTGAACTGGAAGCGGAAGGCGATGTATATGATAATCGCGATGATCGATATGGTAATGGCCAGCAGCGAATCGCGCTGGAGCGCCTTCCCGATCGCCGGTCCGATTTCCATGATGCTGTAAACTTCGAACGGATTTTCAGGGAATTCCTGCCGGAAAGTATTCTGCACCTTGTCGGAAGCGCCTTCCGACTCCCGGAGCCTGATCAGGATTTTGTTTTCTTTCTCTCCCACTTCCTGGATCGATGCCCCCTGCAGACCGCTTCTATCGAGAGCCGCGCGCGCCTTGTCGATCGGCACTTCATTTTTAAAGGAAAGCTGGATCGTGGTGCCGCCGACGAAATCGATGCCGAGGTTCGCTTTTCCCCGTCCGATCTGCACCAGGGCGATGATGCCCAGCGCCATTAAAATGCCGGAAACCGCAAAGGATACCTTCTTCCATCCCATGAAGTCGATGTTGGTCTTGTGCAATATCTGAAGCATGGTCCCTCCTGAAACGAACGCCACTCATGAAACTCCAATTTCCAAATCGCAAATCCCAATTAAGCTCCAAATTCGAAATGCCAATGTCCGAAACGTTTCGAATTTGAATTTATTACCTGGAGCTTGTTTGTTATTTGGTGCTTGAACTTTGGTATTTCTTCCGTGGCAAAATTTTTATATACTCAGTTTCTCCAATTTCCACTTCGAGTTGATGATGTCGAAGATCACCTTGGTGCCGACCAGCGCGGAATAGAGATTGATCATGATGCCGAGGCTGAGTGTTACCGCAAAGCCCTTGATCGGCCCGGTCCCGAACATGAAGAGGGCCGCTGCCGTGATAAGGGTCGTCACATGAGAATCGAGGATCGTCAGAAACGCCTTGTCGTACCCGGAATCGACAGCCGGCCTCGGCGGCTTTCCGGCCCTGATCTCCTCCCGGATCCGCTCGAACATGAGCACGTTCGAGTCCACGCCCATGCCCATCGTCAATATGATACCGGCAATGCCGGGCAGCGTGAGGGTTGCGTTCAGGAGAGCCATCGCACCGAGCAGCAGGACCAGGTTCAATATGATCGCATAATCTGCGATAACGCCGGACAGGCCGTAGTAAATGACCATGAAGACGATCACGACAAGGCCGCCGATTACTGCAGAACGGACGCCCATGCGGATCGAATCCTCTCCCAGGGACGGGCCGACGGTCACGTTCTGAATGATCTTGACCGGCGCGGGAAGCGACTCGCGAAGAACGATGGCGAGCTTGGCCGCTTCGTCATGCGTAAAGTTGCCGGTGATCTGCGCATCGCCGCCGCTGATCCGGTCCTGGATCCGGGGCGCGGAATGGACAACTCCGTCCAGGACGATCGCGAGCTGCTTGCCCACATTCGCGCCGGTGATCCTGTCGAACACCTCGGCGCCCTTGCTGTCGAAGGTGATCGAAACAGCAGGCTTGTTGTACTGATCGATGCCGACCTTGGCTTCCTTCAGACGGTCGCCCGTCAGCAGCGTCTTGCTGTAGACCAGGATGGGCTGCTTCAGGATCTTCCCATTCTCCCCTTCACGCTCCTCGAACAGGAGTTCGGATCCGGCCGGGACCTTGCCCGCTTGCGCCTTCTCGAAGTCGCCGGGATCGGTATTCACCAGCTTGAACTCCAACCGCCCGGACGTTTTGATGAACGCGATTGCCTCCTGCGGGTTCTTGACACCGGGAAGCTGAAGCGCGATCTGGTCCTGCTCCTGCTTGTAGATTGCCGGTTCGGCCACTCCGTACTTGTCGATCCTCCTGCGGGTGCGTTCAAGCGTCTGCGTAACGGCCGTGTCGGTCAGGCGGTTGACCTCAGCCTGTTTCAGCGCGTATACCAGTTCGCCCTTGTTGCGGGACGTCAGGTCGAGGATTGCGTAGTTCGATTTGACCAGGTTTTCCACCTGATCGGCGTTCGCTTCGGTGGTCTTCGCGGTAAGGCTCATTCCGATCCTGCCGAAAGTCACGTCGATCTTCTGGGTAGCAGCCGTCTGCTGAAGATCGGCCGCGATGTTGTCGATGGAAGACTCGATGGCTTTGTCCGTTTCCACCTGCATG
>MHEA01000064.1:13461-20500 GCA_001805085.1 Nitrospirae bacterium GWC2_57_9
GACGCCACCACTCCGGCAGTTTGGGTTCAACCGCGGTGGACGGGAGGAACAGGAACAGCGCCACAACGACCGAGAGCGCTATCAGCCCCAGCCTCCATTGAATGCTTTTTTTCATAATAGAATCGCCTCCTGAGAATAAACAAATTCTAAATCCTAAAATCGAAATCCTAAACAATGCCGGATATCCAGATCCACCATCCGCATTTCGTACATCGTTCAGTATTTAGAAATTCGTGCTTCGGTCTTCCGCCAGGCGGCGGAACTTATTCCTTCGGTTTGTCCTTTTCGGTTATTACGTGCGCGACCGAGCCGCGGGTGATCTTCACCTTCGTTCCCTCGGCGATCTTTACCGTCAGCGTTTCCGCCGAGACGTTCTCCACGACACCGTAGATGCCGCCGCCGGTGATGATCTCGTCGCCCTTCTTGAGCTCCTCCACCATCTTCTTGTGCTCCTTCATCTTCTTCTGCTGCGGACGGATCAGGATGAAATAGAAGATGGCGAAGATGACGACCATCATGATCAGTCCCGAGGCTCCGCCGCCTCCCTGTGCGCCTGCATTTCCCGGTGCTCCCATTGCATGTGCGATCGCTGCGAACATGTGTGTGTCCCTCCTGGATAGTGAATTTCGAAGTTTAGAATGCCAGCACTGTCAAAACCGTTTCCTCTTTTGCTCTTGCACTTTGAGCTGTGATCCCTCGGTATTTACTCCGTACCCCTCTTCGTCAGGAACTCCCTTTTGAACTCCCGGAACCGCCCCTGCCCGATGCTCGCCCGGACCTTCCGCATCAGCTCCAGGTAAAAAAAAACATTGTGCACGGTACCGAGCCGGAGCGCCAGGACCTCATTCGCGTTAAAGAGGTGCCGCAGATAAGCGCGGGTGAAATTGCGGCAAGTGTAGCAGCCGCATTCAGGGTCGATCGGCCGCGCGTCCTGTTCGTACTGTGAATTCCGTATCACGACCTTTCCAAAGGACGTGAAGAATGTTCCGTTCCGGGCGTTCCTGGTCGGCATAACGCAGTCGAACATGTCGATCCCTCGGTCCACGCCTTCGACCAGGTCCTCGGGCGTTCCCACGCCCATCAGGTACCGGGGCTTGTCCTGGGGCAGCGAAGGGACCGACGCCTCGATCATTTCATACATCACCGGTTTGGTCTCGCCCACCGAGAGGCCGCCCAGTGCGTACCCGTCGAAGCCGATCTCGATGAGCGCTTCGGCCGAATGCCTCCTGAGCTCGGGATACATGCCGCCCTGGACAATGCCGAAGAGAGCCTGGCCGGTGTCCTTCTTGGCCGCTCTGCACCGCCTCGCCCACCGGATCGTGCGCTCCAGCGATTCCCGCGCGTAATCATGGGTGGCCGGGAAAGGGATGCATTCGTCAAAGGCCATGATGATGTCCGCGCCCAGCGCCTCCTGGATCTCGACGGCGTTTTCGGGGGAGATAAAATGTTTCGCCCCGCCGTCGATGTGGGACTGGAAGGTCACGCCCTCTTCGGTGATCTTCCGGAGCTCGGCCAGGCTGAAGACCTGGAACCCGCCGCTGTCGGTCAGGACCGGCCGATGCCAGCCCATGAATTTCTGGAGGCCGCCGAAATCCCTGATCAGTTCATGCCCCGGCCTCAGGAACAGGTGATACGTGTTCGAGAGGATGATCTCGGCGCCCATGTTTACGAGATCCTCCGGAGAAAGGGTCTTGACCGTTGCCTGGGTGCCTACGGGCATGAACACCGGGGTGCTGATCTCGCCATGGGAGGTGAAGAGCTTCCCCAGCCGCGCAGATGACTCCGTATCTTTTTTTATCAGATCAAAGCTAAATGCCATGCTATTTTACCGCGAATTTGCACGAATAAGCGCGACTGAAATGAAAGCCCTTTGTCTTGTTCTCGAAAATTCACGTCTCGTGCCCGGCGCTTACGCTTGCGCCAGCGAGCGTGCAGGGTATCATTCGCGGCTGAAAGATCCTACATTTTTTCCGGCGCGTTCACCCCGAGGATCGCGAGCGCGCTCTGGATCACGGTCTTTACCTGTTTCATCAGAAAGAGCTTGGCCCCGGTCCGGGCGGTGTCCTCGGTGATAACGCGGTGCTTGAAATAATAATTATGCAGCAGCCCGGCCAGGTCCTGCAGATAGAACGTGAGCCGGTGCGGCTCATAGGCCAGGGCTGCATCCTCGATCACCTCGGGGTATTTCGCCAGAGCCTTGATGATGTTCTGCTCCTCCTCGAGATCGAGGAGCGCGATATTCACGCCGTCTTTCCCGGGGACCGCGATGCCCCGTGATTCGGCTTCGCGCATCAGGCTGGCCAGCCTCGCGTGCGCGTACTGCACATAGTAAACGGGGTTTTCCCGGGACTGTTCCTTGGCGACATCGAGGTCGAAATCCAGGTGACTGTCGGACCTCCTGGTGAGGAAAATGAAACGCGCCGCATCGCTGCCCACATCCTGGATGACATCGCGAAGGGTCACGAAGGTGCCTGCCCGTTTCGACATGGGCACGGGCTGTCCGTGACGGAGGATCGCAACCAGCTGGACGAGCACTACGTGCAATGCATCTTTCCCATGACCGAAGGCCTGGATCACCGCCTGCACCCGGGGGATGTAGCCGTGATGGTCGGCTCCCCAGATGTTCACGAGCGATTCAAAACCGCGCCCCAGCTTGTTCCGGTGATAGGCGATGTCCGTTGCCAGGTAGGTGTAGCTCTTGTCCTTCTTGATGACCACGCGGTCCTTGTCGTCGCCAAAGGTGGTGGACCGCAGCCACAGCGCGCCGTCCTGCTCGTAGCAGTTCCTGCTCTCCAGAAGTTCGTCCAGCGAACGCCGGACCGAACCATCCTTCAGGAGCGATGCTTCGCTGAACCAGACGTCGAACCGGACCCCGAAGGAATCCAGGTCCGTCCGGATATCGGCCAGCATCATCTCCTTGCCGTAATCACCGAAGATATCGAGGCAATCGTCAAAGGGCACCCTGAGGTACCGGTCGCCGTGGAGTTTCGTGAAGCCCTGTGCGATCTCTTCGACATATGCGCCGTGGTAACCGTCCTCGGGAAACGGGACTGCATTGCCGAGAGCCTGCTGGTAACGGCTGTACACCGAAAGCGCAAGGAGCCTGATCTGCCTTCCCGCGTCATTGATATAGAATTCACGGGTAACAACGAATCCTGTGGAGGAAAGCAGGTTTGCAAGGGCATCGCCGACTGCGGCCCCCCGTCCGTGACCGACATGGAGCGGACCGGTCGGATTGGCGCTCACGAACTCGACCAGCACCTTCTTTCCCTTGCCGACGTTCTTCAGGCCGTAGGCTGCGCCTTCCGCATCGATCTCAAAAAGCGTCTGTTTCCAGCGGTCCTGTTTAAAGAAAAAATTGATGAATCCCGGTCCGGCGATCTCGGCCTTTTCGATGATGCCCGCTTCGTCCCGGATATTTGCGATAATGATCTCGGCGATCTTCCGGGGAGCTTTGGACTCAGGTTTGGCAAGGGTCAGGGCGAGGGTAGTTGCGAGGTCCCCGTGGCTCTTTTCCCTGGGCGTTTCGAGCAGGACCGCAGGTTGCGCATCGAGCTTGAGTTCGCCCTTTTGCTTGGCTCGAGCCAGAGCGGCGAGCAGGACATCGGTTACGGTCTCTTTCACCTCGTGAACCTTTCTGGACAACCTTGCCGCCAAACGCAAAGAAATGCATGTTCGGCGGGGATCTTATCGCGTCATCGTTCCGGTTCCCCTTCTAAAATCCCGAAGGAACAGGGGTGCGCTGACTGGTTGAGATTATAGCTTCCTGCGCAAGCCGGGTGCAATACGCTCATTCCAGGACTCAAAGCAGGGACGATATCTTGCAATTTTATAAGCAAGAAAGTATATCCTATCTTCGAAAAAAGTCAATAAAATAATCCCTTTACTTGCCCTTGGGGCTGTGGTATCTTTATTAAGAATTGCGGAGAAGAGAGCAATGTGGGTACAAATGAATGTAAATACCATCCTTTTTGACAGCAAGAACAGCAGCTATATCGTGGTTCTGAAGGATGAAACCGGGAAAAAGATACTGCCGATCTGGATCGGCGCTTCCGAAGGCAATTCCATCGCCCTGGCCATGAGCAACGTGAAGGCCGCTCGTCCTCTTACCCACGATCTCATCGTCAGCATCTTCGACCGGCTCGAGATAGAGATCGCCCGGGTCGTCATCAGCGATCTTATCGAAAACACTTTTTATGCTTCCCTCTATCTGCTCCAGAACAGCAAGGAATTCCATATTGATTCCCGTCCCAGTGACGCGATCGCCATTGCCATCAGGATCGGAGCGCCGGTCTTTGTCGAAGAGGACGTTCTTGCCAAGCAGGACCAGACGACCCTTGATACCTGGATGAAGAACCTCGGTGAGAGCGGCGGCGGGACCGAGTACAATGCCTGATCTTCCCGCTGCTCCTGCCGTCAACTGATCTTCTCCCGTCCGCTTTCTCGTTCCCTTGTATTCTGCCATGCTACTTTCAGCCAGATTCCTTTCCTGATCATCGCCGCATGCATTAAACTCTTGACTTCGCAGCCTGCGCAGGTGTAAAAACGTCCTCTACTTTCCTTGCCTGGGACCTCGTTTTCACTACGTCCTTTGTCCCGGTAATCCACTTGCTGCTGGTCGCGGCTGTATCTCCTTAAGGAGCGACTTCGGTTGCAGAATCCGGTCGAAAAAATGCGTTGTGAGCAGGCATGTCCGGGGCAGCGACGCGGCCGACGACGTGCCCGACCGACCATGATAAAATGTTAACAAGCTTCCGAATAGATGTTCATAAAACTCGTCCTGTATTTTGAGGCACGAATGAGAACGAACGAACGGGCCCGAGCCCGGAAAATACCGCCGACCGCACCAGCCGCCAGAAAAAGAAACCACCACCGTCTTCTTCAGGAACTGAGCGATCTCCGGCTGCAGCTTAAGAACTCCGAAGTCACAATCAGGAACGTCAAAGACGAGGCTGTTGCACTGAGGAGAAAACAGGCAGCTCTGCTGCGCCGAAATATCGAGCTCGAAATGGCACAGCAGGAACTGGAGGCGCAAAAACGGGAACAGGAGACGCTCAAGCAGTCCCACGAGGACCTGGAGCGGAAAGTGCGTGAACGGACGGAGCAGCTCTCAAAGGCCTATGAACTGCTGCGCAGGATCTTTGCAAGCATCCACGTCCACATTGCCTATCTCGACCGGGATTTCAACTATATCAGCGTGAACCGCGCCTATGCCGAGGCGGACGGGCAGGTCCCAGAACATTTCGTCGGGAAGAACTATTTCGACCTGCATTGTGACGATGAGATCAGGGCGGTCTTCGAGCAGGTTGTGCGCACCGGCGAGCCCTGGACAATGTACGAAAAACCGTTCCGGTCCCGGGCTAATGGACGCGGCGAGACCTATTGGGACCGCAGCCTTCAGCCCGTCAAAGACCTTGACGGCTCGGTGAGCGGAGTGCTTCTGAGCTCGATCAACGTCACCGGCCGCAAACGGGCCGAAGAGAAGAACATCCGGCTGGCGGCAGCCGTCGAATCCGCTGCGGATGCCGTGGTCATCTCGACCGAACGCGGCATTATCACCTATGTGAACCAGGCATTCGAAAAAATCACGGGATACCGCAAACAGGAGGCAGTGGGCCGGGATCAGCACATGCTGGACGGCGGGAAACATGATGAGGCCTTCTTCCGGGGCCTGCGGGAGACCATTCGTCGCAATGGCTTCTGGAAAGGAAGGCTGCTCAACAAGAAGAAGGACGGGACGCTCTACAACGAGGACTGCACCTACTCGCCGATCAAGAACCAGGAGGGTGAGATCATAAGTTATGTCTCGATCAAACGGGATGTGACCGAGAAGCTCTGGCTCGAATCGATCGCCCAGTCCGTGGAAACAATGAACAACATCGGCTATATCTTCGCCGGCGTGCGGCACGAGATAGGCAACCCGGTGAACGCGGTAACCATGATCCTGGAGGTCCTCAAGTCGAAGCTCGCCCATTTGGAACCAAAGGCCATAGAAGGCTATCTCGATCGGGCCTTGAACGAGATCTCACGCGTGGCATACCTGCTGAGGACGCTGAAGGCCTATAACATGTACGAGCGACCGGATCTGCAGCGCGTAGCCATTGGAAAATTCATGGAGCAGTTCCTCTCGGTCGTCCGGGAGGATTTTCGGGCACGGAGGATCCTCATTACCGTGGCGCTCGCACCGGACGCGCAATTTTGCTATGCCGATCCCCGCGCTCTCCAGCAGATACTGCTCAATTTTCTGGCCAATGCGTCGGATGCGCTTCAGGACAGGAAGGATCCGTCCATCAACATACGTGTCTTTAAGCGGGGAGGAATGATCCGTATCGAGGTGGAAGACAACGGCTGCGGCATGACCGAGGAAGAGCAAAAGACCCTGTTCAAGCCTTTTTACACCACCAAACCGAAAGGGACCGGCCTGGGACTGGTCATTGTGAAAAAAATGCTGACCATGATGAAGGGCGCCATCGAGATCTCGAGCACGAAGGACAAAGGGACCGTCGTGAACATGGCCATCCTCGACGGGACCGGGCGCGAGGCCGGACAAGCCGCGGGACAACGAGGTCATAGTGCATGAGAAAAAAGAACGAACCCAGAACGATCCTCATCGTGGACGATGAGCCTGAGAACCGGAGGATCTATGCGGAGATCCTGAACGATCTGGGATACAGAACGATCGAACAAGCCGACGGCGAATCGGCACTGGCGGCAGTCAAGTCGGGAGCAGCCATCGATCTTGTCATCGCCGACTACCGGATGCCGCGAATGAACGGTCTGCAGTTCATAGAATCGTTACGCCATACTTTACCTGCGGTCCCGATGATCATGGTGACCGCCTTTGCGAATGTCGAGAGCTATCTGCAGTCTTTCAGCCTGGGCGTGTTCGAATACATGAACAAGCCGTTCTCGAAGGCGGAATTCGTCAGGATCGTGAAGGCAGCGCTGCGCTCAGCGGGGAAAGAGGCAGCATAGCATTGTCTGTTCAACTCTGTGAGATTGAAGTTGGGAAGCAAGCTGCGGGAGGCAAAATCTACCA
>MHEA01000065.1:0-3155 GCA_001805085.1 Nitrospirae bacterium GWC2_57_9
AAATAGTTTTGGCAGCAGATCAATGTCGAAACGGCGGATATGATAACAAGAGCCGAAAGGCTGTCTCGCGCAAAGCCGCAAAGGCGCAAAGAACGGCAGGAGACAAAACCGGGGACCTCGTAGTAGTGCAGAGAGGGACCGAGCGCCAAAACGTCTTCCCGGGCTTGACCCGGGACCAGTTTTTTGATCCTGGATTCCGGCTTTCTCCGGAATGACCGCTCATCGTTCGAATATTTTTTACAAATCAGGTTTCCTTTGCGACTTTGCGGCTTTGCGCGAGACAGCCTTTCGGCTCTTGTTATCATATCCGCCGTTTCGACATTGATCTGCTGCCAAAACTATTTATATATCAAGTACCGCTTCCTGATCTTTTCGAACGCCTTTGCTTCCGCCTTCCACCATTTCTCCATCCCATCCAGGTCCTTCCATGCCTCGATCTCCTTGCGCAGGCGGTCGCGTCCGGCAAGGATATCGATCGGCATCTTGACCTCTTCGTATTCATAGGGCGGCTGTTTCCATGCAAACTCACGGGGCCAGGTATTATGGATCGCTTTCAAGATCGCCACGCCGGTCTTGAAGGGCTTGAACTTTTCCCGGTCGGTCACGTGGATCTGGGCTCCTCCGCAGAGGGTGTTCGCGTGCTTCTGGAAGGTCGGCAGGAATGAGAGGGGACGGAATGTCACGCCGGGAAGCTTGAAATCGTTCAAGACCTTTACGAGGGTATCGGGTTGGATGAAAGGCGCGCCGAAGATCTCGAAGGGCCTTGTGGTGCCCCTGCCTTCGGAGATGTTCGTGGCTTCCAAAAGGCACATGCCGGGATAAACGGCCGCGGTCTCGATCGTAGGCATATTCGGCGACGGCATGACCCAGGGAAGGCCGGTTCCGTCGTACCACATCTTTCGCTTCCAGCCCTGCATCGTGATCACCCGGAAGTCGAGCCCGGGATAGAATTCCGCACAGAGGTACAGGCCGATCTCGCCGATGGTCATTCCGTGACGGACCGGCAGCGGCCGCAGTCCCACGAAGGAGGCGTAATCAGGGTCGAGCAGGGGGCCTTCCGTCATGACGCCGCCGAGCGGGTTCGGCCTGTCCAGCACGATCACGGTCTTTCCCGCCTCATGACAGGCCTGCATGCAAAGTTCCAAGGTCCAGATAAAGGTGTAATACCTGCTTCCCACGTCCTGCAGATCGATGACGAGCACGTCCAGGTTATCAAGCATGCCGGGCAGCGGCTTGCGGGTCCTGCCGTAGAGGCTGTATACCGGCAGGCCGGTAGCAGGGTCGCGGAATCCCTCCCACTCGATCATGTTATCCTGCGTCTGGCCCAGGATGCCGTGCTGGGGGCCAAAGAGAGCTGCCGCCTTGAATTTCTTCGATGTCGTACAGAGGGAGACGGCGTGCCGCAGCCTGCCGTCCAGGGAAGCGGGATGCACCACGAAGCCCGTACGGGCACCCTTCAGGTCCCGGGGCCAGAGCTTTTCGATCAGGTCCAGGCCGGTCAATACCTGTTTTTTCTTGTTTGGCATGCCAGATTATATTGCCTGGGAATGTGAATAGCAACAGGAAAATGCCCTGCCGTACAATCTCCCCCTTGCTAATCGATGCTGCATCTTCTATAATCCCGATCATGGCATACAAGGTCATCGAGATCAGCACCGTGACGGACGAAGAGATCGAGAAGCGCCTGAACGAGTGGACCGGTCAGGGCTATATTTTCGAGTCCATTCATTTCGTGACCGCGGAGTCTTCCCGACGGCCGAAAATGGCGTTTATGTTCTTCCTGGGAAAGGAAAAGTCTTAACCGCAGAGAAAAATCAGGTATTCCTTTTCTGCACTCGATTAACTCCGCGGCAACTTTATGAATGTCCTCATTATCAAGAACATAGCCAGCGAAGGGCCGGGAACCATAGAAGGCCATCTCCAGGCGGAGCAGATCCCTTATTCGATCGTCGACCTGAGCAGGGAGGAGCCTGTTCAGGATCTCAACTCCTTCAGCCATATGGTGGTCATGGGCGGGCCCATGGCAGTATATGAAATGCACCTGCATCCGTGGCTCCGGGAAGAGGCAAGGCTGATAGAACTGGCGATCAAGTCCAGCAAACACGTCCTCGGCATCTGCCTGGGAGCGCAGATGATCGCTCACGTTTTGGGAGCTAAAGTGTACGCCGGCGGAAAGAAGGAGATCGGCTGGTACGATGTCCATCTTACGGCTGAAGGAATGAAGGACCAGGTCATGAGCACGCTCTCGGTCAATGGCTCAAGCCGCGCTGAAGTATTTCAATGGCACGGCGATACTTTCGACCTTCCCGCAGGCGCTGTTCTGCTTGCATCGTCGGACCTGTTCCCGAACCAGGCTTTCCGCTATTCAGACCGGGTCTACGCGCTTCAGTTCCATATCGAGGTAACCCCGGCCATCGTTCTGGACTGGCTCAAGGATGAGAAGACAGTGGACTTGAACACTGTTCAGTCCTCATCAAGCAGGATCTACGATCGCTACCGGCAGCGGGCGAGCAATTTCTACCGTCGCTTTTTCTTTTCCCGAGCATAGTTATTCCTTTCCGTCTCTTGCCCCGTTGCACGTACATAATTGACAGGTCAGAACCGAACGAGTATAATTTCGAATGCTTTCGACAACCTCTCCCGGGCTTTCACTCAAGCTGGTTTCTTTCGCCAGCCTTCTCCTTTTTTTGTATGGTTCTTTTTCAGCGGTCCCCCTGCATGCCCAGGTTTCCCCGGGTCCTTACCGCCTGATCGGAACGATCAAAGGCAAGGATGTGGCCGGCGCTGTGCTGGATGATTCCGCCGGCAACCAGATCTTTTACCGGCTGCGCGAAAAGCTGCCTGACGGTTCCCGGATAACCAGGATCCAGGATGATGTCGTTTCCGTGCAGAGAGAAGACGGCACGTCCTATGACCTGTACATTGTCCATGATGCAAAGCCTTCTGCAAAACCTTCTTCCCTGCCTGCTCCGACCCCCGCGAAACATGCCGAGTCTCCGCCGTTCACGTCGATCTCTCCGGCGCCGCTTCAGGCGCAGGAGGCAACTTCCGTTGACGGTGGGCGTCCGGGAGCAGGATACCAGGGATATTCCGGGGACCTCCCCGGCGTGATATCCGAGGAAACTCCTTCCAAGGAGCAGGACTTCGACCGGCGG
>MHEA01000065.1:3177-6196 GCA_001805085.1 Nitrospirae bacterium GWC2_57_9
CCGGCCGGCACCGGTCAGAAGCGGAAGAGTAGGGAACCGGGGCAATAAAGCGGTATACCCATGAGGCGAGGGGCTGCCTGTTTCTGATCCCCCTCCATCATACGGATTTTGCTGGCACTTTTGGCGCACAGCGGCCTGTTTATAATTGACAAGGGATACTGTTCGGAGTATATTCTATAGTTGAATATTTGAAGAAAAAGCAGTACATTTAAAATAATTATGCAGGAAAACAAAAAAGTTTACTCGGCCATTCTGATCGCCCTGCTTACCCTTTCCGCCTATTTCCTGGCGGACACGGTGGACGCGCTGATCGGCCGGAGCCTCGATGCGGCGCCCCGGTTCACGTCCCCGCTGGAGGCCGGCCAGCCGGCGATCGAACCGCGGCGCGAATTGAGCGATTATTCCTCGATCCTCGAACGCGGCTTGTTCGGCGACGGCAAAGGGCCTTCGACCGCGCCGGCCTCCGCCGAGATCACGAATTACACATTGATCGGCACGGTCGAAGGCGATGTGTTCGCGGGAGCAGTGCTCGAAGATGCAACGGGACAGGCCTTTTATCGCCTCCATCAAAAGCTTTCCGACGGTTCCCGGATCGTCAAGGTCCTTCGCGACCGGGTCACGCTCCGCCGGGCTGACGGCAGCACCGCCGATATCCAGATTGTGGATGAAGCCAGGATCGTGAACATCGGCGGCAAGCCCGCGGCTGCTGCTCCGGGCGTGCGGAAACTTTCCGACGGACGGTTCGCAGTGGACCAGCGGGAGGTGCTGGCGAGCACCGAGAACATGAGCCAGCTTCTGACCCAGGCCCGTGCGCTCCCCTTTGTGGAACAGGGAAAGACCGTGGGCTTCCGGATCAGCGATATCGTCCCCGGCAGCCTCTACGAAAAGATCGGGCTCCAGAACGGCGATGTGATCCAGAAGATCAATTCCCAGGATGTGGACGATCCCGGCAAGTTCTTCCAACTGTACCAGGGCCTGAAAGAGGAACGCAACGTTTCCATCGATCTTATACGAGGCGGCCAGCGCCAAAGCTTCAATTACGAGATACGCTAACCCTGCCTGAGAGCTCACAGGTTGCAGAGCACACCGTGACGGAAGGATGCGGAGCAGACGCCTTCGGCTCCCGCTCTCCTGCCGGCGTTCACGGTCCTTAACGAATACCTTGCGGAGGACTGAGAGTGAAAAAGACAGCGGCCTTGCTGTTAGCGGGGCTTGTGAGCGCTACCGTTCTGTATGCCGGGGAGCAGAGATCTCCGGAGGCTCCCGCGTCCCCGGGACCTTCTGCAGGGCGGACCGATCGGGTCAGGACCGCCGATGACTATATAGCCCTGAACTTCACGAATATCGATATCTCTGCACTCGTCAAGGTCATGAGCGAACTGCTGCGCAAGAACTTCATCCTCGATGAACGCGTGGCCGGCAAGGTCACTCTCATGACCCCGACGCGGATCTCGCCTGATGAAGCCTACCAGGTGTTCCTGTCCGCCCTTGAACTGAAAGGCTTCACGGCGATCGAGGACGGAAGGGTCACGAGGATCATTCCGTCAGCCACGGCACGGCAGAGCGCGCTCAAGGTCTTCAAGGACAGTGATTTCAACGATCAGGGGTTTATCACCAAGCTCATCCGCCTTACCTATGTGCACCCCAACGAGGTGGTGCGCACGCTCATGCCGCTCATAAGCAAGGACGGGAGCATGATCTCCTATCCGCCCACCAACGCGATCATCATCACCGATGCGACCGCCAATGTCAGAAAAATGGAGAGCCTGATCCAGTCCCTCGATATGCCTGTCTCTGAGGGCAGGGGAAAGATCAACGTGTACTACCTGAAGCACGCGAACTCCGAGGATTTCGCGAAAGTTATGGCCGCTCTCGTTTCCCGGCTCCCGGTCCCGCCGGCCGGCGGGGGAGCGCCTCCGGCCGGTCCTGCCACGATCCTGGAAGGACAGGTCACCATTACGTCGGATAAGGCCACCAATTCGCTCATCGTCGTTGGCTCTCCCGGCGATTACGAGACCATCAAGGACGTCATCCAGAAGCTCGACATCAGGCGTCGGCAGGTATATGTGGAAGCGGCGATCATCGAGATGAGCCTGTCCAAGCAGCGGGAACTGGGGCTTGAGTTCCAGGCAACCAATATCAAAAATTTGGGTGACGGCAACACGGTGAACGCGATCGGCGGCACCAATTTTGGAAACATCGGCAATGCCATTGCGAGCGGTCCTGCCGGCCTTGCCGGTATGAACGGGTTAACCGTGGGAGCGGTAAAGGGAACGTTCACCTTCAGAGGCCAGGAATTTTTGAACGTGGGCGCTCTGCTCCGGGCGCTCCAGACCGACTCGGATGTGAATGTGCTTTCGACGCCGAACATTCTCACGACGGACAACCAGAAGGCCGAGATCATGGTGGGCGAGAACGTGCCGTTCGTGGCCAGTCAGACTCAATCGGCGACCACGGGAGGCATTCCGACATACAATATCGACCGGAAGGACGTGGGCATCACGCTCAAGCTCACGCCGCAGATCACCTCCGATGACAGCGTCCGTCTCGACATCAACCAGGAGATCTCCGCGATCATAGCAACGGCGGGGATCAATCCCAACCTGCTGGGGCCGAGCACGAGCAAGCGCTCGGCAACGACAACAGTGGTGGTCAAGGACCGCGAGACCGTGGTGATCGGAGGACTGATCCGGGACAATGTAACATCGACGACGTCGAAGGTGCCGCTCCTGGGAGATATCCCGCTTCTGGGGTGGTTGTTCAAATTTAAAAATACGAGAGTTGAAAAAACGAACCTGATGATTTTTATTACGCCTTATATCATCAAGAACGAGAGCGAGGCCGAGGATATTACCCGCAGGAAGGCAGAAGGCCTCGAAGTGTTCCGCAAACAATACAATATCGAAAAGAAAACCAGCCAGCCGACAATGCTGACGACGCCGGTGGAAACCGCGGCGCCTGCCGGCACCGCCGAGCAGAGTGCGGGCGAGGCGGCAGCCCAGCCAGCCGCCGGGAACGG
>MHEA01000065.1:6221-8388 GCA_001805085.1 Nitrospirae bacterium GWC2_57_9
GGGTCCGAACCCCTTCGATCCGCTCCCTCCGGGACGCCGCTGCCTGGTTCCGAAAGCATGCGTTCGGCGCCGTCCGGCACCGGATCCGGCGCTGCTCCCGGGGATACCTCGCTTCAGACGGCTCCCACGCTTACAATACCGGTTCCGGGGGAGGGCGCACGGTGAGAAGGCTGATCGGGGAAATACTCGTCGAGTCCGGACTTTCCCCCGAGAGGCTCAAAAAAGCGCTCGACCTCCAGAAGAAGCGGGGCGGCAGGATCGGCACTCTCCTGATCCGCCTCAATTTCGTGAGCGAGGATGAACTCCTCAAGGCGCTCGGCGTTCAGCTCGGCCTGCCCGTGCTTGCCGATTTCGGCGAGATCGACCGCGAGCTTGCGCTCAAGCTCCCGATCACCTACGCCAAGAAAGCCGTCGTGCTTCCGCTGCGGCGGGAGAACGGGACCGTGCTGGCAGCGACGGCCGAACCACTCTCGCTCGCGACGGTCGACGATCTCCGGGTCCTCTTCCACGCCGACATTGCGCTCGGGCTTGCCTCCGGCGAAAAGATCCTGGACACCGTGAACCGGCTGCACAGCGAAGAGATGAACAAGGCCGAAGATACGGTCCAGCAGATGGAGGACGACGACCTTTCGTTCCTGGCCGCCGAACTCGAGGAGCCGACGGACCTGCTCGAGGTCACCGACGACGCTCCCATCATCCGGCTGGTCAACTCGCTCCTGTCCCAGGCAATACGCGAGCGGGCAAGCGACATCCACATCGAGCCCTTCGAGAAGGACCTGGTCGCCCGGTTCCGCATCGACGGCATCCTTTACAACATCCTGACCATCCAGAAGCGGTACCAGGCGAGCATCGCGTCGCGCGTCAAGATCATGTCGGGCCTGAACATCGCCGAGAAGCGGCTGCCCCAGGACGGCGGCATGCGGATCAAGATCGGCGGCAAGGATGTGGACGTCCGCGTCTCGATCGTGCCGATCTCCTTCGGCGAGCGCATCGTGCTGCGGCTCCTGTACCGCGAGAGCGCCATGCTCCCGCTCGAACAGATCGGGTTCTCCCGCGGAAACCTGGACCACTTCAACCAACTGATCACCCGGCCGCACGGGATCATCCTCGTGACCGGGCCGACGGGCAGCGGCAAGACCACCACGCTCTACGCCTCGCTCTCGAAGATCAACTCCCCGGACAAGAACATCATCACCATCGAGGACCCCATCGAGTATCAGCTGAAGGGGATCGGCCAGATCCAGGTGAACGCCAAGATCAACCTCACCTTTGCGGCCGGGCTCCGGTCCGTGCTGAGGCAGGACCCCGATGTCATCCTTGTGGGCGAGATCCGGGACGGGGAAACGGCGGAGATCGCAATCCAGGCGGCGCTCACCGGCCACCTTGTGTTCTCCACGCTCCATACCAACGACGCGGCCGGTGCGGTCACGCGGCTCATCGATATGAAGATCGAGCCTTTTCTCATTTCCTCCTCCGTCATGGCCATTCTGGCCCAGCGCCTCGTGCGCGTTCTCTGCAAAGAGTGCCGGGAACCGTACGAGATCACGCCGGCGGAGATGGAAGAGCTTGAGCTCAATACCTCTACGGGCGCCACGGTCTACCGCGCCAGGGGATGCGAGAACTGCTTCAACACGGGTTATCTCGGGAGAAAGGCCATCTACGAGCTGCTGCTCGTGGACGACGAGATCCGCCAGCTGATCATGAAGAACACCGATGCGGCCACCATCAGGGCCGCCGCGATGCAGAGAGGCATGCGGACGCTGCGCCAGGACGGGGCTGACAACGTGCTTCAGGGGGTCACGTCCATCGAAGAGGTCGTGCGCGTGACGCAGAGGGAAGTGTAACATTAGTTCGGAGTTCAGAGTTTATAGTTCGGAGATGAAGGCCTGATTCCGCACATAGACTTTCACCCCGAACTCCGAACTCTCCACTCCGAACTGTATTAAACTATGCCTGTATACGAATATAAAGGAGTGACCGCGCAGGGCCGGAAGGTCTCGGGCGCCCAGGACGGCGAGGGCCTGAAGGCGGTCCGCGCCAAGCTGAAGAAGGACGGCATCGTCGTGCTCGAGATACACGAAGGCGGCATGCTGCGCGCCGGACGGTCGCGGGAGGTCAGTTTCCGGCGGAAAAAGGTCCGCCTTGCCGACCTGGCGAACACGACCCG
>MHEA01000065.1:8420-12641 GCA_001805085.1 Nitrospirae bacterium GWC2_57_9
CGCTCATGGAGGCGTTGTCGGTGCTCGTGGAGCAGGAGGAGGCGGCCGCCCTGAAGTCGGCCCTGTCGTCCGTCCGTGATTCCGTCCGGGAAGGCGCGTCGCTGGCGGACGCGCTCAAGGCGAACCCCAGGGCCTTTTCACCGCTCTATGTGAACATGGTTTCGGCAGGCGAGGCGAGCGGCACGCTCGAGATCACGCTCGCCCGGCTGGCCGATTTTCTGGACGAGCAGGTGCGGTTCCGGGGCAGGTTCTCCGCCGCACTCGCCTATCCGGCGCTCATGAGCCTGATCGGGGTCGGTGTGCTTTTTTTCCTGTTCAGCTTCGTTCTGCCGCGCGTGGTCGGAATGTTCGAGGACATGAGGCAGCAGCTGCCCTTCATGACCATCGCGCTCCTCTGGCTGGTGCAGATCGTATCGAAAGGCTGGTGGGCGATCCTGATCGCGTTCGGCGCTGCTTTTTATTACCTGCGGCGGTATTTCGCCACCCCCGCGGGCAAGGCCCGGTTCGATGAAGGGATCCTGCGGCTTCCGGTCTTCGGCAACCTGATCAAGATGATAGCCGTCTCGCGCTTCACCCGCACGCTCGGAACGCTGCTCCACAGCGGGGTCCCGACGCTTGCTGCGCTCGACATCGTGCAGAGCGTGGTGGGGAACACCGTGCTGGCCGGGGCCATTCAACGGGCCCGCGAGAATGTGCGTGAAGGAGAATCCATTGCCGAGCCGCTCAGGCGGAGCGGCCTGTTCCCGCCGGTGGTGGTCCAGATGGTCAGCGTTGGGGAGAAAAGCGGGGAACTGGAGAAGATGCTGCTCAAGATCTCCGAATCCTTCGACCGCATGGTGGAAACGCGCATCACGGCGCTTATGTCGCTGCTCGAACCGGTGATCATCCTCGTGATGGGGCTGGTGGTCGGTTTCATCGTCATCGCCATCATGCTGCCGATCCTGCAGATGAGCTCGGGTGTAAGATAAGATCCGAAGCGAAGGTAACCACGGGAGCTTCGCTCACACGGGCTTCGCATCACAGATAAAACCGAGAATAAGTACCCTGATCTGAATCTTTATCTGTGCGTGCGGCAAAGCCGCACCCGTGTTTATCCGTGGTTAGAAAAGATTCAAGGAGGTTGTTCATGAAGAATCAAAAAGGTTTTACCCTCATCGAGATCATGGTGGTGGTCATCATCCTCGGCCTGCTGGCGGGGCTGGTGCTGCCAAGGATCATGGGGCAGGAGGACAAGGCACGGATCGAGACCGCAAAGGTCCAGATCCGATCGCTCGAAGGAGCGCTGGATGCATTCAAGCTTGATAACGGGTTCTATCCGGCTTCCGATCAGGGGCTCGATGCGCTGATCAGGAAGCCTGAGTCCGGACGCATTCCCACACGCTGGCGCGAGGGAGGCTACCTGAAGCCCGCCCGCATCCCCAAGGACCCCTGGAACAAGGAATTCGTGTATCTCTCGCCGGGCAGCGAGGGAAGAGAGTACGAGATCGTCTCCTATGGCGCCGACAATGAGCCGGGCGGAGAAGGGAACAACACGGACATTGAAAGCTGGAAAATGCAGTAAGGCAATTAAAAATGAGGAATTAGGAATGAGGAATGAAGGGCAACATCTAACCCCTTGTCTCTCGTCGCTAATTACTCGTGGATCGCGCGGTTTTACCCTGATCGAAATTGTCGTGGTCATCGCGATCCTGGCGATCATGATCACGCTGATCGCCCCCCGGCTGGGGGAGATCGGCGAGGCGAACCTGAAGCGGAGCGCCAGGCATCTCACGGGAATGATCCGCTTCCTCCATGAGGAGGCCCAAGTCAGGAAGAAAATTTATCGTCTTATGTTCGATATCCAGGACGGGCGTTACTGGGCAGAGGTCCTGACTCAAACCTCAGACAATACTCAGGAATTCAGACGGGTGCAGTCGGCTCTAGCGGGAGAAGGAAGCCTGTCCGGCCAGACAACCTTCCGGGACATAAAAGTGACCGGTCGTCCTGACGAAACCTATATGCTGTTCACACCCGACGGTTGGGTGGAGCACACGATGATCCATCTTCGCGACGGCAGCGAAGATGACTTTACCCTATTCGTAAAGCCGTTGACAGGGAATACCGAGCTCCTCGACGGGTATGTGGATGAGAAATTGAGCAATGGGGAATGAGGAGTTAGGAATGAGGAATGAAAGACAAAATTTTCGTCCCTCGTCACTGGTCCCTCGTCGCTCACGCGGCTTCACCCTTCTCGAGGTCATGGTCGCGGTCGCGATCCTCGGCATGGTGCTGGTGACGCTGCTGGGCGTCAAGAACAGGAGCACACAGGACGTGATGCTGGCGGAACGTATCACGACGGCGACGCTGCTGGCGAAGCGCGAGATGACCGAGATGCTGCAGAACAAGGCATCCCGACCCGCGGAGAGCGAGGCCGAGGACACGTTCCCTGAAGAAGAGTTCCGTGACTATACCTGGAAAAAGACCATCTCCCCTCTCGCCATAGGCACGGGAAGCGGCGCGATCACCATTACCGAGATCAAGGTCGCGGTGCGGTGGCAGGAGGGCAACCGCCAGGAGCAGGTGGAACTGGTGAGCTATGAGTAGTAAAAAAAAACTGAAATCCGAAACCCTAAATTCTAAACCGGACGGCTTCACGCTCCTCGAAGTTTTGCTGGCCATGGCGATTGTATCGTTGATCATGACCGTGATCTATGTGAGTTTCACGACGACCAGCAACAGCGTGCAGCAGGCGGAGTCGATCAGGGCCGAAACGGACCTGGCGCGGATATTACTGACCCGCCTTTCGTCCGATATAGCCAATGCCTATGTCAAAGGAACGAACGGCATCTTTGAGTCCAAAAAGGAAGAGCTAACCGAAGAATCTCCGAGAGGGGGCGAGAAGGTCAGGCACGACAGTATCACGATGACCACGCTGACCAATTACCGGCCCCGGCAGAACTCCACAGAGACCGAGCTCTGGGAAGTAAGTTATTTCTTAAAGGAAAAACCGGACAGCAAGGGTTACAGTCTTTTCCGGAGAGAGAAGCGCGAACTGGACAGTGAATCAGCCGGTCTGGACAATGAGGTGGAATACGAGATAACAGACCGGGTGGAAAGCATCCGGTTCAGGTTCATGGACCGTTCGGGCCTGTGGGCGGACAACGGCTGGACGACCAGACAGGTTCTTCCCCGGGCAGTGGAGATCGTGGTCGTGATGAACACGGGCAAAGTCTATACGACCAGTGTGGACTTGGGAAACAGCTAGGAACTGCAATTAAGAATTTTGAATTAAGAATTAGGAATTCGGGAAAAGAGAGAACGAACAGAAGGAAGAGATGAGGCTGCTTCATCCAAAGAATAACCGAGGCGTGGCCCTTTTGATCGTGCTGCTGGTGACCGCGCTCCTGATCGCGCTGGTGTTCGAGTTCTCCTATGCCACACGGATCAGTCTGAACAGCGCCGCGAATTTCCGGGACAGCCAGCGCGCCTATTTCCTGGCTCTGTCCGGGATCAATGCCTTCAGGGGATCGAGCGGTTCGACTCTGCGCCAGTATATCCCTGTAGGCGAATGGAAACCGGTACCCCTGATCGAGGGGGTCACGGTCATGTGGGAGGACGAGTCGGGCAAGATCAGGGTCAATGATGTCAAGAGCTACAAAGGTCCCCAAAGCATGGTTGCCAGGCTGTTCGAGAACAAGCAAATTGATGCTGCTGTGTACCGCAGCATGTCCGACCCGCAGAGCAAGATAAACACGCTTACGCTCCTGACGGGCCTGCGCCAGTACATGAGTGCGCAAGATTTTGACAAGGTCCGTAACAGCCTAACGGTCAGTCCCGTAACGCGCGATAAGATCAATATCAATACGGCGTCTTCGGACGTCCTCCAGAGCATGAGAATAAGCGCTGATCTTGCTGAAATGATCGTAAAAGAACGTCTGAACAATCCTTATACTGCTGCGGACCTGACAACCACCGGCAGACTGGCAATGCTGTCAGGCACGTCGATCGAAAATTTGAATATCTTTAGTTATTTAACGGACAAATCGAGCGGGTACTATAAGGTCTATGCTTCCGCAATGGTGGGCGATTATAACAAGACCATCGAGGCTATCGTGAACGGAAGCACTGTTTATTACTGGAAAGAATTGTGAAGATCGTCGGTCTTAAAATAGAGAAGGGCATGGTCTCCGCCTCGGTCCTTCAGAAGGATTTCCGCAAGAAGGAACTGACGGACTCCTTCAG
>MHEA01000066.1:0-835 GCA_001805085.1 Nitrospirae bacterium GWC2_57_9
CTTCGCTCGCTTTCGCCCAATAGCAGGGGCGGGAAGGCAATCACTCGGGAATTCATGACGACTTTTCAGGTTTTTTTCATTCTCCTTTCCTATTTGATCGGTGCTGTTCCCTTCGGCATCCTGTTCAGCAGACTGTTCTCCAAAGTCGACGTAAGGACCGTTGGAAGCGGTAACATCGGCGCCACGAACGTTCTTCGGGCAGCCGGAAAAAAGGCCGCAGTTCTCACCCTGCTGGCCGATTGCCTGAAGGGCGTGCTGCCCGTTCTGGCCGCAGCATTCATATTTCAAGCCGATTGGGTCACGGTCCTGTGCGGAGCAGCAGCGGTATTGGGCCATAATTTCCCCGTTTATCTCGGTTTCAAAGGAGGGAAGGGGGTGGCAACAAGCTATGGGGTCGTCCTCGCCATTGCGCCGTGGACCGGGCTCATCTGCCTCATCGTCTGGCTTATGGCGGCCTTCCTGTGGAGGTATTCCTCTCTGGCGGCGCTCATGTCCTTTGCCTGTTACCCCGCACTGACCTTCGCCGCCGATCCCTTATCAAAACCGTATGGCTTGCTTTCTCTTTTCCTCTTTGGCATGATCTATTACCGGCATCGCGAGAACATACGGCGTCTTATTGCCGGGACTGAACCTCGGATCGGACAGAAATGATGTTGGCGAGCATCGCACATCGACCAGTGGCGCGGACCCTTTTGCGCCGTTGCATTGCTCTTGTTCCGTGTCTGGGACTGGTGCTCATGATTTGCAGCTCGGCGGTCGCCGAAGAACTGGAAATGATAAACCGGCCTGCGAACCTATCGGGGCTTACGGGTCTGTTGTTCACCACAGGACCTTT
>MHEA01000066.1:958-2572 GCA_001805085.1 Nitrospirae bacterium GWC2_57_9
GGAGCTTGCCCTGAAAAGTTCCTATCTCCGCAGGACCTCGGAAACGACCAGGGACAGGAGCATGGGGGATACACAATTGTCCTGGAAATGGAATTTCCTGCCCCAGAGCGAATCTTCCTCTTTGCCGGCCCTGGCCCTGATCGTAACAGGAATTGCACCGACCAGCGACCGGGACAAGAACTTCGGCGGAGTTGTTCACTGGGGGGCGAAGACAGGATTAGCAGCCGGGAAAGAACTGATCTGGGGCGATCATGTCATCGGATTGTATGCCGATGCCCAGGTAGCGGTCCAGGACCTTTCTGATGAACGCATCCGGGACCGGTATGGTGTAATGAACGCCGGCCTTATCTTCCCGATCAGTAAAAACAGAAATCTTCAGATGCTCCTGGAATATTCCTTACTGTCCGGGATCGATAAAATATCCGGTCAAGGCGGAGATTATTCCGGAATAACCTATGGCCTCAGGCTTGTAAACGAACGGTTCAATCTTTCCTTTGGAGCGCAATTCTTACGGAAACAGGTTCAGAACTTTGACGATTCAAGCAGGGTCATCGGGATGATGAGTATGAAGTTCTGAACCATATTCAGTATTCAGTCTTGCCTGCAGCAAAAATAGAATAATCTCCGGTCCTTTAATGCTCAACCGCAAGCTGTGTTATTACCGTCCAAAATAATAAAAAAACACCAAAAAAATCAATAGCATGCAGTCAAAACCTAATCAATATTATAACCTTTTTATTTGTCTGATAATGTATATTATGTCAAATCATAAAAATAAGGCGATAAAACTGCGATGCACAGCCTCTGCGTCACGTGCCTCCCCTCGCTATTCTGCAGGTATGCTTGGTTTGAAAATAAATGGCTGGGTCGTGGTTTCTAGCGGCATCAACATGAACAAACGGAAGGCAGCAACAAAATATTCATTCTATTAACTCTCATATTAGTTAAGCTCCATATCGACCCGCATGATAGGAACTCCTGACCCTGGGTCCGGCAACTACCTGTTCGAATCCCATGACCAGTGCCTGCTTTCGGAGCGAGTCGAAATCATCAGGATGATAATATTTCCTCACCGGCAGATGAGTCTTCCCGGGCCGGAGGTACTGACCGAGCGTCAGGATAGAACAACCGACGGTACGCAGGTCCTCCATAACAGCAAAAATATCATCTATCCCTTCACCCAGACCGAGCATAAGGCCGCTCTTGGTAACGTGGCTCCGGGAATATGCCCTTCTCAACAACTCCAGTGATCGATGATATTCGGCCTGGGGCCGCACCTTCGGGTAAAGCGAAGGAACGGTTTCGAGGTTGTGGTTCAGGATGTCCGGCCGGGCGTCAAGAACGGTTGTGAGAGATGCTTCTGAACCGCGAAAGTCAGGGATAAGCACTTCTATGCGGATGGCCGGCTCTACGGCACGTACGGCCCTGATCGTCTCGGCGAATACGGCAGCGCCTCCGTCAGGCAGATCATCACGGGTCACCGAGGTGATCACGACATATGCAAGGTGGAGCGCGGTTACGGCCTCGGCCACCCGGGCAGGCTCGTCGTCCTCAAGACATGAAGGCCGGCCTTTGGGAACGTTGCAGAACCCGCAGCCCCTCGTACAGACGTTG
>MHEA01000066.1:2708-8501 GCA_001805085.1 Nitrospirae bacterium GWC2_57_9
TATCGAGCATGGACACGGTTCAGCTCTTTTTGCTGTCCAGCGCGGCAGCGATGACCTGATCGATGTTGTCGGCAAAGATGAAGGTCATCTCTTTCCTGAGCTCTTCGGGAACGTCCTGCAGGTCGTTCTTGTTCTTTTCCGGCAGAATGACCGTCTTGATTCCCGCCCGTTTTGCCGCCAGCACCTTCTCCTTCACCCCTCCGATCGGCATTACCTTGCCGCGGAGCGTGATCTCGCCCGTCATGGCGACATCATGCTTCGCTACCTTCCCGCTCAGCATGGAAACGATGGCCGTGGTCATCGTAACGCCGGCAGACGGACCGTCCTTCGGGATGGCTCCGGCTGGAACGTGGATATGGATATCGGTCTTTTCGAAGAAGTCTTTGTTGATCCCCAGTTGCTCAGCCTGCGATCTCACATAAGAGAGTGCCGCCTGGGCCGACTCTTTCATGACGTCGCCCAACTGGCCGGTCAACGTCAGCTGCTTGTTTCCCGGCATCTTCGTAGCTTCAATAAAAAGAATGTCTCCTCCGGTGGGAGTCCAGGCAAGCCCGGTTACCACGCCCGGCCGGTCTATCCGAACTGCTGTTTCGGCAAAGAATTTTGGGTTTCCGAGGAAGTCATGAAGGTCCCCGGCCTTGACGGTGACCGGCGTCGGCTTACCCTCGGCGACGGTCTTCGCGACCTTGCGGCAGACGTTCGCGATCTCCCGCTCCAGGTTCCTGACCCCTGCCTCGCGCGTATAGTCCTTGATAATGCCCCGGACCGCGTCATCTTCCAGCACGATCTCCTCGGATTTGAGCGCGTTCGCCTGGATCTCCTTCGGAATCAGGTACTTCTTTGCGATATGCAGCTTCTCATGCTCGGTATACCCGGGCAGATGCAGCACTTCCATGCGGTCCAGAAGCGGCGGAGGAATGGTGTCGAGCTGGTTCGCCGTGGTTATAAACATGACCTGTGAGAGATCGAAGGGCACATCGATATAGTTGTCGCGAAAGTCCTTATTCTGCTCGGGGTCGAGAACTTCGAGCAGGGCCGAGGAAGGGTCTCCCCGCCAGTCCGCGCCGACCTTGTCTACCTCGTCCAGCATGATGACCGGGTCCTTCGTCTCTACCCGTTTTATGACCTGCAGGATCCTGCCCGGCATGGCGCCGATATACGTCCGGCGATGCCCCCGGATCTCGGCCTCGTCATGAAGACCGCCAAGGGACAGGCGCATGAACTTTCGGTCGAGAGCGCGGGCGATGGACTGCCCCAGTGAGGTTTTTCCGACCCCCGGGGGGCCCACAAAGCACAGGATGGGCTCCCGCATCTTGCCTCCGTCCTGCGGTCCCCTCTCCTGCCCGAGTTTCTTGACAGCGAGATATTCGAGAATGCGGTCCTTCACCTTCTCCAGGTCGTAATGATCGGCATCGAGCGTGATCTTCGCCTTTCCAATGTCGATGGGAGAGGCGGAGGTCTTGTTCCAGGGGAGACTCGTCATCCATTCCAGATAGGTGCGGATCACTGAATATTCCGGGGAAGAGGAGTTCAACTTTTCCATGCGCGACATCTCGCGTTTTGCCTCTTTTTCGGCCTCCGGCGGCAGCTTCGCCTGCTCGACCTTCTCACGCAGGACCTTCAATTCCGAACCTTCATCGGACTCCTCGCCGAGTTCCTTGCGGATTGCCGACAGCTGCTGGCGGAGGAGGTATTCCCGCTCGGCCTTCTGCATCTGATCGCGGGCCTGTCCCTGTATCTTCCTGCCCAGTTCCAGCACCTCCACTTCCCGGTTCAAATGCTGCATCAGCTTCGTCAATTTGTCAAAAACGTTCTCGGTCTCGAGAATGTCCTGCCGCTGGGGCAAGTCCATCCTGATGTTGGTTGCCACCAGGTAGGCAAGCTGCCGCGGATCCTCGATATTGATGGCGGCAGCTGAAAGCTCTTCCGGCATGTTCGGCATGAGCCCCACCATCTTCTGAAAAAGCTCGGAGACGCCGCGCATCAGCGCGTCCAGCTGGACCGACTTCTCGGAGCGGTCGGGCAGCGCTTTGATCCGGGCCTTGATGTAGGGTTCGCTCTGCTGGAACTGCCCGATGCTGATACGCTCGAGGCCCTGGACCAGTACCCGGAGCGTGCCGTCCGGCGCCTTGACCATCTGGAGTATGCGCGCCATCGTCCCGATGGTATAGATATCATTAATGGTGGCGACCTCAACGTCGACCTTTCTCTGGGCGGTCAGCCCCAGGGTCTTATCGCCGGCCGTCACTTCGTTGATGAGCTTGATCGATTTTTCCTTGCCGATAACGAGCGGGTAGACCGTGAGCGGATAAACTACCGTGTCCTTGAGCGGCAAGAGAGGGAGCTCGGCGGGTACGGTCGGTATTTTTTCTATTTCTGCGTCTGTCATTTCCATGGCTGTACTCCTGCCTCGTTTTTTAAAGATTTTTTGGAAGAATTCCGCTATTTTCACGTGTTCCACTCAGAGCTTGTTCAGGGTGACCGTGAGAAGACCGTTCTTGTACTCTGCTTTGACTTTTGCGGTATCCACCGGAAACGGGACAAGCACCTCAGACCTGAACTCGCCGTATTTGATGCCCAGCTGATGGCATGCGTTGATCGGCGATGCAGTCTGCGTACGTACGCCCTCAACAACGAGAAGATCACTGAACAAGGTGACTGCCATATCATCCTCGGTCACGCCCGCCAGTTCGATGACAATGATCAGATTATCCCTGGTTTCATACACATCCGTAGGAGGCCGCCAGACGATCGCGGAAGGATGGGTCCAGGCACCAAAGGATTCCCACACGCCGTGGAAAGCGGTCGCATTTCCCGACCGTCTGTCGTATTTATAAGCGATATATTTGTAGCGCAAACAGAACGCCTCCTTTCAAAATCTGCATCTTGACAGGAACCGGCAGCATTCTCTTTTTGAATTGAAATCAGGGCTTGTTATTTGTCTTATTGTAGCGCTTTTTCAGCTCAAAGAGGGGTAATATCTTGCATCATACAGACAAGACGATAGCAAGAAAGTATCGTAAAGTCAAGAAGATAGAGATAAAAGGGATAGAAATAAATGTCCTTTCAGCACAGTCTTTCTGTCTGGATAAAAAATGAGATAAATTGCGATTCCGACCCTCCATACCGCAAATTCCCGGGCATTAATAAAAGTTATACCCTATAAGAAAAATCGACCTCGACAACCAAAGGTTTATTTGCTATATTAATTGAAAAATAAGCATTGCTTATAACACCTCACATGCCCAATTCTTGCAATTTATTCAATACAAGTTGATCCATTTACCCCTGCCCGGCACACAGGTACATCTCAAACTGACTCTGTTTCAACGTCTAAACATAGCTCGACTTCAATCAAGGAGGAACTCATGGGGGTATCGAGACGCGATTTCATGAAGATCTCGGGTAGTTCCGTACTGCTCGGGTCACTCGGCATCAACCTTGATCCAGCCAAGGCTTATGCTCAGGGACTGAGGATCAAAGATGCGAAAGTGACACATACGGTCTGTCCCTACTGCTCAGTGGGCTGCGGCATCAACGTCCATACCAAGGACGGCAAGGTTGTGTACACGGAAGGCGATACTGAACATCCGATCAACGAAGGGACGCTCTGCTCCAAAGGCCAGTCTCTCTACCAGATTGTGAACAATACGAACAGACTGACGAAACCGAAGTATCGCGCTGCCGGCGCAACAGAATGGAAGGAAGTCGAGTGGGACTGGGCCCTCGACGAGATCGCGAAGAAGGTAAAGGCGTCTCGCGACAAGAGCTTCAAGCTGACGTCCAAATCCAAAGTGAAGGAAAAACAACCGGACGGTACCGAAAAAGAGGTTGAGAAGGAATTTTCGGTGAACCGGACCGACGCCATCGCCCATGTGGGCAGCGCGGCCCTGGACAACGAAGAATGCTACATGCTCCAGAAGATGCTCCGGTCCTGGGGCCTGGTCTATATAGAACACCAGGCGCGCATTTGACACTCCGCAACTGTAGCGGCTCTGGGAGAGTCGTTCGGGCGCGGTGCAATGACGAATCACTGGATCGATATTCGCAATGCCGATGTTATTCTCGTAATGGGAAGCAATCCTGCCTCGAACCACCCCATTTCCATGAAATGGGTAATGCATGCAAAGGACCGCGGAGCCAAGCTCATCGTCGTCGATCCCCGCTTCACGCAGACCGCTTCCAAGGCCGATGTCTACGCCTCGATGCGCTCAGGAACGGACATCCCCTTCCTTGGGGGGATGATCAAGTACATTCTCGATAATAACCTTGAATTCAAGGAATATGTTCTCAAGTACACCAATGCCTCTTTCCTCGTCAATCCTGATTTCAAAGGCCCCGGCGAACTGAACGGCCTGTTCTCCGGCTATGACGAGAAGATCAGGAAGTACGACAAGAAAACCTGGTCTTTTCAGATGGACGAGAGCGGCATCCCGAAGAAGGACCTGTCGCTCCAGGACCCCCATTGCGTCTACCAGCTTCTGAAGAAACATTACGCCCGCTACACACTGGACAAGGTCTCGAGCATTACTGGCACCCCCCAGGATAAGCTGCTCGAAGTCTACAAGCTCTATGCCTCGACCGGGAAACCGAACCGCGTAGGCACCGAACTGTACGCCATGGGCTGGACGCAGCATACTGTCGGCACCCAGAACATCCGTGCCATGACCATCATCCAGCTCCTGCTGGGTAACATGGGCATGGCCGGCGGCGGCATCAACGCGCTCCGCGGCGAAAGCAACGTGCAGGGCTCCACGGACCAGGGCCTGCTGTTCCACATCCTTCCGGGCTATCTCCCCGTTCCGACGGCATCACTCACGAACCTTCCTGCTTATATTGAAAAGTACACACCCAAGACCAAGGAACCAAAGAGCGTGAATTGGTGGTCCAACCGCGGGAAATACATGACGAGCTACATGAAAGCGATATACGGGAACAAAGCCACCAAGGACAACGACTTCGGATACGCCTGGCTCCCGAAACTGGATGAGGGCATGAATGCCTCATGGCTCATGCTCTTTGACAAAATGATGAAGGGCCAGTTCGAAGGTTTCTTTGCCTGGGGCCAGAACCCGGCCTGCTCGGGAGCGAACTCGAATAAGACGCGACAGGCGCTTGCCAAGCTCAAATGGATGGTGAACGTCAACCTCTTCGACAACGAAACCGGCTCCTTCTGGAAAGGTCCGGGTTTAAATCCGAAGGATATCCAGACAGAGGTATTCCTCCTTCCGGCCTGCTCCTCGGTAGAGAAGGAAGGCAGCCTGTCCAACTCCGGCCGTTGGGCCCAGTGGCGCTATAAGGCAATAGAACCGATCGGCGAGTCCAAGCCCGACTCAGACATCATGAACGAACTGTACTTCCGAGTAAAGTCCTTGTACCAGAAACAAGGCGGAAAATTCCCGGAACCGATCGTCAACCTGACCTGGAACTACGGGGAAAAGGACGCAGCCGGCAAAATCAAAGAGGTCAATGTCCATAGCGCGGCCAAGGAGATCAACGGCTACTATCTGGAGGACGTCTATGACAAGACCCAGACGCCGCCGAAGCTCCTGGGCAAAAAAGGCGACCTCTGCGCTTCCTTTGTTCATCTGCAGGCAGATGGTACTACCTCGAGCGGATGCTGGATCTATTCCCAGAGCTATACGCAGAAGGAAGGCAAGATCATCAACATGATGGCGCGCCGCGGAAAGAAAGACCCCACCGGCCTCGGCATGTATCCCGAATGGTCCTGGGCATGGCCGGTCAACCGGAGGATCATCTATAACCGGGCGGCCGTCGATCCTCAGGGAAAAC
>MHEA01000066.1:8547-27628 GCA_001805085.1 Nitrospirae bacterium GWC2_57_9
GGATCCTGCGAGCAAAAAGCCCGGCACCTGGGTGGGTGATGTGCCTGACGGGCCCGCTCCCCCCATGGCAACGGAAAAGGGCAAACTCCCTTTCATCATGATGGCGACAGGCGTCGGCGGCATCTTCGGGCCGGGCATGGCAGAAGGCCCCTTCCCCGAGCATTACGAAGCGCTTGAGTGCCCGCTGGAAGAGAACTCCATGTCCAAGCAGCGCATCAACCCCACGATCAAGCTGTTCAACGAAAAGGAAGACGCCTACTTCTCCTGTGACACGAGATTCCCTTTTGTGGCGTCCACGTACCGCGTTTCAGAACATTGGCAGACCGGTGTCATGACGCGTCACGCAGCCTGGCAGCTCGAGATGCAGCCCCAGATGTTCGTGGAACTGAGCAAGGAGCTGGCAAAGGAAAAAGGAATAAGCGACGGAGAGAAAGTGATCGTCAAGTCAGGGCGGGGCGAGCTCTGGGCGATCGCGATCGTGACCGACCGCTTCAAGCCCTTCAAGGTGGCCGGGTCGACGGTGCACCAGGTCGGCATACCCTGGCACTTCGGGTGGCAGTTCCCCGAGGACGGCAGCGGCGGCGACAGTGCGAACCTGCTCACACCGACCGTCGGCGACGCCAACACCATGATACCCGAATCCAAGGCCTTTATGGTCAACGTGGTAAAGGCATAGGGGGAGAATATGGCAAACACAAACGAAAACAGAAAAGCGCTGCTCATCTCACCCGAGCTTTGCATCGGGTGCCGAGGCTGCCAGACGGCTTGCAAGAACTGGAACCAGCTTTCAAGCGAGAAAACGAAGAACTCAGGAACCTACCAGAATCCGCCCGATTTGGCACCGACGGCCTACAATATCATCCGGTACAGCGAGGTCCCGTCCGAATCGAACCCCGTACGCTGGCTCTTTGTAAGCCGCCGGTGCATGCACTGCGGCGACGCCGGCTGCATGAAGATCTGCCCTGCTCCGGGGGCCCTTTACAAAACCAAGGAAGGTGCCGTTGCCGCCGATCGGGACAAATGCATCGGATGCAAACTTTGCGTTGCGGGCTGTCCCTTCAATGTGCCGCGTTACGACAGCAGCAACAAAATATCCAAATGCACTCTGTGCAGCGACCGTATCGCTGAAGGTCTTTCCCCGGCCTGTGCCCAGACCTGCCCGACCGGTGCCATCAGGTTCGGCGACCGGAACGAGCTGCTCGCTTCAGCCAAAAAGGCCGGGTACAGCAAGGTCTACGGAGAAGCGGACCTGACCGGGCTCGGAACGCTATATGCTTTTAAAGATGCGCCCAAGATCTACGGGATGGACGAGAACCCCGCAATCCCGGAAAGCGTCATCTTCTGGCACAACGTGCTCAAGCCGCTTTCGGTCATCGGGCTCGGCGGCGCTGTGGCCGGCGCCCTGCTCCATTATGCCGTGATCGGCCCGCACAAGGACGATGAGGAGGTGAAGAAATCATGAGCGAAAAAACGTTGGTAAAAGCCACGACCGCTGAGATCATCAACCACTGGATCCTGGCCGTGAGCTGTATTCTGTTGATCATCACGGGCTACGGGTTCGTATTCAAGATGGAAGGCATCTACGCCCTGTTCGGGAGCAATACTACGATGAAATGGGTCCATAACTGGACCGGCGTCATCTTCACGTTCTCGCTCGCCGGGACCCTGTTCAATTATCTGGGAGAAGCACTAGACTTGAGCAGGGACGACTGGAACTGGATCAAGCTGGGCGGCGGCTACCTGTCGAAGAAGCACGTGCAGGTACCTCCCATGGGCAAGATCAATACAGGACAGAAACTCTATTACCTGGCTATCCTGGCAGGCGGCTTCGGCATTGCAGTATCGGGCCTTGCCATCTGGCTCCTGCCCGGCATGCGCACGCTCATCCAGGTATCCCATCTGGTCCATAACCTCGCCTTTGTCCTGTTCGTGGTGGCCGTGCCGGCCCATATCTATCTCGGCACGCTGGCCAATCCGGGACTGCTCAGGATCATGATAGACGGCACGGTCCCGCTTGAGGTTGCGAAAAAAAGATATCCCAAGTGGATGAAAGAATTGGGCATCTAATAGAAGTGTGCTGCAAGTAAAAGCCCCCGCTTCTTCCCGGAGCGGGGGGCTTTTTTATCGGCTGTGGCTTTGATTATGGTTCTTACGCTGCTCTTCCTGTGGTGACGTTCAGTTGAACTTCTTCAAAAAGGGAATCTTCTGTTCGTCCGGCAGTTTCCCGCTGATTGCCAGAACCAGGCGCTGGAATTCGGTCCTCGTAATCGATTGCCCCGGCTTCAGTCCGCAGGAATCATATGCCTGAGCAAGCACCATGGGCCCGACCGGTCCTGCAACATTCACCAGTTCTTCCTCCAACTGTGCGATAATCCCGCTGTCGACTATCGTTGTTGAAATGCCGTCTTTCCCCGGCGCTCTTACCCGACCGTCCCATTGCCCGCTCCACTCTATTGTTTTGTTCGCCTTTCTCAAAATCAGGATAACTTCATCGGAAGGAATCGAGGAGCCGTTTTGGTGAGTATCGACTTGCGCTCCCGGCATGAACAAACCGGTCAAGAACTGGTGTTCGCTCATCTTCATCAGGCATTCCCTGTCCTTGCAGGTGCTGTGGGTGAGAAGGTAAATAGCACCGTTCCTGAAGAATATCTTGAAGAGTGCCGAGTCGTTCTTAAGGCTCAGGCTGAGAATTCCCGTTACTCTCGCTTCACAGATCTCGGAAACAATATCGGCAATGTTCTTTTGCATCGCCTATTTCCCCGTTTTTTTCATCATGTCCATCATCATAACGATGCTCGTTTTAAGCCTGGTAAAGGCATCGGCAAGCGTTTTCAGTTCATCCTCGGTATTGATCTCGAATTTGTTGTCGAACTTGCCCTTGCTCACCTGCTCGGCTACTTTTACAAAATTCTCAATAGGACGAATGATGCTGGCGCGTATCAGAATATTGATAATGACAAAAAGAAGAAAAAAAAGCACGGTAAACAGTACCGCAACGATGATCGTCGACTTGGTCGCAATGGAAATCGGCACCGATGCCGGGACATAGATGATATTTGCGCCGACGACCGAGCCCATAGCGTAATGATAACCTGACGTAGTGCCGTAGCGTTCCACCTGGTCCTGCGGGGCCGCAGCAGGATCTCCATGGCAATTCATGCACTCAGGCCTGTCAACCGCCACCGAGCGGGCAATATAATAGAGGGGTTCCCGGCCGTCTGTCCGTAAACCGCTTAATTCAGTCGTTCCCGGGCTGTCCCGGAATCGTTGAATTAACCAGTCTTCATAGTAATCGGCCTTGTTGGTGGCAACCAGAGGGTTGGATGTTGCCTGTTTGTACAGATAATTGGGCTGCACGCTTTGGAGATTATTGGACACCTTGCGTAAAATATAAAATCCAGACATCCCCTCGAGCATGAATTTACTGGAAAGATCTTTCTTGATCGCCGGCCGGAGCTCATCGCCAACGTATTTCCTCACTGAATCCATAGAATGCATGGTAAGTGTTGCTTTATCGGCTATCTCTCGAATAGCATTCTGGCGGAAGAAATAGTACATGATCGAAGTGATAATCGGCAGGGTGACAATAAACATAAAAAAAAGGATAAGACCGAATCGCTTTGAAATACTTAGTTTCTTGAGCATTACAATACCCCCCTGTTCCAAGATAGGAACGACATACTATTTAACATCGTTCCCAACAATATTATGGTTATAACAAAGTATTAGGGTAATGTCAACCTATCGTATTATATCTTATAAAATTAAAATTTGAGTTCAGAAAAGAGCAAAAAAATACCGGCCATAAGCCGGTATTTTACGAATTGCAGTTTCCTTCGTTTTGTTTATCTTCCCCGCGCCATCTCTTCCAGCCGTTTCACTCTCTCGGCAATCGGCGGATGAGTGCTGAACAGTTTCATCAACCCGCCGCCGTGAAGCGGGTTAACAATGAACATATGTGCGGTAGCCGGTCTGGCATCGCCCATGGGCACCACCTGATTGCCCTTTTCAAGCTTCAACAATGCATTCGCCAGCCAATGAGGATTGCCGGCAAGACTTGCTCCGCCCTTGTCGGCCTCATACTCCCGGGTTCGGGAAATGGCCATCTGCACCAGCATCGCGGCAATAGGAGCCACGATCATCATAACGAGCGCTGCGATGGGATTGCTTCCCCCTTCGTCATCGTCCCTCCTGCCGCCCCCGAAGATCATGGCCCATTGCGCCATCTGGGCGAGCATGCTGATTGCTCCGGCGATGGTCGCAACAATGGTGCCGGTCAGCATGTCTCGGTGCCGGATATGGGCAAGCTCATGGGCGATCACCCCGGTCAGTTCTTCCCGAGAAAGGATGCGCATGATGCCGTGCGTTACGGCAACTACCGCATGCTCGGGATTCCTGCCGGTTGCGAATGCATTCGGCGTTTCCTCAGGTATAATATAAACCTTCGGCATCGGCATCCCGGCTTTCTGTGCAAGGGTCCGCACCATGGAATGCAGTTCCGGCGCCTCCGCTTCGCTCACCGGCTGCGCACGGTACATTTTAAGGACTATCTTGTCACTGAACCAGTACGAGCCGAAATTCATGATCACTGCCAGGCCGAAAGCGAAGATCATACCGCTTTGCCCGCCTATTGCCGCACCGACAAAGACGAGGAGCAGCGTCATAAATACCATCAAACCAATTGTTTTTGCTGTGTTCATAAACCCTCTTTCCTCCCGATGGTGTCTTGATGTCCGGTATGAATAGATACCATAATGCCGATCGCTAGTCAATAAAAACCGGGTTCCCGGTTCCCTCTGAACTGTCTGATGCTTAGGTAAAAGTTCAACCGTCGGGCTGCAAGCGTTCAACCGACTTAAACACCTCCGCTTTGATCAAATTTTAATTTTCTGTTGACAAGGATAGACCACTTTGTTATATTTGGACGTCTCAAGCACCGAAACATCGAAAAATTGCGGGTGTAGCTCAGCTGGTAGAGCACAACCTTGCCAAGGTTGGGGTCACGGGTTCGAGTCCCGCCACCCGCTCCATAGAATTCGCGAGAAAGTTAAAAGTTAAAAGTTCCGCTCGGCCTGCAAACTTTTAGCTTTTAACTTTTTTGTTTTCAGGGCGGCGTAGCCAAGTGGCTAAGGCAGAGGTCTGCAAAACCTTCATTCATCGGTTCAAATCCGATCGCCGCCTCCATTTTTTCCGCCGTAGCGGAAAAAATAAATCCGAAATCCGAAGCACCAAATCCCAAATAAATTCCAAGCACCAATTTTCAAATTACTGTTTCGAAAATTGTTTTTTTTCAATTTGGAGATTGTTTGAGATTTGTGGTTTGGAATTTGGAGCTTGTCTTATCCCATGCACCACGCCGACTTCGTCCACCTGCACCTCCATACCGAATACAGCCTGCTCGACGGAGCGAACTCGCTCGACGCCCTCATTAAAAAAGCCGTTGAACTCAAAATGCCGGCCATTGCCGTGACCGACCACGGCAACCTCTTCGGCGCCCTCGATTTCTATCTGAAAGCGACCAAAGCCGGGATCAAGCCCATCATCGGATGCGAGATGTACGTCGCTCCCGGTTCCCGCTTCGAAAAGACCGGTGCCGGGAGCCAGCATGATGAAAGTTTTTATCACCTCATCCTCCTTTCCCGGGACAGACAGGGCTACAAGAACCTGGTCAAGCTCGTGACCGCCGGTTATCTCGAAGGTTTCTATTATAAACCCCGGATAGACAAGGAATTGCTGAGACAGCACCATCAGGGTCTCATCGGCATGTCCGCGTGCCTCTCCGGTGAAGTGCCGAGGCTGCTGCTGCAGGGACGGTACGAGGACGCAAGGAAGTCGGCCCTTGAGTACCGGGACATTCTGGGCGCCGATAATTTCTATTTTGAGCTCCAGGACAACGGCATCCCGGAGCAGGAACAGGCGAACCGGGAATTGATACGCCTTTCGAAGGAAACCGGCATACCGCTGGTGGCCACCAATGACTGCCATTACCTGAACATGGAGGACCACAAGTCCCATGACGCGCTCCTCTGCATCCAGACCGGGAAAACGGTGAAGGACACGAACCGGATGCGCTTTTCCTCGGAAACCTTTTATGTGAAGACCCCCGAGGAAATGAAGAAATCCTTTGTCCATGTTCCCGAGGCAATCTCGAACACGATCGCCATTGCCCAGCGTTGCAACCTCGAGCTCGAGCTCGGCAAGTATCACCTCCCCCATTTTCCGGTCCCTGACGGCTATACCCGGGAAGCCTATATGGCCGAGCTGGCGCGAAAAGGGCTGGAAGAACGCTTTGGGGAGGTCGAAGCGGTGCGCGGCAAAGGGAGCTTTGATCCGGAGACGTACCGGGCACGCCTTGAATCAGAGATCAAGATGCTCGAAAAAATGGGCTTTGCCGGGTACTTCCTGATCGTCTGGGACTTTATCCGCTACGCCAAGGAGCACGGCGTACCCGTGGGCCCGGGCCGCGGTTCCGCCGCCGGCAGCCTGGTCGCGTACAGCCTGCGCATCACGGACCTCGACCCCCTGCCCTACAACCTCCTGTTCGAGCGGTTCCTGAACCCCGAACGCGTAAGTATGCCTGACATCGACGTGGACTTCTGCATGGACCGCCGGGACGAAGTGTTGAAGTACGTGACCGAGAAGTACGGCCAGGACCACGTTACCCAGATCATCACCTACGGCACCATGCTCGCAAAAGGCGTGATCCGCGACGTGGGGCGCGTCCTGGACATCCCCTACTCCGAAGTGGACAAGGTCGCGAAGCTCGTCCCCAACACCCTCAACATCACGCTCGAAGAGGCCATAAAGCAGGAGCCCAAGTTCAAAGAAGTCATGAAAGACGCGCGCATGGCCGAACTCATCGAGATCGCGCGCAACCTCGAAGGCCAGGTGCGGCACGCTTCCAAGCACGCCGCGGGCGTTGTCATTTCCGAGCAGCCACTGACGGAGTATGTACCGCTCTTCAAGACGCCGAAGGATGAGATCACCACTCAGTTCGACATGAAGGGCGTGGAAAAGATCGGCCTCGTCAAGTTCGACTTCCTGGGCTTGCGCACGCTGACGGTGATCGATAAAGCCGTCAAACACATTAACAATCGGCTGGCGCGGGCTCCCCTGGCCGCTGAAGAACAGTTCTCCATCTCCCGCATCCCCATGGATGATCAGAAAACCTTCGATCTCCTGTCTCGCGGAGAAACGGCAGGCATCTTCCAGCTGGAATCCTCGGGCATGCGCGAGATCGTGATCAAGATGAAGCCGCAGTGCTTCGAGGACCTGATCGCACTGGTCGCCCTGTATCGTCCCGGTCCGCTCCAGAGCGGCATGGTCGACGACTTCATCAAGCGCAAAAAAGGGTCCACGAAAATATCCTACGAGCTTCCGGCGCTCGAGCCCATCCTTAAGGACACCTATGGCGTCATCGTGTACCAGGAACAGGTGATGCAGATCTCGCGCACGCTTGCCGGCTATTCCCTGGGCGGCGCCGACCTCCTGCGCCGGGCCATGGGAAAGAAGGACCCCGAGGTCATGGCCAAGGAAAAGGTCCCCTTCCTGAAGGGAGCCGAAAAACAAGGAGTCGATCCGAAAAAAGCGGAAAAGATCTTCGACCTGATGGCGAAGTTCGCCGAGTACGGGTTCAACAAATCGCACAGCGCGGCCTATGCACTCATTTCCTATCAAACAGCCTTCCTCAAAGCCCACTACCCGGTCGAATACATGGCCGCCCTGCTCACGAGTGAAGTCCAGGACACGGACAAGGTCGTGAAGTATATCCACGAGGCGCGCCAGATGGGCATCGATATTCTCCCGCCTGACGCGAACAGCAGCATGTGGGACTTTACCGTCGTGGAAGCGCACGACCGCGACACCGTGGAGCCGGGAAGCACGATCGGTTCGATTCGATTCGGACTGGCAGCCGTCAAGAACGTCGGCATCTCGGCGATCGAAGCGATCATCGAAGCCCGCGGGTCAAAGGGGGCGTTCACCTCGATCATGGACTTCTGCAAAAAGGTGGACCAGCGCAGGGTCAACCGCAGGGTGATCGAAGCGTTGATCAAGTGCGGAGGATTCGATTTCAGCGGTTCCCGCCGTGCACAGATGCTGGAAGGCCTGGACATGATCATGGACCAGGGTAGCAAACAGCAGGAGCAGGAGGCGATCGGGCAGTTCAGCATTTTCGATTCCCTGGATTCGCACAAGGAACCGGCCCTGCCCGCCGTCCCGGAATGGAAAGAGAGCCAGCTGCTCGCTTATGAAAAAGAAAGCGTAGGTTTCTACCTGTCAGGCCATCCCCTCGCCGCATTCCAGTCGGACATCGCCCGGTATGCTTCGGTAACAACGGAGACGCTCGATGGGGTCCAGGACGGCAAGGAAGTGACGATCTGCGGGATCATTGCCGGCATGAAGATCAAGGTAACCAAGAAGAGCCAGGAGAAGATGGCCATCCTGAACCTTGAGGACCTCTCGGGTACGGTGGAAGTCGTCGTGTTCCCCGATCTGTACAAGACCTCGCAGCACCTGCTCCTGACCGACACGCCCCTCATCGTGGCCGGGCAGCTCGACAAGAGCGAGCAGGGCAGCAAGATCAAGGCACTGCGGCTGCACCTGCTTACGGAGGTCAAGAAACGCGGAACGACCAGGATGGACATCCGCTTCAATGCCACCGGCCTGACCCAGGAGGACCTGATCAAGGTCAAGGAGATCCTGCTCCGCTACCAGGGCACGATCCCCGTGTATCTGCGATTGCAGAATCCCACCCGCCCCGACTCGCTCATTTCCGTAGGCAGGGAGATCCGCGTAAACCCCAGCGAGCAGCTGATTACCGAGATAGAGTCCGTGCTCGGCAGCGGCGTTGTCTCTCTGGCGTAACCATTCCTTGCGGTTCTGAAGAACTCTCCCGATAGAAATTTCCTATTTTATGCTTACCCTGCAGCCGTCTCGGAAGTGCTACTGTTAAAGAAAAACATCTCGGAGCCTGCCATGAACAGTATTAGCCTCGAAGCGACCACACGCATGCTTGTGATTTCAGGAAAAGGAATCCTCGCCGCGGACGAAAGCCTCCCCACGATACAGAAACGGTTCAAGGCGCTGGGCATTGAATCAACGGAGGAAACACGCCGCGCCTACCGGGAGCTGCTGTTCACGACCGGAGGGATCGAGAAATTCATCAGCGGCGTGATCCTGTTCGAAGAGACGCTGAGGCAGAAAACAGCCGGCGGCAGCAGCTTCGTCGAGGTGCTGACGCGCAAAGGCATCATTCCCGGCATCAAGGTGGATAAGGGCACAATCGGCATGCCGAACTCGCTTCAGGAAAAGATAACGGCGGGCAGGGATGGCTTGCGTGAACGGTTGCAGGAATATGTCCGTCTGGGCGCCCGCTTTACCAAGTGGCGGGCCGTGATCACGATCGGCGCCGCCATTCCGTCCCGGGCCTGCATGTACGTAAACGCACACGACCTGGCCCTCTTCGCAGCCCTCTCCCAGGAAGCCGGCCTCGTGCCGATCGTCGAGCCCGAGATCCTGATGGATGGCGACCATGACATAGCCCGATGCGAGGAAGTGACGTCGGCAATGCTTGAGCTCGTGTTCGATGCCATCAGAGCGCACCACGTGATGCTGGACGGAATGCTGCTGAAGCCGAATATGGTCCTGTCGGGAAAGCAGTCAGCCAAACAGGCATCCCCTTCCGAGGTTGCTGACCGTACCATCCGAACGCTTCGGCGTACTGTTCCCGCCGCGGTACCGGGCATCCTGTTCCTGTCCGGCGGACAGACGCCCGAACTTGCGACGGAGCATTTGAACATCATGAACGCGCGGGGCCCTCACCCCTGGGAACTGAGTTTTTCCTATGCACGGGCTCTGCAGGATCCGGCCCTTAAAGCATGGGCCGGTTCAGCTTCAAACGCTCGGGAAGCACAGTACCTGTTCTACCAGCGCGCAAAGTGCAACGGCAATGCACGCTTCGGGACGTACTCGAAACAAATGGAAAAGATGGCTGCATAACTTAAAAAGAAAGGTAAAACCGCCGACCAACAAACCGCACTGTAATATACTGCACTATTCAGATCGACAGCATCAGGAAAAACTGTTGCAAAAAATTCAAAAAAGAGTAAAAACACGCAGTTCTCTGGGTATTATTGCTCAATCTAAAGACATAGGTTCTATAACTATCAGTATATTAAAAGAATCCATTTAGCATAATAATTGCAATTATTAGAAACAATATAACTTTAACTTTATGGGAAATTAGATTAGTTTCTTGAGATCTGAATTGTTACATCTTAATGCTGTTCGAACGTGAACGGCAAAAGGACCGTACATGGACCGGCTCAGGATCGTTATAGCGGAAGACGACGCGTTCATTTCTTCCAGTCTTGCCGCAATGCTGCAGAATCTGGGACACCAGGTGCTCGGGTGCGCAACCTGCGGAAACGATGCGGAACTGATGATAAAATCCATGATGCCCGATCTTGCCATCATGGATATCCGGATGGAAGGCGACCGGGACGGACTTGCCGCTGCCGAGCGAGTGCTGCGCGATGCCCCTTTGCCGATCGTGATCGTCACCGCCTTGAACGATGCCGGCCTCATTGAGCAGGCTGACTTAATCGGCGTTTCCGGTTATATCCTCAAACCCTTTTCCCAAAATCAACTCCTTTCCGCTATTGCCCTTGCATGGTCACGGTTCAAGCAGATACAGACGCTAAAAGTGCAGATCGAAAATCTCCAGGAGACGATCAGGGCCCGAAAACTGATCGAACAGGCCAAGGGGCTGCTCATGGCGAAGGAGGGCATTACCGAGGCTGATGCCTTTAAACGCATCCAGCATATGAGCAGGAACCAGAACATAGCCATGACCAGGCTGGCAGAGGCCATCATCATGACAGGCAAGATCATGAACGCGAAGAGAACGACCGATTAGAGATACCGCCCATGGTCGGCAGTATGAAGAAGTACAGGACGACACAGAGACGACAAAAGCATGCGGCAGCCCTCAAGAACGGCCCTGGGGTGCGATAATGCCCTCGAAGCGTGCCATTGGCGGTCGCTCTTCGGAGAATTCCATGAAACGAGTTCATAGCAGAGCCAGAGGAACATCGCAGGCGACCGAACCCCTTTCCCCAGGATTGCTCTACTGCAAGCTGTTTTCCGATTTTGTTACCGAACACCTCTGCCGGTTGAGGAAAAAAGAGCTGAACCTGAACGGGCTGTTCTCCTGCCAAGGATGCCCGATGGAATCAAACGTACCCGGTCCTGCGGCATCGAAGGAGGAGCTTCCCGGGAATGGCAGCAACACCATGACCAGTAATTGCCAACTATAGAGCGTGCCCGCATATAGCCCTGAGCGCCCGCACCATGACCGGAAAAAAGATACGACCCATGACCGGTCGCTTCCGACGTTTCCTCCTACCGCATGTGCCGAGCAACTGCACTCGGCACATCCCCTTTCGCTCCATCCTTTCTTGACGGGCATCCGCTCCTGCTGTATATTCATTGCATGAAACGGTTCCAGGACATGGAAACATTCACCGACGAGGATGTCGAGGCGGCAATTGTCCGGAACGAACCTGACGAACTTCACCTGGTCCCGCTCATCGTTGCGCTCGCCTCTTCAGACCGGTCCTTCGCCGAGACGGTCTGTATAAGACTGGTTTCGCACCTCGACGGGAAGGTGAGAGGCAACGCAGTCACGAGCCTGGGCCATCTCGCAAGGCGCTTCCGCATATTGGATAGCGCACTTGTGAGGCCGGTCATCGAGCGCGCCCTGCTCGATCCCGATGAATATGTGCGCGCAAGCGCAAAATCGGCGGCCGACGAAATCCATCAGTTCCTGCATTGGGATATCGCGGGCCATATATATGGGTGATCGAACGATTTCGTACGATGCTCTGGCTTTCAAACGATTGAAGCGCCCTGCAACAAGCTGCAGGAATCTCGATTCTCAAGGTTGGAACACCCTGCGCTTGCGGCAAGCGCTCGTAAACGCTGGGTGCGAGTCAATATCGTACTCGCTCGCTAACCCCCTGCACACCCTATCGCGCGTGACACTCGAAATCATTGGGTGCGAGACTCGCGGTTCCACTTGTAAACGCTGGGGGCAAGACCTCGCAACAAGCTGCGGGGAATGCGCTCACTCCAGAATTCAAACTCTTCGAACAAACTACCCGGAGGATCATGAAAGCACTTATCACCTATCTTGAACAATACGCACTGCTCTCGCTGGAAAAACGGGAGAAACTGAGCGCACTGATCGGGGAACATACGTTGGACCTGGACCTCGATACGGGCCTTGTCCGCTTTTCCGGGGGCTTCGAGTTCCCTTTTCAGGTACTGGGCACCGAGTCCCACAATACCCTTACCTGGCTCTGGGCGTGGGCCGAGGAGCAGGCCGAAGTGCCTCCTGATCTGTTAGAATCTGCCCGGCAGATGAAGGAATGGGGATCGCTGAACAGGATACCGGAATGCACGATGCCTTCGGTTGACCTGAACAGGGCCGACGGGCTTCTTTTTTCCCTGATAGCAAGCGAGGTCTGCCAGGCGGGCTGTTTTTATGAGGATTCCTACGACGGGGGGGCGCTGTTCCTGCTCCTCTTCGGGCAGACCATCGAGATGCAGGCGCCGCTCGACGCCGCCGGCCTGGAGCGGCAGCTGCTGCACCTTGCTTCGTCCTATGATCTCAACCACCGGAACGCTCTGCTGTCCTATCTCCGCGCAAAAGAACTTCTCTTTTCCGAAGAAGGCCCCCTGGTCTCAGCCCGGCTCGCTTCAGGAGAGGAGCTGCGGGCGGAATTCGATGCTGACGGAGCGGTCAAAACTATTAATGGCGCCGGGTTTGAATCATAACGGACCGGCATGCAAGCGACGGACTGATTTAGACTTTCTTTGCGGTTTGCGTCTTGGCGCGACAACTTTTTGGTTCTAAACAAACGTGAAGAATTTAACGGCCGATTTATTATGCTTGAGATTCCCTGCGGCACAGGGCAGCGAATCTCGATTCTTAAGGTTGAAACGATCGTATCAGCTCGCTTAACGCTCACTCCAGCATTCACACGGATACGACCTCGCCCCATCAGTGCAATTTATTTCTTATCTCTTTTTTCTGTTTCAAAGCTTGAGCGTTACAGATCCACCTATGCCCGCTAAGCCTCGGTTGCCCGGTCATCGACGACTTCATTCAGGGCCTGCCGGACGCAGGCGAGGAGCGCAGCGGCTTCCACCGGCTTCTTCAGAAAGCTGTCCATATGGCGGGTCTCCAGCACGCCGGCGTTCCTCTCGAACCCCGACATGCCGATGATCTTCAAGGCCGGCTGCGTCTTCTTCAGGCCCGCCGCCAGTTCTGCGCCGTTCATTGCCGGCATGACCATATCAGTCACGACAAGCTGAATCTCTTCAGTATGAGACTGGAATAGTGTCAGGGCGTGCTCGCTGTTCTCCGTGCTCAGCACATGATAGCCCTCCGCCTCCAGAAGCCCCGCCAGGTAGGAAAGGACATCCTTATCATCGTCCACGACCAGGATCGTTCTCCCGGGAATCGGAGCTGAAGCGTCCTCCCGCGACACGATCCGGCAGAACGGCGACTGGTCCGGAACGGGCAGGTATATCTCGAAGGTCGTTCCCTCTTTATCCCTGCTCTCCACCCGGACCTCCCCCCGGTGGCTCTTCACGATGCCGTATACGATAGCCAGCCCCAGACCGGTGCCTTTGCCTTCCGGCTTGGTCGTAAAGAACGGGTCGAAGATCCGCTCCATGATCTCCCGCGGGATCCCGGTCCCGCTGTCCCTGACCGTCAGCACCACGTAGTCCCCGGGCTTCAGAAAGGGTGAAACCTGCGGCGCTTCGGGCCCCAGTTCGCGCCGTGCCGTGGACAGCGTGATCGTGCCTCCCTGCGGCATGGCGTCCCGGGCATTCATGATCAGGTTGGTTATGACCTGTTCGAGGTGGATATCGTCGCCCTGGATCGCGGGAAGACCGTTTGCGAGTTGCACCCGCACCTTGACGTTCTGTTCCAGGAGGGTCCGGCCGAGAAGCTCCACAGAGTCGGTCACGACGGTGTTGATGTCGAGGGGCGCCAGTTGGAGACTTTCCTTCCGGGCAAAGCTGAGCAGTTTTGAGACCATCTGCCCGGCGCGTTTCGCGGCATCCTCTATCGTCTTGATCCTGCGCTTCCCGAAGTCGTCCGTGGCCACGTGCCTTCGCAGGACCTCGCTATGGGCGAGGATCGCCGTGAGCACATTCTGGAAGTCGTGGGCCATGGCGCCCGCCAGTTCCCCCATGGATTCCATTTTCTGCGACTGAAGCACCTGTTCCTGCAGCTTCATCTTCTCGGTTATATCCCGGTGAAAGGACTGGATGTGCGGCACGCCGCCGATATCGATCGCGCGCGAGCTGATCTCGAACAGGACCCGGCTGCCGTCCCTGCGGTAATGTTCTGCTTCGTACACGAGCGATTCCCCGGCCAGGATCTTGGCCAGCCGCGCCTCGATCTCCCCGGGCCCCCGTTCGATCTCGAGCAGGCGGAAATTGCTGCCTTGGACGGAACGGCAGTCGAAACCGTGCAGTTCGCAAAAACGGCGGTTCACGTCCGTGATGTTGCCGTCCCGGTCCAGCACGGCGATGCCGTCATTGGCATTATCGAAGAGCGCCCGGTATCTCTGCTCGGTGATCGCCAGGGCGCCCGATGTCTCGGCTACCTGGTCCTTCAGGCGGCTGGAGTATTGCTCGAGCTTGCGTTTGTCCTCGAAGACCTCGGCCCTGAGGTTCAGCTCCGAGATCAGGATCTTCTGATTGTTATACCGGAGCAGAAGGCCGATGACGAAGGTCGAGACCAGGAAGGCATGGTTGCTGACGAAAACGCCGCTGGTGATCGTCTCGGTCAGGAAGATCGGCACCGCGTAGATCGTATAGACCATCCCTATCAGGATGAACGACCACGTCATATTGATGGGCGCGAACCCCAGGCAGCAGATGGTCAGGATCATCATGGCCGCGTAATAAGTCGAGTTCTGGCCGCCGCTGTCGAGAATGGCAAGTTCCACCGTAACGGCGCTCATGGCGGCGCCGAGGGAAGCGATCGAATATTGATAGACCTTGTTCCGTTTTAACTTGTTCAGGAAGTACAGGAGCACCAGGAGGGAGGAGGCAACGAGCCGGTAGACCATGAACCGCGCGAATTTATCGGGCAGGACAAAGTAGTCCATGAACTCCAGGACGGGAAACAGGAGCGCTCCCATGATCAGGATGAACCCGATCGCGTTCTGGGTCAGTTCCGCAAGCCGCTCTTCAGGATTGTAGCGTGATTGCATATTTAAAGTATATCACGAAAAATATTGTAAAATCAAGATAAACTTGGGATAACGGCGAGATTCACCCGTTGTTCTCAAACCTTGACAAAAAAACCGGGTCACGGTATAACCGTGCGGTATTCTTATCTCATATCAGGAGCAATTCCATGAACTGGCTCAACAGTCTCGAGCGTCGCTTCCGGCGTTATGCGGTCCCCAACATCACGGTCTACCTGATCCTGGGACAGGTCCTGTTCTTCGTCTTCGCGGTCTCGGGCAGGTTTGTGCTCGACCGGATCGTTCTGGTCCCGGAGCGGGTGCTGGCAGGCGAGTGGTGGCGACTGATCACGTTCCTGTTCATCCCTCCTGCCAGGAGTCCCCTCTTCGCGTTTTTTGCCTGGTATCTGTTCTATATGATGGGCAGTGCGCTCGAGAACCAATGGGGCGCATTCAAGTACAACCTGTTCATCCTGATCGGCTACCTGGTCACGGTTGCCGTATCGTTCCTGTTCCCCTTTCACGCTGCCACGAACATCTTCATCGGCGGGTCGATCTTCCTGGCCTTTGCCTACCTGTACCCGGAATTTCAGCTATACATTTTTTTCATACTGCCGATCAAGATCAAATGGCTCGCGCTCATTACCTGGATAGGCTATTTCTACCGGTTCGTCACCGGTTCCGGCAGCACCCGGCTCCTCATCCTCGCTTCCCTCAGCAACTTTCTCCTCTTTTTCGGCAAGGATATTTACCTGAGCATCAAAAGCGGAAAGCGGCGCATGGCTGCCCAGGCCCGGGACATTGCGAGCAGGAATCAGCCGTTCCACACCTGCGCGGTCTGCGGGATCACGGACCTTTCCCATCCCCGGATGGAGTTCCGCTATTGTCCGGAATGCGGGGGGCTGGGATACTGCAAGGAGCACATCTTCAAGCATGAACATAAGAAAACAACTAAAAATCCCAAATAGCAAATAACAAATCCCAAATAAAATCGATAATCCAGCAGAAGCGCGGGAATAGTTCGCTCCAGAATCCGGACGTCTGAATTCTGGAGTGAGCGCTAACCCCGCAGCTTGCTGCAGGGAGCTTCAATTACTGAATTATTGATGCTTGGTGCTTGGAGCTTATTTGAGATTTGATGCTTCGGATTTGTTGCATCTCTTTGCCACTATCGCTCAATTCCGCGGGAAAAATCAAAACTCCACTCCCAGCTGCTTCGCCACTTCGATCGCGGATGTGACTGCATCCTCATGCAGGCCGAATCCGAAGTGGCTTCCGCAATAATAGGTGTTCCTGACCCCGTTCAGGGAAGGCAGTTCCCCGATCATGGAGCAGGAGCCGAAATCGAAGATCGGTGTCCTGAACTTCCCGTCGAACAGGATGGTCTCCTGCCGTATCGGGAAGTTGGGATGCTGTGTGCTGACAAGATCCATGCTTTTTGATGCTCCCGGCAGGACCCAGAGCGAACCGCTCACGGAAGTTTCGATGTATCTGCCGCTCTTCCGGTAGAGGAACGTATAACCCTGCATCAATTCCCTCTTCGGAAATGAGGCATGATCGTTATGCACCACGATCCTGCCGTCCGTGTATTTCCAAGCCCCTAACAGCCTTTTCTCCTCAATGGTCGGCTTCTCCAGCAGCGTCAGGGCCTGGTCTGCGTTGCATCCGAACACCACCCGGTCGAAGAGCGCCTGTTTTCCGTCCTCCGTCACCACGATCACATCGTTCTCGCGCCTGATCACCTTCCTGACCCGGGCGTTCAGCACAATGCTGTCCGCGAAGCCGGCCGACAGGGCATCGATGTACTCTTTCGTCCTGTTCCTCGGGAAGAAGACCGAAAAGAGAGCTTCCGGGGGCACCAGGTCATGGTATATCTTGAGCTTCTCCAGGAAAAAAGCGGCAGGCGCGTCGAGAACGTCCTCGCAGTGCATCGAGGATATCAGGCATAGACAGCTTACGAATATGAGCTTTGCATCCCCCGACAGCTCGGGCACTTCCTTCAAGGCCTCCCCGAGAGAGAGTCCTTCCATTTTTCCGGCAGCAGACAACGAACGCGCTCTTTTCAATCCTTTCAGGAGCTGCAGCAGGGTGCGGACGTTTCTGGGTCTCAAGGGGGCGAAGCGCTGGGAGATCAGGGATGCGATTCCGGGAGAAAGAAAAAAGCCTGACCCGTCGTCAAGGCTGCGAAAACTGGCGCCCAGGGACGGCGAGAAAGGGTTCCAGTCGAAGGAACCCACCGTATCGATGTGCAAACGTTTGAAAAGCCTGCAAAGGTTCTTGTAGGAGTGCCTGCCGAAGACCGCGGCGGCTATATCTACCTCTTCCCCGCCGGGGGTCGTCAAGGTATAGGCATTGCCGCCCAGTCGTTCCGATCGTTCGAAGAGGGTGATTTCGTAGCGCTGTCCCAGCAGATAGGCTGCGGTCAAGCCCGCTATCCCTCCCCCGATCACCGCTATTTTTTTCATGGTGTCCCCTGCAAGGTAGAACCGAAGCTACAGAAGCGACAACAATCAGCACTACTATGCAACATAATGCATTTATTGTCAACAAGATTCGATCTTTTATGCCGGGGTTAGCGATCGGTGTTGTTCTGGTTAGATTGGTACAAGTGAGGATCAGGGTCTGAGTATATCCGAGGTCAATGTTCGCGGCGAAAAGAGGGAGGTCACCGATGAGGAACAAGCGTGTCAACAGCGGGGCAGAAGACTCGTGCAATCTCATAACAGGCTCAGCGGTTATCTCCCAAGCTCATAATAAACTTTCCTTTTTGTAAAAAGTGAAAGCAGTTTTTCATCACGGTCTCGTCATTCATGATGAACGGATGAGATACGTGAACAATGAGAAAATCAGCCATGCCTTCAACTTTTGCACTCTCGATTGATACCTTGCCATCGTCCTTTCCCGGGATCATCAACGAATTTATCCAGTTAATGCTCCTGTCTCCCGTGATTATGCCTAATTCGAAATCCACCCGCCCCAGCTTCTGAACAATACTATTTTTATCCGTGCCCAGTTGTTTTCCTGCCGGGCCGTTTATAAGTTCAAAAAGCCGGAGATCCCCCAGAGTGTCTACCACCTCACTTCCCTGGTTAGGCGGGCTCAGCATGACCACACGCGCCAGATTCGGCAGAGGATCATGCTTCTGTATGTAGCGCAGAATGATTCCTCCCAGGGAATGCGTAATGAAATGCACTTTTTCAGCCCCGGCTGTTTTCGACACCACTTCTTTCCTGACTATTGCAGCCAATTCCGATATCTGATGTTTCCTCGAAGGATAATCGATATTCAATACCTGATAATGTTCCCCCAACAGGAATGTCTTCAAGCGGTTCATGGATTCGCTTGTTCTTGCCAATCCATGGAGAAGAACCACATATTCAGAAGGCATGCAATAGGCCTGGTTGGCTGGAAAGAGTATGGAGAATACAATGAGAAGTCTTATTGGCATTGTCATGTTTTCACTGCCTACCAGCGTCAGGATGCACCTTCTCGTCTGTGACTGACGATCGTCATCCCGATCAACCGGGATACCACCACGGCGATGTAAGCGATGCCGGCGAACTCTTCGAGCATCACGAGCACCCGAGCCGCCGAACCGATCGGCAGAATATCGCCGAGGCCGGTCGCTGAGAGTGTGGTGAAGCTCAGGAACAGGAGCTCGAGAAACGTCCGCGGTTTGCCCGCATGAGCTGTGCCGATGAAGCTTTCCGGGAACCATATCTGGCAGACCAGATACACATAGGCGAATCCCCACGCGATCAGGGTGAAGGTGGCACCGGCAGCGAACAGCTCGTCGATGGTCACCC
>MHEA01000066.1:27639-33789 GCA_001805085.1 Nitrospirae bacterium GWC2_57_9
ATCATGTAGGCGATCAAACTGCCGGCTCCGTAAAAGTAGAGCGATGCCTCCAGGAGCGATGACCATACCAGGAGGGTCGGGTCGGGATACTGAGCTGACAGCAGCGATAATACAAAGGCGGGCACCACGAGGACCCATGCAATCCAGTTGCTGGCCGGGGTCCGGTTAACGACCCAGACCGTCAGCGCCAGCACCAGGATCCCGAAAGCACCGAGGAGTCCACGGCCGTAGGCGATCTCGTCAAAGGCGGCGTACAGCATCAGACTGGCCAGTTGTGCCGCCAGAAGGAATGCGGACGGGTGGCGTCGCGCGAATATGCCCCAGTGCAGGAATGAATTGTGCTGATTGTTCATGTTTTAACAAAATATTGTAAAGGGAATATAGCACGAGATTTTTTAAGAATCAATAAATCAGCCAAAATATATCCTTGACGGACTGACCCCGGTTTAACTAGAATCATTTGAAAGAAACCATTCCAAAAGTACGGAATAGTGAAATTGAACGGGGGCAACAATGCTGACATCAGGACCGGGATCATCGACACCAATACCAGCCGAGCAAAACGATAAAAGAAACATAAGTCCGCTGGATTTTCGATCATGACCTCCCCTCTTGAACAACCCATCGACGGCGTGCTCGACCTGCACACCTTCCAACCCCGGGACGTCAAGGAACTTGTCCCCGACTACCTGGCTGCCTGTCGGGATCGAGGACTTCTGCAGGTGCGGATCGTTCATGGGAAAGGGATAGGCGCGCTGCGGGAAACGGTTCATGCGGTCTTGAAGAAACTTCCTTATGTGAAGTCTTTTAAGCTTGCTGATGAAGGAGCAGGCGGATGGGGAGCGACGCTGGTGGAGCTGAGGGAAGAAGCCAAAAATACAGAAAGGTAAGAAGGCGAGAAGTCAGGAAGCCGAACATTCCCAGAATGCGGAGTCGTCCCTGAACGATTTTATTGGGGATCTGGATTTAATAAATAAGAACCGGATCGAGCTTCCCGCGGTAAACTCAGGCGATTACGATTCTTAAGGTTAGAACATGATCGTATTTACTTGCTGCTTACTCCTGAAGTCCCGCTCAGAGCGGCTGGGTGAATGACGGATAATGATAGAGTCGCGAATCAAGCAGCGGTGTTAAAAAGGCAGGGGCGAATGTCCCCTGCCTTTTTACGCTTCCTTTGTTTTTAATTATAAAGTTTATTTGATATCAAACATTAAAAAAGCGTCAACATTTACAATCTCAAGCGGAATTAAAATCAGCGCTGGAGCCCATGTTTCTCGAGTATCGAAGTAAACTCCGCTGAATTAAAGGCATCAATCAAGCGCTCTCTAGCCTGGACCTGCTTATCCGACCATGTGCCGTTAATCCGAACGGCGAAATGAGCGCCGACTTGATTTCCCGGCAGCGGTTGAGGGTTGTCGATGGTGCCACCAAGCGAAACGATCTCAAATGTATCCGGAAAACGTCTCACGGCATCCAAAGCGAGATGGTAGAAAATAACTGCAACGTCTGCACGTCCGTAAGCAATCGACCATGGCACTTCGCGATGGTGGATCTTTTCTCCGGCGACCCATTTAGGATGATTTGTTCCATTTTCCTTTATCTTATCTGGACCAAAAATGGAATTAAACAGACGACCCGCATCCCAACCATCCGGCGCATGGGCAGCATCGTTCATTGCAATGTTATATATGGAGCCGCTGTAATTATCAAAGGTGTTTTTCTCATAGTTCTGATTTGGCGTAGAAATGACTATATTCGGCCGGCCCAGATCCCAGATTGTAAGAATATGCTTCGGGTTGCCTTTTTTTACAAGAAGAACATTTCCCCGATTTCTGAAAATAGGAATCTGTTGCCCCTCGGTCAACCCCGCAGCTTTCAGATCATTTATAACTTTCTGGGGACCGACGGCAAGTTGAGGCATGCAGCGCAGGGACATATTCCCGAATACAACGGCGCCGTTCTTTAACTGCTTTAACGCGACAGGTGGACTGGTTGTGAAAAACCAGTTTTTGAGACCCAGCTCAGAGGCATACTGCGGCAAGTAGATATCGTACCAAAGATCTCTGAGGGCCATATGGTAATTGCCGGCCGTTGAGAGGGCAATGTCACAATCTGAAAACGAGCCGTGCAGGTCAACCAGGCGATTGGCAGTCTGCTCCGTCAGGTCAGGTTCTCCATTATTGACATCTTGCCCCCAATCCAGAAGCTGAGGAGAATCGATGGTTGGTGTACCCAGCACAGGCGGCACTGCTGATGCGTTACCCGGCACAACAAGAACCATGGCAACCAATAACATAAAAATTAGTGCACTTTTATTCATATTTTCTCCTTTCCGGATATGATGTTCACAACCAGTTTGATTCCCCTCCTTTGCTATTGATTACTCTTTTTCAATCTCGACATATTTCTCGAGTCCGAGCTGGCTGAGCGGCAAATAATCTTTTTTGTAGTCGGCTTCTACCGGATTAGGAATTTTTACATTTTTAAACATGTCTCTATTTTTGGGATCCGCTGCAATCCTTAATATTGCCTTCTGAACGTCCGTGCTGAATTTCGAGGATACTCTATCGTTAGCAGCGATCGGATGTGAAGCAAAGCCAGGGGTTTCATAAAGTATCGTCAGTTTATCTTTAAAAGCGGGTTCTTCTTTATCAAGCGTATTTTGTACGCCGCCGCCGGCCGCGCTCATACCCATGGCCACGCTTCTGTATACATTCTGGTGCGTTTTCACATACTTTTTGGAAAATTGGATCTTTTCCTTTTCTGCAAGCAATGCCCTCATATAAAGCGACGCAGCAAATGCATTGGGAGATGGGAAAACGATGAGTTTGCCGTCAAGATCTTTAACCGAGTTGAAACCGCTGCTTTTGGCGGCAACGAGGCAGCCTATGAGATTAGTTTTATCTTTTATAATGGGCTTATATTGAGCCTTATGAGCCATAACGGCGTGGTAAGGGTTCATGTAGGCAAAATCAGGTCCGCCTTTTAAGAGATCTTCTTCGAAGTCGGGGATCGATGGATAAGTCTTGAGCTGAAACGTGACGTTGAGTTCCGCGGAAAGTTCTTTTAAAAAGGGAGTCCAGTATTTGTGAATTTCCAAGGCTGATATTTGCGGGACAACGGCGAAGCTATATACTTCTGCTGCGGTTGCCGATCCAAATAATGTGATACACAAAATAAAAACAAGCGCTGCTGAGTGCAATTTCTCCTTCATTGATGTTCCTCCTTGAGATGGTTTCGCAACACTAATCACTTTTGTGCCCGCCGATTTGAACTAATGGCGCAGGTAAGCTTAATTATATAATACTTTTATATCATATGCAGATATTATTTAGCTGGCTGATTACTGTCATCAAAACTCTTGAAAAGAAAAGATATTCGACGGATGGAAGCTATATTTTAATCCCGCGCTTCTGCAACACACAAAAAAGGCAGGCTGATTTCAGCCTGCCTTCTGTTGTTTATATGGTCTTGAACCTAAGTAGTGCTGCTGCTACCCCTGGTCGGGATCTTGAGCCGCTGCCCTATCCGGAGCATATTCCCCGTTCTCAGGTTGTTTGCTTCGCGGATCCTGGTCATGCTCGTGCGGTAGCGAAGCGCGATGACGGAAAGGGTCTCCCCGCGCTTCACGCGGTGGACGACATATTCGATCCTGGGCGGAGAATACTTCGGCATCTTTTCGATGGCGGCCAGCACCGCTTCCCCTTTTCCCGGCGGCACCTTGAGCGCGTAGGACGTGCCCGGCGTGGCATCGCGCCGCAGTTCCGGGTTCAGGGCGGTTAGATGTTCGAGCTCGATGCCCATCTGCTCGGCAATGCTCTTGAGATGGACCGGCCGTTCGATGGTCACGGTCTCGTAAGGCAGGGGTTTGTCGAGTTCGTCGAGCGTGAAGCCGTACTGGGCCGGGTCCTTCACGATGGCCAGCACCGCGAGGAAGCGCGGATAATACCGGGCCGTTTCCCTCGGAAGCCGTTCGTAGAAATCCCAGAAATTGTCCAGGTAGTTGATCTTCTGGCTCCTGATCACGCGCGCTACAGCTCCCTCACCGCAGTTATACGCGGCCAGCACGGTGGCCCAGTCGCCGAACATCTGGTGCAGTTCCTTCATGTATGCAATGGCCGCAGCCGTCGCCTTTTCGGGATCGAGACGCTCGTCCACCCAGTCGTTCCTCTTGAGACCGAACTTGTATCCCGTCGACGGGATGAACTGCCAGAGACCGAAAGCGCGGGCGCGCGACAGCGCCCTGGTCTTGAACCCGCTTTCAATGAGCGGCAGCCAGGAGATCTCTTCGGGGATGCCCGCATCCTTCAGCGCCTTTGCCATGTCGGCGCGGAACCTGCCGGAGCGCCTGTAGGATTCGAGAAAGAAGTTCCGCTCCACGGTCTGGAACGACTGTATCTCCCGCTTTACGTGGTCGTTGATCACGAGCGGGATCGCATTGTGGCTTCCCTTGACAGCCATGCTGCGGGACGCATGCATTTCCAGTATCCTTTTCGAGATCATGAAGCGCAGGTCCTCTTTCTGCTGCGTGAACTTGGGGCTGTTCGGGACCTTCAGCACCAGCGCATAAGCCTGGTCCAGGGATTCGAAGGCCCGGTCCATGTCGTTGTCCTTCCAGTACTCCTGGGCGGCATCGGTCAGTTCGAGGGCGCCATCGAGCAGCGCTTCCTGGTCATCGCCGATCTCCTTTTTCTTCAGAACCGTCTTCTTCTCGCCGGCCCCGAGGGAGACGTTCTTCGTTATGGATCCGTCCTCGCCATCGCTCTCGGTCAGAGGCACTATCTCCGCCTCATTTTCTTCCGCAGCCGCCGCCGTTTCATCGGCAGCGTCGTCTGTCATCTGTTCCGCAGCAAGATCGAGGGGAATATCCGAGTGGGCGCATCCGTAAAAAAGGATAAGAGAAGAAGCAAGCACAGCGGATCTGAAGAGCGAGGAGACGTTCATGGTTATCATCCTTTTGGTTTAGATTAGGCGAATAATAAACAATTGAAATTGAAATTGCAACTAAAACCAAAAAATGATCTGATTATTTTTGCAGAAAAGAAACGAAGAACAAATAGCAGTATTGACAGCTCACTGTTCAAAGTATTATAGTTCTGTGTGATCCGCATCACATGATTCACGCGAGATACAGGGTAACTTCATCAATTTCTATGATAACGAAAAGTACTATTCATATCCCCCTTCCTATTTATATCACATTAGGCGTGATATTGGCTATCCTCAGCGCGTCCTGTGGCGCGCCCCGTCCTGTTCGGAAAGAGGAGGCACCTCCCGTAAGGGCCCGGCCGGCCGTCCGGATCGACGACCTGGAAAAACAGATCCACGCGCTCATCAACAGGGAACGGACACAACAGGGCTTGTCCTCCCTGACAGGGAACGAGGAACTGACGAGGATCGCACGGAAGCACAGCCAGGACATGGCAAAGAGGAACTACTTCAGCCATCAGTCCCCGGAAGGACGCGGTTTTTCCTGGCGCTATGCGCAGGGCGGTTACTCCTGCGGCGTGACCGCCGGGGACCGGATCTATATGGGAGCGGAGAACATCTTTCAGAACAACCTGTACGACCGGGTGGTCTACCTGAACGGGGTGCCTCGCTACGACTGGAATTCGGCGAGGAAGATAGCGGAAACCACGGTGCAGGGCTGGATGAACAGCCCGGGCCACCGGAAGAACATCCTTACGCCCCACTGGAGAAGCGAAGGCATCGGCGTGGCCATATCGCCGGATGACAAGATCTACATAACGCAGAATTTTTGTTGAAGAGAACGCATCTATTGATCAGGGCCTGAACAGCAAGAACCCCGTAAACCTATAAATTGCTTTTGCCGGCTCTTTACCCGTAGTTATCTACCCTCACCCTTCCAACAGATAAAATCCATTTCCACTGCAACGTCTTTCGGCAGCCGGGAGACTTCCACCGTGGCCCTGGCCGGCGGGTCTGCCGGAAAATACCCCCCGTAGACCTCGTTCACGGAGCCGAAGTCGGCCATGTCCTTGAGGTAAATGGTCGCCTTGACCACTTGTCCCATGCTGCAACCAGCCGCCGCCAGGATCGCTTTGCCGTTCTCCATGACCTGACGCGCTTGCGCTTTTATGCCGGATTGGACCAGGCTGCCGGTACCGGGGTCGATTGGTATCTGGCCCG
>MHEA01000066.1:33853-34844 GCA_001805085.1 Nitrospirae bacterium GWC2_57_9
ATCCGTTTACGAAAAGGGCAGAGCGGGGGAAGTATATAACATTGCGAGGGGGCAGGAAGTATCCATTCTGGATTTGGCTAAAATCGTAATGAAAGTATGTGATAAAGATCTCCCCATAAACTTTCTTGATGAACGTCCCGGAGATGTTATTCGTCACTTTGCCGACACGTCAAAAGCGAAAGAGGAGTTGGGATTTGTGGCCAAAATAGAGATAGAAACAGGGGTAAAAAAATATCTGGATTGGTTTAAAAATAAATTTCCGGATCCTGCTCAAGCATTGAAATTTTATGAAGAAAAGAATTGGTAAAGCGATGCCAATATACTAATGAATACTAATAATACCAATAGTGAAGATAGGAAGACTCTTTTTTATCCTGAATTATCATATAAAATTACTGGTTTGTGTTTTGAAGTACATAATGAACTGGGAAGATATGCAAGAGAAAAACAATATGCAGATTTTATTGAAGATAAACTGAAAGAGACGGAACTATCTTTTAAAAGAGAACAGAGGATTGGGGAAAGTGGTAATATCTTAGATTTTGTTATCCAAGACAGAATAGTACTTGAAATTAAAGCAAAAAAGCATTTACTAAAGGAGGATTACTATCAAATACAGCGTTATCTTCAATGTACTCACTTAAAGCTTGGTTTACTAATTAACTTTCGTAATCGTTATCTCAAACCAAAAAGGATAATACGCATAGAGACGGATGCAAAAATAAAGTTTCTTTAGAGTTTATTCGTATAATTAGTATGATTAGTATATTAGCATCGAGTTAATGAAGATTCCCTTAACAAAACCATATTTTGACAAAGAAGAAGAAAAGGCCGTAGTATCGGTTCTTCGTTCGGGTTGGGTGGCGCAGGGGCCGAAAGTATCAGAACTGGAAAACTTGATTGCAGAATATACAGATGCAAAATATGCAGTGGCGACAAGCTCTGCGACTACCTCACTTTATTTAAGTTTATACATTATGGGAGTGGGTCC
>MHEA01000067.1:0-1602 GCA_001805085.1 Nitrospirae bacterium GWC2_57_9
AAGAAATATCAGGGTGTCGTTCGCGATTACTATGAGAGCCGCAAAAAGATCCTCGATATGGAAGCAGAAGAGATCCAGAAACTGCAGGAGGACTACGCCAAGCAGAAGCAGGCTAAACTCCTGAACGAAAAGGCGCAGAAGGAGAAAGAAGAGACCATCGGCCGAAAGATCAATGACTTCGAGAAGAAACGGAATGAATTCAGCGGGGAGATCGGAAAAAAGAACGAGGAGCTGTCGAACGAGTTCAACGTACAGATGATGGCCGTGCTGAAGGAGATCGCGAAGCGCGAAAAGATTTCCCTGGTCCTCAACAAGACGATCAATATCATGTCCAAGGCGGAGGTGCCTGCTGTGCTCTATGCCGATGACGATCTGGACCTGACCGAGAAGGTTGTTGCCGAGCTGGATAAGAAGGACGAAACGAAGAAGTAAACCGGCCGCTATGACCATGAAACTGAGCAAACTTTCAGAGCTTCTGGGCGCGCAATTGTCCGGCGAAGACGGGGATATCTCGGGAGCGGCCGGCATCGGGGAGGCCGGTCCGGGGCAGATTACGTTCATTGCCGGGCAGCAGTATCTCAAGGATCTGGAAACGTCCCGTGCTGCGGCCGTTCTGGCTCCGCTCGATACGCCTCAGATATCGAAGCCTGTTCTGCGCGTGAAGAACCCGAAGCTTGCCTTCGCCCGGGTGCTTGAGATCTTCTATGTCAAGCCTTACCGTCCGTCAGGAGTGAGCGACAGTGCGTCAATCGGGAAGGATGTAGCGATCGGCAGGGATTGCTCGATCCATCCCTTTGTCGTGCTCGGTGACCGCGCGCAGGTCGGCGATCGTGTGACGATCCATCCCGGTGTCTGCGTGGGAGAATGTTCCTCGGTCGGCGACGATTCGGTTATCCATGCCAATGTCAGCATCGGGCACGGCGTATCAATCGGCAAACGCGTGATCATTCATGCCGGGACCGTCCTCGGCAGCGACGGTTTCGGTTTTGTAACCGACGGCGGGCGGCATCAGAAGATACCGCAAGTAGGCGGCGTCGTGATCGAGGATGACGTCGAGATCGGCGGCAACTGCACAATCGATCGGGCCACTCTGGGAAACACCCTGATCAAAACAGGGACCAAGCTCGACAACCAGGTGCATGTGGCGCATAACGTCACCATCGGGGAGCACTGCCTGCTTGCAGGCCAGGTGGGCATCGCGGGCAGCAGCACGCTGGGGAACTATGTGGTGTTCGGAGGCCAGGCCGGACTTGCGGATCATACCACCGTAGGCGACCGCGTCATGGCCGGCGGCAAGGCGGTCATCACCAAGGACGTTGAACCCGGCCAGGTGATAGCCGGCTTCAACGCCATGCCGCTTCGGGACTGGTTGAAAGTGCAGGTGATTCTGCCGAAGCTGCCTGTCCTCAAAAAACTCATCACTGACCTGGAGAAGCAGGTCCGGGAGCTGAGGGAAAAAACAAAAAAAGATTAGTAAGAGGGGGGAGAAAAAAACCATGCTGGGTATCCAGGAAATTCTGAATCTGCTGCCGCACCGGTATCCTTTTCTGCTGATAGACAGGATCCTTGAGTTTGAGGCAAATAAACGGGTCGTGGGGCTCA
>MHEA01000067.1:1620-6839 GCA_001805085.1 Nitrospirae bacterium GWC2_57_9
AACCTTTTTTCCAGGGCCACTTCCCGGGACATCCGATCATGCCGGGCGTTCTCCTGCTCGAGGCCATGGCCCAGACAGGCGGGGTTCTGGCCCTCAAGTCCATTCCCGAGGAAGAGGTGTCGAAGAAGGTGCTCTATTTCATGAGCATCGATAAAGCGAAGTTCCGTAAGCCTGTCCTGCCCGGCGATCAGGTCCGTTTTGAACTGGAGCTGATCAAGGAACGGGGTCCCGTCAAGAGCTTCAAGGCGCAAGCAGTCGTGGACGGCGGAGTGGTCGCCGAGGCCGAGATGATGGCCATGATCGTGGATAAATAATTACCGGCAGGAGCAGGGAAGTGAATATACACCCGACAGCAATCATACACAAGAACGCCAGGATCGCGGAGAGCGTCGAGATCGGACCGTATGCGGTCATTGGAGAACATGTTTCCATCGGCAGGGACACGAAGATCGCCTCCCATGTGCTGATCGAGGGATGGACCACGATCGGGGAAAGGAACCGCATTTTTTCCTTCTCCAGCATCGGTACGCCGCCCCAGGACATCGGCTACAATAACGAGGAGACCTATCTCATCGTAGGGGACGAAAATGTGATCCGGGAGTGCGCGACCGTGCATCGGGCGACGACGAAAGCGGACCGCAAGACCGAGATCGGGAACAGGAATTACCTCATGGCCTATTCCCATGTCGCTCATGACTGCAAGCTGGGGAACAATATCATCATGGCCAATTCGGCAGGCCTTGCAGGACATATCGTGATCGAGGACCATGCAATCCTGGGCGGCATCGTCGGCGTGCATCAGCACGTGCGGATCGGCGCTTACGCGATGATCGGCGGGCAGTCGGCCATCGTGCAGGACATTCCACCGTATGTGAGCGCTGCGGGTAACCGGGCACAGCTGTACGGCTTGAACACGATCGGTCTTAAGCGCAGGGGGTTCAGCGATGCTATGATCAATGACCTCAAAAAGGCATACAAGATCATCTTCCGGTCAGGCATGACCATCGAAGACGCATTCAAGAAAGTGGCCGAGGAAATTCCCGATTCGGCCCAGGTGAAATACTTTGTTGATTTCATGCGAAGTTCCAAACGGGGAGTGACCCGGTAGGCCCGGCAGGCGAACCAGGGAGACGAACCAGAACAATGACAGTGATCCGAAAGATCGGTTTAATAGCAGGCAACGGTAATTTCCCCCTTGCCTTTGCCCGTGCGGCCAGGGATAAGGGCTTGCAGGTCATCGCCGTGGCCCATGAGGGCGAAACCCTTCCCGAACTTGCTGAACTCGTGGACGGTATTTACTGGGTCAAAGTAGGTCAGTTGGGAAAGCTGATCAAGGTCTTCAAGGACCAGAATGTTGCAGACGTGCTCATGGCAGGCGGCATCAAGAAGACCCGTCTCTTCGGCGGCGCGATGCCCGATCTGCGCGGCATGGCCGTGCTTGCGCGTATGATCCACAAAAAGGACGATTCCCTGCTTCGGGCCGTGGCACAGGAACTCGAATCAGAAGGCATAACCGTTCGGGAATCGACGCTTTACCTGGACAACCTCATCGCTCAGCCCGGCGTCCTGACCCGCCGAAAACCCACAAAAGACGAGCAGCAGGATATCGAGTTCGGCTGGCAGACCGCCAAGGAGATCGGCAGGCTCGACATCGGTCAGACGGTGGTGGTAAAGGACCAGGCCGTGCTGGCCGTGGAGGCGATCGAAGGCACTGACGAGGCGATCAGGAGGGGAGGAGGCCTTTGCGGAGAGGGCGCCGTTGTCGTGAAGATATGCAAACCTCAGCAGGACCTTCGTTTTGACCTTCCTGCCATTGGACCGGAGACCATGAAGAGCATGCAGGATGTGAAGGCATCCTGTCTTGCTATCGAGGCCGGCAAGACCATAATATTGGACCGCGAAACGGTCATCGCCGAAGCTGACCGGGCGAACATTACGATCGTGGCAAGAGCGCAGGCATGAAGAAGATAAAGGTTGGCGTAGTCGGAGTAGGCTATCTGGGACAGTTCCATGCAGAGAAATACGCGGCGATGCCCGAGGTGGACCTCGTCGGTGTTGTGGACACCGATCCCGAACGGGGGCAGCTGATCGCGCAGAAGCTTTCTACCCGCTGGTTTCCGGAACCGGCCCTTCTGCTCGGCCGGGTCGACGCCGTCAGCATCGTGGTCCCCACTGCTTTTCATCACCGGGTCGCATTACCGTTCCTGGAGCAGGGCGTCCATGTTCTGCTCGAAAAACCGGTCACGGTCACGCTCGATCAGGCAGACGAGGTCATCGCCGTGTCCGACAGGACCAATGCCGTGCTTCAAATAGGCCACATCGAACGGTTCAATCCTGCCGTGACCTCGATAAAAAAGCTGCTCACGTCGCCCCGCTACATTACCGCCGAGCGGGCAGCGCCGTTCACGGTCCGCTGCACCGATGTAAACGTAATCCTGGACCTGATGATCCACGACCTCGATATCGTCGTGGACCTGGCGGGTTCAGACCCGAAGGAGATCAGCGCGGCAGGCGCGTCCGTTATGACGACCGAGACGGACACGGCAACCGCCCGGATCGTGTTCGAGAACGGTTGCATTGCCGATGTTACCGCATCCCGGGTGTCAGACGAGAAAAAGCGGATGCTCAGAGTGTTTGACGGGGACAACCTGTACACGAGCGATTATCAAACCCAGAAAGCGACAGTTTCGCGCAAGGCCGGAGATAGGGTGGTTGAACTGGTCGCAAAAGATATCGCGACGGAACGCCGCGACACCTTGAACGAGGAGATCCGGTCCTTTGTCCACTGCATCGGGACCGGCACCAGGCCGCTGGTATCGGGCAGGGAGGGGCGACGGGCACTGGCCCTTGCCACCCTGATCACGAGGAACATCACCAGCGGCATGAGCGGCTTCGTTCCGTTTACATAAAGGATCTATTTCTTGAGAGAAGGGGAATTACGCATGTCAGTACCGATGGTGGACCTTAAGACGCAGTATCAGGCAATACAGGATGAGATCAACAGCGCAGTGCTCGGGGTCATTCAGAGCACGCATTTCATTCTCGGACCCCACGGCAAGGCCCTGGAAGAAGCTGTTGCCGCTTACCATGGCGTGAAGCATGCGATCGCCGTCGCGTCCGGTACCGATGCCCTGCACCTGGCCCTTATCGCCGCCGGCATCAAGCGGGGTGATGAAGTGATCACGACGCCGTTCACGTTCATTGCGACCGCGGAAGCGATCTCCTATGTAGGCGCTGTTCCCGTGTTCGTCGACATCGATCCCGTTTCGTTCAACATGGATATCCGACAGGTTGAAGCAGCGATTACGAAAAAGACCAGGGCGATCATTCCGGTACATCTCTACGGCCAGCCGGTGAATATGGAGCCGCTCATGCAGATCGCGAAGAAACACGGCCTCAGGGTGGTCGAGGACTGTGCTCAGTCCTTCGGTGCCGTCACCAACGGCAAAAAGACCGGCGCTATCGGCGATATCGGATGTTTCAGTTTTTTCCCGAGCAAAAACCTCGGCTGCTACGGCGACGGGGGCATGGTCATAACCGACGATTCAAAACTGGCAGAACAGATGCTGAGCCTCAGGAACCACGGAAGCCGCGTCCGCTACTACCACGACGAGATCGGATTCAACAGCAGGCTGGACGAGATGCAGGCAGCCATTTTGCGGGTCAAGTTCAAGCATATCGACGAGTACAATGCCAAGCGCAGGAATAACGCGTTTGCGTATAACAGCCATTTGAGCGCGCCCGGGATCCAGACCCCGTCCGAGGAGAAGGGCACTACCCATGTTTTTCATCAGTATACAATAAAGGTCAAGAACAGGGACACCGTAAAGCAGCGTTTGGATGCGGGGAATGTCACTTCCTCCATGATCTATTATCCGGTGCCGCTGCATCTCCAGGCCGCCTATCGGGACCTGGGGATCAAACCCGGAAGCCTGCCGGTCGCAGAACAGACCGCGCTGGAGGTTCTGTCCCTGCCCATGTATCCTGAACTGACCGAAGACCAGATCCGAACGGTTGCAGACGCGGTTAAGAAGGCACTGTAGGCGGGTGCGGCGGGACCTCCATGAAAAAGATCATGATCATGTCCGGTGAGGCTTCCGGCGATCTGCACGGTTCGAACCTTGCCAAGGAAATCAGAAAGGCGGACCCGTCGGTCTCCTTGTACGGAGTGGGAAGCAGGTACATGAGAGAGGCCGGCGTGCAGATGGTGGCCGATGCCTCGGAAATATCGGTCGTCGGCATCTCCGAGGTGCTTACTCACATCGGAGCCATCTACAGCGTTTATACCCGGTTAAAGCAGTTCCTGCGAACGGAGCGCCCGGACCTCCTGGTGCTGATCGATTTCCCGGACTTCAACATCATGCTCGGCAAAGCCGCCCGGAAGCTCGGCATCCCCGTGGTCTATTACATCAGCCCCCAGGTCTGGATCTGGCGAAAAGGGCGGATCAAGACGATCGCAAAGCTTGTCAGGAGCATGCTCGTTGTTTTTCCCTTTGAGGTGCCCCTGTACGAGAAGGCAGGTGTCGATGTCCGTTTCGTGGGCCATCCCTTGACAGACGTGGTTCGGTCGAACCTGACGCGGGAGCAGGCGAAAGGAGCCTTCGGTCTCGGGCTTGAGCGACGGACCGTGGCGCTGCTTCCCGGCAGCAGAAAAACGGAGATCGTGAATCTTCTGCCCGACATGCTTGCCGCTGCGAAAATACTACTGTCCCGCTTCGACGACCTGGAGTTCGTGCTGCCGGTTGCACCGACGGTGCAGCGCGATTTTGTCCGGTCCTTTGTGGAGCAGAGCGGGGTACCGGTCACCGTCACGGATGGCCGGGTCTACGACGTGCTGAGGGCTTCTGATGCGGCCATGGTGAAGTCGGGGACAGCTACGCTTGAGACGGGCCTGATGGGCGTTCCCATGGTGATCGTGTATCGCATCTCGGCGTTCACCTATTATGTTCTGTCGAAGATGGTGAGCGGCATCAAGCATGTTGGCCTCGTCAACATTGTGGCCGACGACCGCGTGGTGCCCGAACTCATCCAGGACGAGGCGAACCCGCAGAACATGGCCGATGCGATTACGGAGATGTTCAGGGACCGGTCGTACGATGCACGCATCAGGGCCGGGCTTGCGGAAGTGCGAAACCGGCTGGGCGATACCGGGGCATCGGCTCGTGTTGCAGCCGTGGTCCTCGATATGTTGAAGACGGTGTGAGATCATGGAAATATAC
>MHEA01000068.1:0-3814 GCA_001805085.1 Nitrospirae bacterium GWC2_57_9
CGAGCTGATCAGGAAGAACAGGGCGCAGGCTGATGATCTTATCGGTTATCTCTTCAACAACTTCGCTGAATTTCACGCGATGCTGACACCGGAGCAGCGCGAAAAGGCTGCCCGAGAAATGGAGCGCTGGCGGGAGCATTATCAAGAGTACAAGAGAGAAGGCAAACCGTAACCGTCTCCGGGCGGGGATGTGTCCGGGAAACAAACAGGGCCCGGGAGGGGTCCCGGGCCCTTTATCTGCAGTATGTTTTTTACTTTGATTTTACCTCAATATCGGTGGCCCGTGATTCGTACTTCACCGTGACCCTCGCACCCACCTTCAAGTCGCCCTTGATCTTGGTGTTGGCGTCCTTGGCCATTTCGAATTTTTCGCCGTTCTTGTCCACCACGATCACGTTGTCCTTTACCTCGAGTATCTTGCCCATGAACTGATAGGTCTTGCCCGCGAATGCCACTGATGCGATCAGGACCAGAGCCACTACCATCGCCGCGAACCGTTTCATACAGATCCCTCCTTCTGGAACAATTAATGAAGAAACTTTAGCGTAAGGATATCTCTTTGTCAAGCCGGCGGCCGATCACCTCCGGCGTCCGCCGCCACCCAGGATGGCGCCGAGAGCGCCGCGGATGATCTGCCGGCCGATCTGGCTGCCGATAGCACGGGCAGCGCTTTTTGCCATGGCGCCAAACATCTCTGAAGCCTCGGATTTCGACTCCTTGGACCTGCCCTGTTGCGCGGGAACGGTTTCAGCGGCTGCTTCCCGGCTCGCCCGTGCTTTCAGGTTCTCGTAGGCAGACTCACGGTCCACTGCCTTTTCATAATGACCGAAGAGCACGGACTGCTTGACCACAGCGGCCCGTTCATCAACCGTAAGGGGGAGAAGCCTGCTGCGCGGGGGACAGATCATGGCGCGCTCGACCTCGGTAGGGCTTCCTTTGGCATCCAGGACGGAGACCAAAGCCTCACCCACGCCGAGTTCCATGATCGCCTTTGCGGTATCGAGCTTCGGATTGGCGCGGAAGGTTTCTGCGGCGGTCTTGACCGCCTTCTGGTCCTTGGGCGTGAATGCCCGGAGCGCATGCTGGACGCGGTTGCCGAGCTGTCCCAGCACGGTCTCGGGAATATCCAGCGGGTTCTGGGTCACGAAGTACACGCCCACGCCCTTGGAGCGGATGAGACGCACCACCTGCTCGATCTTGTCCTGGAGCGCTTTGGGCGCGTCATTGAACAGCAGATGGGCCTCGTCGAAGAAGAAGACGAGCTTGGGCTTGTCAAGGTCTCCGGCTTCGGGCAGGGTTTCGAACAGTTCTGCCAGCATCCAGAGCAGGAAGGTCGCATAGAGTTTGGGGGATTGCATCAGCTTGTCGGCGGCCAGGACGTTGATGACACCCTTGCCGGACCCGTCAGTCTGCATCAGGTCGGCAAGGTCCAGCGTCGGTTCCCCGAAGAACGTCTCGCCGCCCTGTTCCTCGAGTCCCAGCAGCCCGCGCTGGATCGCGCCTATGCTGGCAGCCGAGATGTTGCCGTATTGAGTCTTGAAGGTCGCCGCATTGTCTCCCGCGAACTGGCACATGGCGCGCAGATCTTTCAGGTCCAGCAGCAGCATGCCGTTGTCGTCGGCGACCTTGAAAATAAGCGTCAGGACGCCGGCCTGCACTTCGTTCAGGTTCAGGATACGGGACAGGAGCAGGGGGCCCATTTCGGATATAGTGGTCCGCACCGGATGGCCTTGCTGGCCGAATACGTCCCAGAACACGGTGGGGCAGGAGGTGAAGGAAAAATCCTGAACTCCCAGCTGCTTTGCACGGTCCATGAACTCGGGCCGGTCTCCGCCTGCCTTTGCCATGCCGGAGAGATCGCCTTTCACGTCTGCCATGAAGACCGGCACGCCGATGGAGCTGAACTGTTCGGCCAGAACGCGGAGCGTGACTGTCTTGCCCGTGCCCGTTGCCCCGGCCACCAGCCCGTGCCGGTTCGCCATTTTCGGCAGGATCGCGATCTCTTTTGCTGCTTTGGCTATGATAAGGGAAGGATTCTCTGGCATGATTATCTCCTGAAAAAGAGAATAAGGGGAACGGACAGATTATTTCACAAGGGCCTGCCCTTTTCAAGTCTTTTCCAGGGCGGGTCAGAACCAGCAGCGGAAATGTCAAATAGAGGGAGCCTCCTGCTTCTGACGCAATCATCATCTTGATTGCACGAATAATCTATGCTACTGTACTTCCGTTCCTCTAATATCTTGTTTTTCTCGACCGACAGAACCGCCATCTCAAATTTCTTGCATTACCCTTTATTATGAAAAAAAGACATAAAATCACAAGCAGTGATGAACGTCCCCCTGGTGGCGGAAGGCGGACGGCACCGTGCCGTCGGCGCTCTGCAGTTGGTAGCCAGGTAGGTGAAACCCGACAAAGGCCGTTGGGTTGGGCTTGGCTTAACCCGAGGCCTACAGGCTATTGATATTCAGCAAGGTGAGTGCCGAAGCTTCTCGTCAAACGGATATGCATAAGACATAATCTAACCAGCAGTTCCAGTGCTCACTATCGCGCGCCCGCAAACATATCAGTTACTTATGAGAAAAATTATCTTACAGGCAGTGCTTATGTTTTGCGCTTTTCTCTGTGCTTCTATAGAAATGGCAGTAATGGCCGAATCAGCGCAAGAAAGAAATGAGATTGATTTTGAGTCGGTTAAATATGTCGCGATGACGCAGAATAGCAAAGAAGGCAAAAGAATTCGATTGTCAAACAGTCAAGCCCGGGAATTATCCAAACGATGGAATCAAGCACGACCAATTGGATTGTGTAAATTCTACGCTAAGTACATTATTTATATACATGGTAAGAATGGCGAGACGCGAACCTTTCGGGCAACGGAAGACACCATGAAGGAAGAAAACGATTATTGCTTTGTCTTAGAAGGTGGATATGTTGGGACTGTTTGGAACTCAAAGCAATGAAAAGCAACTAACAAGGCAGTCATACCGCAAGCATCCAGCTCGTTCAGCGAGCGAGGCCCATGACCGCGTCGCTCATCCTACTCTAAACCGATATGGTTTTTCGTAACTGTCCCGCAAACCCGTCCTTCCCGCTTTTCCTGAACAACTCTAGCACCCGCTCGCGCTCAAGCCGGAACCGTTCGCAGCCGGCCTTGCGAGTGCTCTCGATCACGCCCCAATCGCCGCTCGCGCGGAATTCCTTGACCGCCTGCCTGATCTCCGGGTACATGACCCGGGGGAAGCCCTCCATCAATGCTGTCCAAAGCCCCAGCGCGCCCCGGTCCTTTGTCTCAATGATCCGTCTTAATGGCCCCGCTTCGGACGTGTCTGCAAGCAGGTCCTTTATGGCCCGGAGATAGTGCTCGTTCTTGCGGTCGCCGGCAGCGGTCAGAATATCCATCCATTCCGGAACGCCTTCGCGGTACTCCCCGACCTCATGGGCCACGATCACCTCGGCGTAGGCTTCGGCCAGCTCCTGGAGCCTCTTTTCGAAGGTCTCATCCATCAGCTGCCGTTCCTTGAATCCGTAATGCGAAAAGGCCTCCGCCAGCAGGGGATCGCTCTTGGTGTTCAGCCCCCCCAACTTGAAGTGGAGGAGCATCATGAGCGGCTCCAGCCGCAGGAACACGCTTTTTTCCTGCAGCATGGCCGGCGCCGTCAAAAGGTCTCGTACGATCTCCGGTCCCGAGGTCATTACGGTCAGCCCGTCAACCTGGCGCGTTGAGAGCAGTTCCGCCAGAAAGAAACTGGGCTTCATATACATGCTGTACCCGGCGCCGTACACCAATCCCCTCGGAGCCAGCGCCTGGTTGACG
>MHEA01000068.1:3823-4898 GCA_001805085.1 Nitrospirae bacterium GWC2_57_9
TCGAAAGGGCCATAGGTCCGGCCGTCGATGGTCAGGTCCCGGAACTCCTGGTCTTCCAGTTCCGGCCAGCGCGCCTCTTTGGCTTCGATCCAGGCGGCAATATCCGTCCGGCTGATGTTCGCCCAGGCCTTGAGCCCCTTCTCGGAGCGGTACAGGTCGCGGTAGCGCAAAAGGAGCCCGCAGATCGAAAAAAAGCCCCAGTAAAGGGCATCGGATACATTACAGTTGAACTTTATGTCCTCTTTGAAATTGTTTTCCATGGGAAAATCCTTGCTTCATTATCCCTTGAGAGGGCCGAAAAGTAAATGGGGAAAGGCGCGACTGGGAACAGGCGTGCCAAAAAGGGCCAAAAAATCCTTGCAACTGCTTAAAATATCAACTATAATTCGCAATCCCCTCAGATAGGATTTTACCACACATGCCGAACCGCAAAATTCAGGAACTGCGTAAAAAGATCGACGAGATCGACGATAAACTGGTGGACCTGCTGAACGAACGCGCCCAGATCGTGATCGAGGTCGGAAACATCAAAAAGACGGAGAAACTGGACTTCCATTCTCCTTCCCGGGAACGGGAGATCCTGGAGCGCCTGACGGCCCGCAACAAAGGGCCCTTTCCCCAGGACACGCTCAAGGCGGTATACCACGAGATCCTTTCATCGTCCCTGTCGCTCGAACGGCCGCTCAAGGTGGCCTACCTCGGTCCGCGGGCGACCTTCACCCATCAGGCGGGCATGCAGCAGTTCGGGTACGCGGCCCAGTACGTTCCTACCGAAAGCATCAGGGACATTTTCCGCGAGGTGGAGCGCGGCAGGGCGGATTTCGGCGTGGTGCCCATCGAGAACTCGACGGAAGGCGTCGTCAATTACACGTTGGATATGTTCATCGATTCCGATCTCAAAATCTACGCGGAGATCATGCTCGAGGTGTCGCAGAACCTGATGAACAAGTCGGGCAGGATCGAGGACGTCAAGAAGATCTATACCCATCCCCAGGTGCCGGGCCAGTGCAGGCTCTGGCTGGAGAAGAACCTGCCGGGCATCCCCATCATGGATGCAGCAAGCACGGCCCGGGCC
>MHEA01000068.1:4949-6825 GCA_001805085.1 Nitrospirae bacterium GWC2_57_9
GGATCGAGGACAACCAGAATAACTTCACGCGCTTCCTGGTCATCGCCTCCAAATCGCCCGGCAAGACCGGCCGGGACAAAACTTCGATCATGTTTTCGATAAAGGACCGCGTGGGCGCGCTCTATGACATGCTCGCTCCCTTCTCGGCGCAGGGCATCAACCTGAACCGGCTCGATGCCCGGCCCTCGGGAAGAAAGGTCTGGGACTATGTTTTCTTCCTGGACATGGAAGGCCACATTGAAGACGCCAAGGTTGCGGCAGCCATAGACCGGCTGCGGGTCGACTGCATGTTCCTAAAAGTGTTGGGGTCCTATCCGAAATGCCAGTGATACGAGTTCGGAGTGCGGAGCTCGGAGTGCGGAATAAACTGCCGTCTGTCCGATGCCATCCGTCCGAAAATTTCAATAACACGGAGTTGCCATGACGATCAGCGCTTCTGAAAACATCAAATCAATAACCCCTTACGTTCCGGGAAAGCCCATCGAAGAGGTCGAGCGCGAACTGGGCATCACCGGGAGCATCAAGCTGGCATCGAACGAAAACCCTCTGGGCCCTTCGCCCAAGGCAGTTGCCGCCGTCAAGAAGGCACTGGAAGGGCTGAACCGCTACCCCGACGGCAGCGGATTCTATCTTTCCCAGGCCCTGGCCAAAAAATACGGCGTGGATCTCGGCCAGATCATCCTGGGCAATGGCTCGAACGAATTGATCGAACTCGTTGTCCGCACTTTTATCGAGACCGGGGACGAGATCATCTCGGCCGACCCTTCCTTTGTTGTTTACAAGATGATCACGCAGGCGGCGGGCGGCACGAACATAATCGTTCCCTGCAAGGACATGCGCCACGACCTCGATGCCATGGCGGAGCGGATCACGTCGAAGACGAAGATCGTGTTCATTGCGAACCCCAACAACCCCACGGGAACCATGAACACCACCGCCGAGATGGACCGGTTCATGAGCCGGGTGCCTGGCCATGTCATCGTTGCCGTGGATGAGGCCTATTTCGAGTACGCCACCCACGCTGACTATCCTGATTCCCTGGATTACCTGAAGGAAGGCAGGAACGTGCTGGCCCTCAGGACCTTCTCGAAGATCTACGGCCTGGCGGGTCTCCGGATCGGCTACGGCATCACGAAGCCGGAGATCTCCGAGCTGATGAACAAGGTGCGGCAGCCCTTCAATACGAACTCCCTGGGACAGATCGCTGCTCTTGCCGCGCTTGGGGACCGGAAGCATGTGGAAAAGTCGATCGCACTCAACAACGAGGGGAAACAGTTCCTCTACCAGTCCTTCCGGCAATTGGGCATCTCGTATATCCCGACGGAGACCAATTTCATAATGTTCGAGACAGCGGTTGACGGCAAGGACGTATACACGGCGCTCATGAAGCAGGGCGTGATCATCCGTCCCATGGGCTCCAAACGGCTGCGGGTGACCATCGGCCTGCCCGAGGAGAACAAGCGGTTCGTGGCGGAGCTGGAGAAGATCGTAAAAGGGTAGACAATTTCTAAATCCGAAGCTCGAAATTCTAAATAATATCGAAATTCGAATTTTTGAGTTTTGGATTTCGGAATTGTTAGAATTTAGAAATTCGAATTTCGGATTTGTTTTAAGATTTGTTTTAAGAAAGGACTCCCATGATCATCGTTGTCAGGCCGGACGCGACCGAAGAGCAGGTCGAGCACATTATCAAAAAGATCAAGGACCATGGCCTCCAGGCCCACGTCTCAAAGGGCACGGAACGCACGATCATCGGCGCCATAGGCGACGAGGCGATCCTGCAGAGCCTGCCGCTGGAAGCCATTCCCGGCGTCGAAAAGGTGCTGCCCATCCTGAAACCGTTCAAGCTCGCTAGTTGGGAGTTCCGGAAGGAGAA
>MHEA01000068.1:7072-13742 GCA_001805085.1 Nitrospirae bacterium GWC2_57_9
ATATGCGGATATTCTCCAGATCGGCGCCCGGAACATGCAGAACTTCCGGCTTTTGAAGGAAGTGGGCATGTGCAAGAAACCCGTGCTGTTGAAGCGCGGCATCTCGGCAACCATCAAGGAGTGGCTCATGTCCGCCGAGTATATCATGTCCGGCGGCAATCACGACGTGATCCTGTGCGAGCGCGGCATTCGCACCTACGAGACGGCCACGCGGAACACGCTCGACCTTTCCGCAGTACCCGTGCTGAAGCAGCTGACCCATCTTCCGGTCGTGGTCGATCCGAGCCATGCGGTGGGCAAGTGGGACCTGGTCGCGCCCATGGCAAAGGCCGCTGTGGCCGCCGGCGCGGACGGATTGATCATCGAGGTCCATTCCAATCCCGAGGAAGCGCTCTGCGACGGCGAGCAGTCGCTCAAGCCCAAGAGCTTCAAGCAGCTCATGGAAGAGATGCGGCCCATCGCGAAGGCAGTGGGGCGCGAAATCTAGTTCGGAGTTGCGAGTTCGGAGTGCGGAGTTCGGAGTTTGAAGTTCGTTACTTGTTGGTTCGATAATTCCTGTCTCGGAAAGTATAAATAGCATTAATTATGTCCATTCTATTTAACAACGTCACCATCATCGGCGTGGGGCTCATCGGCGGATCGCTTGCAAAGGTCCTGAAAACCAAGGGCCTTGCCCGCAGCATCACGGGTTCGGGCAGAAGCAGGGCCTCCCTGGAACAGGCGCTCCGGATGGGGGTGATCGACCATATCGGCCAGGGTGCGGGTTACGGAGTCGAGGACGCCGACCTCGTCGTCCTTGCCTCCCCTGTCGGCTCTTTCGAGAAGATCGCGCGCGAGATAGCACCGCACCTGAAGAAAGGCGCGGTCCTGACCGACGTGGGAAGCGTCAAAGGGAGCCTGGCGAGAATGCTGGAGAGCATCCTGCTTCCTGACAGGCACTATGTCCCGGCCCATCCCATCGCAGGGAGGGAAAAGTCGGGCGTAGCGGAAGCGATAGACACCCTTTTTGACGGCAGACGCTGCATCCTGACGCCGACGAAGAACACCGACAAGACCGCCCTGGAAAAGGTACGGGAACTGTGGTCGGCAACGGGCGCGGTGGTGAGCATCATGGATGCAGACCTTCACGACAGGGTCTTTGCCGCGGTGAGCCATCTTCCTCATGTGGCAGCTTTTGCCATGATCTGCGCCATTGCCGAGCTGAACACCGGGACCGACGATTATCTCGACTTCTCAGGCGCCGGTTTTCGGGACTTTACGCGTATCGCCGCCAGTTCCCCGGAAATGTGGAGAGACATCTGCCTGCTGAACCGCGAAAACCTCATCCCCATGATCGATCGCTATGTGTTCTCGCTCAACCGTTTCAAGCGGGAGATCATCGCCGGCGACGGAAAGCGGCTTGAAAAGCATCTGCAGCTTGCGAGCGACGTGCGGCGGGGGTTGAAATAATGTCCGATCTCGTAATAAAGCCTTCGGGCGGCGTCAAGGGAGAGGTGGTTCTGCCCGGGGATAAATCCATCTCCCACCGGTCGGTGCTGTTCGCGTCCATTGCCGACGGCGATACGACGATCAACGGTTTTCTGACGGGCGAGGACACGCTGAACACGGCCCGGGCAGTGCAGTCCCTGGGCATCACCGTGGACGGCCTCGGGAGCAGCCATCTGGTGGTGCGGGGGAAAGGCCTTGACGGTCTTTCCGAACCTGCGAGCGTGCTGGATCTCGGAAATTCCGGCACAGGGATGCGCCTGATCGCCGGGCTTCTTGCAGGGCAGGACTTCTTTTCGATCCTGACCGGGGACCAGTATCTGCGGAAAAGGCCCATGGCAAGGATCGTCGAACCCCTCCGGATGATGGGCGCGGCAATAGAAGGGCGTTCAGGCGGGAGGCTTGCGCCGCTTGCCATTCGAGGCGGCGGCAGGCGGACGAAAGCGATCGATTTCAACGGCCCCGTGGCCAGCGCGCAGGTCAAATCTGCCTTGCTCCTTGCCGGCCTCTACGCGGACGGCGTTACCACGGTACAGGAACCGTCGAAATCCAGGGACCATACCGAACGTATGTTCTCTTTCTTCGGAGTTGACATCCGGGTAGAGGGAACGAAGGTATCGGTCAAGGGGCGACAGGCGCTGAGACCGAAGGGCGTTGTCGAGATCCCCGCGGATATTTCCTCAGCCGCGTTCTTCATGGTCGCCGCCTGCATTGTGCCGGGTTCCGATCTGCTGATCAGGAATGTAGGAGTGAACCCCACCCGGACGGGCGTCATTGATGTGCTTTCCGCGATGGGCGCCGATATTGCTCTCGAGAGCCGGCGCGAACAGGCCGGGGAACCCGTGGCGGACATCAGGGTGCGGTACCGGAAGCTTCGCGCAACCGAGGTGTCGGGTGAGGTTATCCCGAGGGCGATCGATGAGATCCCGGTGCTTTCCGTTGCCGCTGCCTTTGCTGAAGGAACGACCGTTATCAGGGACGCTGCTGAACTGCGGGTGAAGGAATCCGACCGGATAGCGACCATGGCCGCGGAGCTTGCAAAAACCGGTGTGCTCGTGCGGGAGCTGCCCGACGGGATGGAGATAACCGGCAGGGACAGACTGAAGGGGGCTGTGTGCGAGAGCCACGGCGACCACCGGATCGCTATGTCCATGGCGATTGCCGGGTTGGCTGCTGACAATGAGACGGTCATACGCGATGCAGCGTGGATCGATACCTCGTTCCCCGGATTCGAACGGTTGCTGCGGCAGTCGGCGTATTGATGTTCGATCTTTTCTGCCGGCAATAGCTGCAGAAAGGGTGCAAAACAGGCTCAATTCTCTCGCTGATCCGGCTCAGGGTCTGCAATCTGTTGTATCAAGGAGGGGTAATGAAACAGTTTCTGATGCTGCTGGTGTTCCTTATTACCGGTTCTGTCGCGAACGCCGCGGTGGCGGAAAAGGCGGTTTTCGGACCGGTTCAGTACGATGTCAAAGAGCGCTATGGCAAAGAGAACGTGTATAAAGGATCGTTCAAGGCATCAGAAGGCGTATACCTGATCAAACTGCAGAGCGGATCCAAGATGCCCGAGCGGGTCGATATCATGGAATTCACCTTGAACGGTGAAAAGCTGCTCAAAGAGGGCAAATACGATTACAATTTTATCGCAGGCATAACCGGGCTCCAGACGGAGAACAATTTCGAGGTGGTGCTGAAGGATGCCAGACCCTCGGGCTTCAAACGGCCGCCGCTGCCGCCCCGCTTCATCATCATGACCGTAACGCCGTATTCCGGCACACTGCAAAAAGGCTTTTACGGGCTATATGTCTGGGAGAGTTTGAAGGATCTTACCGCGCTGCTGCAGAAGATCGCCGGTACTGAATCAGGTGTTCTAGCCGCAGCCTCGATAAATCTGACCCTGGACGTGCCCGCGCGCGCCGAAGCGATGCGGAAATTGTCGGACCGCAGGGACAGCAGCGCCCTGCCTTTCATCACGGCCGTTTTCAACGATACGCAGCTCAGCCCGGATATCAGGGGAGAAGCTGCGCTCGCATTGGGAACGCTGGGGGACAAGAAGAGCATTCCCCTGCTGATCAACGGGATGCTGGACCCGGACGAGAAGACCCGGCTGGGATCGACCCGTGCCTTGTCCTTTTATAGCGAAGAGGACACCCGGCAGCCGCTTGCCTCAATGCTGGAACGGCTCGACAACATGCGAAGGGATGCCGTGATCCGAGCTGTCATCAATTCAGGCTGGAAACCGGTGGGCACCTTCATAACGCTGGCTGAATCGAAGGACCCGCTCGTATCCCGCACGGGGGTCAGCCTGCTGGGCAGTATGCGGGACCCGCGGGCGACGGACCTGCTGCTGAAGCTCTTCCAGGAGCCGGGCGAGAGGGACATCAGGACGATCATTACCTCGCTCGGGGAAACGGCGGATGCGCGGGCGGTCGCGCCGCTGACTTCCATGGCAAAGGACCCCGCCAGGCGCGCCGGCAAAGAGGCTGAATTGAGCATGGCCCTGGCAAACCTCGGCGATAAGGCGTCGGCCGGCCTTATCGAGGAGATGATCAAAAAGACCGAGTCGCGCCAGACGCGGGTCCAGTTGCAGAAGGCCTATAAGAAGCTTACGGGGAAAGAGTATTAGACGGGTTCCGGAAGGTCGGGAGTTATTGCAGGATGACTGAGAGTAAGAAGGGGCTGGTCGTCGCCATCGACGGACCATCAGGCGCCGGAAAGAGCACCATCGCGCGAATGCTTGCGCAGCGACTGGGTTATATCTACATCGATACCGGCGCCATGTATCGGGCCATCGGGTGGAAGGCGAAGCGCGAAAGGATAGACCCCGCGGACGAAGCCGCTCTTGCCGGGCTCTGCTCGAGGACGGAGGTCTCTATCAAGAAAGACAATAGCGACCCCCGGTTCTATGTGGACGGCCTGGACGTGAGCGGAGAGATCCGCACTCCCGAGATGGGCATGATGGCCTCTGCTGTTTCCCGGTCGCCGGCTGTCCGGTCGCGGCTGCTCGAACTGCAGCGTGAACTCGGGCGGCAGGGCGGGGTGGTTATGGACGGCAGGGACATCGGCACGGTCGTGTTCCCTGATGCCCAGGTAAAGTTTTACCTTGATGCAAGTCCCGAGGAACGAGGGAAAAGGCGGTATCTCGAGCTGAAGGAAAAGGGGATGGCCGTCGACCTTGCCCGAATAACCAGTGAAATCAGGGAGCGTGATCACCAGGACAGCATGCGCGCGATCGCTCCCTTGAAAAAGGCCGACGATGCGGTTTTGATCGATGCCACGTCATTGAGCATTCAGCAAGTGCTGGACAGAATGCTTGCCGATATCGGCAAGGTGAAGTAAACGGGAGGCGTCCGGGTCGGCAAACGGCCCGGCGAAAAGAAAGGCATCTTCCTGAACGTGAAGAGCATGAAAATATTTCTTGCAGATAAGGCCGGTTTCTGTTTTGGGGTAAAGCGCGCTATCAGCACGGCCTTCGAGGCCGCGGCAGGAGGCAATGTTTACTGTCTGGGGCCTTTGATCCATAACCCCCAGGAAGTGGAGCGTCTGAGCAGGGCCGGCGTTCGCACGGTGGAGGATTTTGCCGCTCTCAAGTCCGGTGACTACCTGATCATCCGCTCCCATGGCGTGCCTCCCCGGGTGCTGTCCCAGGCCAGGGACAAGGGGTTGAATATCATCGATCTTACCTGTCCCTTCGTCGGAAAGGCCCAGCGCGATGCTGAAAACCTTAAAAAGGAAGGCTACCAGGTGATCGTTATCGGCGAGAAGAAGCATCCCGAGGTCCAGAGCATAGTCGGGTATGCCGGCGATAACGCAGTTGTGGTGGAAAAGGCCGATGATATAGACCACCTTCAGTTCCATAACCGGCTGGGAATCGTGGCGCAAACAACGCAATCCTATGGTAATTTTTCGGAAATTGTGTTAAAATTATTACGTATTTCCAAAGAATTAAAGGTCTTCAACACAATCTGCAACTCTACCAAAGAGCGCCAGGATGCAGCACGCGTCCTGGCTGGGCAGGTAGATATCATGCTGGTCGTCGGCGGCCGGAACAGTGCGAACACCGGCAGGCTGGCCTCGGTTTGCAGACAGGAAGGCAAACCGACGTACCATATCGAGGTCGCCGATGAAATGCAGGCGGAATGGTTCAAGGGCGTCGAAAAAATAGGTGTAACAGCGGGGGCTTCCACGCCCGACTGGGTATTGGAGTCCGTACTTAAAAAAATTCAGGAACTGGGCGGAAAAGTCGATCGATAGTCACAGCGAGATCGCGGCGTCGCTCATTCATTCGGGAGGTAGGTACGTTTCATGAAGGACAGACGCGAAGACATCGAGCAGGAAGAGAACGACAGCGCGGGCGGGGGCGAGCAGCAGACGGAGTTTGAGAAGCTCTACGACCAGTCGCTGAAGAGCTTCAAGTCGGGAACGCTCGTGCGCGGCCGGGTGCTTCAGGTCCGCTCCGGAGTGGTCATGCTCGATCTGGGCTATAAATCGGACGGCATCATCCCCGTGGAGCAGTTCAGCGAGGAAGAGCTGAAGGCCTTGAGGCCCGGTGATGAGCTTGAGGTCCTGCTCGAAGCTGCGGAGGATTCCAACGGAAACCTGCTGCTTTCCAGGGAAAAAGCGAAAAAATTGCAGGTCTGGGACCATTTGAACCAGGCATACCAGACCGGCACTCCCATAAAGGGAAAGGTGGTCTCGACCATCAAGGGCGGTCTCACCGTCGATATCGGCGGCGTTTCGGCATTCCTGCCCGGGTCGCAGATCGATATCAAACCGGTCCATAATCTCGGTTCTCTGGTCGGCCAGGTCATGGACATGAAAATCATCAAGATGAATTCCGGGCGCGGTAACATGGTGCTTTCGCGACGAGTGCTCCTGGAACATCATCACAATTTGAAAAAAGAGGAAACACTCGCATCCCTCGCCGAAGGCCAGATCGTAAGCGGTGTGGTCAAGAATATCACCGACTACGGTGCATTTGTGGATCTGGGAGGCATTGACGGGCTGCTTCATATAACAGACATGTCCTGGGGCAGGATCAATCATCCCTCGGAAGCCTGCAGGGTGGGCGATAAGATCGATGTGGTGGTGCTGAAATACGACCGGGAAAAACAAAAGGTTTCCCTTGGGATCAAACAGAAAACACAGGACCCCTGGCTTACGGCGGCGGAGAAGTATCCCGTCG
>MHEA01000069.1:0-1110 GCA_001805085.1 Nitrospirae bacterium GWC2_57_9
ATGCCTTTTTCGATCTGTTCAAACTGGTGACGAAGCCTGATAGACATAAGGAATTCAAAGGCCTGTTCCAGATCGCTGCTGCATTCGCCCGCCACCGTGCCCTGCCGGTCTCTCAGCTCCGTTAAGCGCGCCAGCGTGGACGTTTGATACACTCTCATTTCCAGTGCGGAAAGCCTTGCTGCATCTATGATCGGGCAGAGCGCATTGATCTTGATATTGAACTTTCCCTTTCGGCTTCCCTCCCGTTCGCAAACAAACGTTCCAAACAGGCCGAGGGGCGGCCTGTTCTTTACCACGCTCGCCGCCATATGCCCGAGAAAAAGCTTTTTATCCGTGATCGCGTGGCCCAGGAACGCCCTTAGTTTTTCCGCCAGAAGGGTATTTCCGTACACGGGTCTGAAGTCGAAGAAAACAAGGGCCTGAAGGATGCTCTCGGGCGCAGGGTTGTTTACCCATTTCGAAAAGTAATCCTTCCAGGCGCCGAGGGGCTGCCGCCACTTCGGATTGCTCGCCATGTAATCCGCCGTGCATGCCGGAAAACCGCAGCGTATAAGGGCGTCTTTCATATGCGCGGCGAATACTGAAAAATACTTCTCCCATGCTTCATTGCGCTTTTCCGAGTCATCATAAATAATGCCATTATCCTGGTCCGTCTTGAAGGTCTGCTCTTTTCTCCCTTCGCTGCCGTACACGATCCAGCAATAACTGACGGGAGGCGGGCCCAGTTTCTTTTCGGTAATCTCAAGGATTTTTCTCAAAAGCCGGTCGTTTATTTCTGTTATGATCCTCGTGATATTGCTCGCCTTCGCCCCTTCCTTGATAAGTATGCTTATTATCTTGTTTATTTTTTTTGCGGCAGGCGCCAGTCCGTCTATCGTAGTCTGGTTCTCGATCTCCCCGGCAATGGACAACGGCGAAGTTCCCTGGAGCATCATGAGATCATGATTGGTTATGATACCGGCCAGTTCACCCTTATTGACGACCAGGAGATGATGAATGTTGTACCGCATCATCTTCAGGAGGGCCTCGAAACAGTAATCGCGCGCTTCGGACTTTATGATGGTGACGCTCATGATTTCTCCGACTGTTGACGCAATATCCCTTCCCTTG
>MHEA01000069.1:1129-1390 GCA_001805085.1 Nitrospirae bacterium GWC2_57_9
GTCCGTGATCATTCCCGCGGGCCGGCCCGCTGAATCGAGCAGAACGAGCGAACTGATCTTATGGGATGCCATGATGTCCGCTGCCTGTTGTATGGAAATGTCCTCGGAAGCCGTGACCACGCTCTTGACCGCGACATCGCTCAGGATGTTCGTAAAAAGCAGCTTGTCTCCGCCGCCGTACAGCAGCGTTCTGTCGCGGATATCCTTGTAAGTCGTATCCACCAGCCGCGTGAGCACCGCCTTCAGGCAGAATTCTGAAAA
>MHEA01000069.1:1463-3278 GCA_001805085.1 Nitrospirae bacterium GWC2_57_9
ACAACGGTGTCCGGACAGAGATCGCCGTACACAATGGAAATGAGCCCGAAAAAATCGCCCGCGGTCCGGTAGCCCACGACGACCTCTTCCCCTTCATTCGTTCGCACGAACACTTTGACGGCTCCGCTTTTTATGATACTGAGATGCTCCGCCGCCGGCCCGTTCTGCCGAAGAATGGTTCGACCCTTCGGGTGAAACTCCAACACCATTTCTTGTGAAATAGTTCCAAGAACATCATTCGGGAGGGATGCAAAGGCGGGCGTTTTTTTAAAAAACATGAAAGCGTCTTGAGTGATCATAGGGAGCGCCCCTGTCGCCGTGGCTGCTCGTCAACGTTGGTCCAGCACTTTTCTGACCGCCCTCTTCATTTCATCATGGATAAGCGGTTTAATGATGAAATCGTTGGCCCCTGCTTTAATCGATTCAACCGCTGTTTCGAGCGATGCGTAGGCGGTGATAATAATAACTTTTTGGGTCGGATTTTGTTTTCTGTACTTGGTGAGAAGCTCGATGCCGCTGATGCCGGGAAGGATGATGTCGGTTATGATGAGGTCGTATGATTTCGCCGCGAGGATAGTGAACGCGGTCTCTGCGCTTTCCGCCACATCGACCTCGTATCCCTCCTTCATGAACACTCTTTTCAGGGATTGGCAGAGAGTATCTTCATCTTCGACAATGAGCAGTCTTTCAGTCATTATCCCATCCGCGGCCGATGAATTACTCGAATGATGCGTGACGCTGATGAAGGTGCACGATGCACTTCGGGTAGGCGACCAGGTGACATTAAAATGAGCCCTGTGCAGCGCGGCCTATTCTCAATCACCCCATCTCATGATTGAGAATACTGGATTTTGAGGGAAACGACAAGGGGAAAGTGTAAAGCGGACTGGGACGCAGGGGAGCGACGAGGGGACGCGGAGACTATGAATCCGACTAGGTGACTAAGTCACCCTTACACCCTGCACTCGCGGTTCCAGCGTAAACGCTGGGTGAAGACCCGGCCTCTCGTAATCACTCGCATGAGCGCTCCGCCGGCCAGCTCTGTGATGCGGCGGACAAGGGCCAGGACATTTCCAGCATGCTCGGATGAGGAACGCCGGGCGAACTGTTCTCTTGCCGGATGCTGGTTTTTATAGTACCCTTTTTGATAAGGCATCTCTCTCTCGTCCCGATGCCTCGTAAGGAGCACGTAATGGAAAAGACGACCCTCCTCTGGATACTTTCGGTGCTGCTCGTGCTGATCGGGCTTGCAGGCATCGTTCTCCCAGCCCTGCCCGGCACGATCCTCGTTTTTCTCGGTCTTTTTCTCGCCGCCTGGATCGACCACTTCGAGCGCGTCGGCTGGATCACGCTGACCGCCCTGGGGCTTTTGACTGTCCTCTCTTTTGTGATTGATTATCTTGCCTCTGTGTATGGGGTCAAGCGAGCGGGCGCCGGAAGACAGGCGGTGATCGGCTCCGTGGCCGGGCTTGCCTTCGGTATGTTCCTGGGTATTCCGGGCATCATCTTAGGACCTTTTATCGGCGCGGTCATAGGGGAATTGATGGCGAACCAGGACCTGATCCGGGCCGGCAGGGCGGGCCTCGGCACCTGGCTCGGCCTGGTGCTCGGCATCGCCGTCAAGCTCGCGATTTCCCTTGCCATGATCGGCACCTTCATCGTCATTTATCTTGCGGGGAGTTGAAAACGGCGGGCTTATCTGCAGTTTGTTCCTTTTCAGGCTTGCCCCTGCGTCTTCGAGCTCAGCTCAAATACCCATCCGCATCCGTTTGTTTTCCAGGATATGCACTCCCGGCATGTCTTCCCGGGCTGATT
>MHEA01000069.1:3285-9447 GCA_001805085.1 Nitrospirae bacterium GWC2_57_9
GGCTGCTGCGACCTGCACTGCCGGGATCCCGGCCCAGGGAGAGGGCAGGAGCCAGGAGAATTTTTTCGCCAGCTCTTCGCCGAAGCGCCGCTCGCTCCGCTCGCCCAACAGCAGCGAGGGCCGGGCGATCGTGACGGATGGGAAGCCGAGTGCAAGGATGGCATCTTCAAGCTCGCCCTTGACCCTGTTATAGAAGAAGAGTGATCGGGCGTCAGCGCCGAGGGCGCTCACGAACAGAAAGTGGCGTGCGCCTGCAGCGCGGGCCGCTTTGGCAATGGCGAGCGGATAATCGAAGTCCACGCGTCGAAAGGCTGCCTGAGAGCCCGCTTTGCTGATGGTCGTGCCAAGCGCCGAAAATACGAGATCGACCTTGAACCAATCGGGGTGTTGCTCCAGACGTTCAAAACCGGAGATCAATTCTCGAATGCGTGGAGATCGTTCCTTTTCCGGCAGGGGGCTGCGGATTAACACCCGCACCTCCGATATTTGATCATCCCGTGCAAGAAGCTGCACGATCTCCCGTCCCACCAGTCCTGTTGCGCCTGCCGCCAGAGCGGTCCTTTTCAGTTCATTTCTTTCCATAATCCGATCCTTCCTGATGCCAGATTGTTTTCGAGATCCCCGTCTAATGTCGTAAAGGTCGCGTGGCAACCGCAATTATGGCCGAAAAACAATGCGAAGAGAAAGAAAAATCATTGGCCCCTCTTCTGCAAAGGCGGCCCAATGGATACTAAAGTTTTTCCTGATCTCTAACACTTACGGCCCGGAAATTTTCCCTCTCATGTTGAAGTTTTATTTATTTGCGTTATGCTAATGTAACAGGAGGCGCTCATACCGGGTTTCCTGTTCTCACCCATTCACCTCCCGTCGGCCTTTTTCTATCGCACGAGTAAAACGATTGCAGTACTGGCGGCAATGCACGGAGAAAACCTCGCTGTTTTTCATTTTCGATTTTCACCGGTGGAGAAGGAACTATGAATATAGTATGTGCTTATTGTCGCAGACCTCTGGAACGGCTCGGCTCGATCGAGTCCGAGGTCGGCGAGGATTTGCATGAGAGAACGGAGTACATGTGCACAAACACGCGGTGCGACTACTCCAGCAGGATCATCTACGAATCAAAAAGACCCCTTCTGAAGCAAGGTTACATCACGGTGCACATGCTGAATAACAAGGTGCCTTCGAAAGGCTGGCTGCGCAAACTGTTCGAAGACAGGGTCGGCCAGTTATCGTTGCGAATCTGATATCCCCTTCTCCAAGGCCGCTCAGAGTCAGACTTCAAGAAGTTGCCGGATCCGGGCTACTATCGCGGCAGGGTCCTGTCCGATATCGATTACGATTGCCTGCCGCGGCTCTTCAAGGATCTCGAACTGGCTTTCCAGAAGTTCCTCCCTCATGAAGTGACCCCTCCTTGTCTGAATACGGCCGTGAATCAGCCCATATTCACCCCTCAGATACACTAACCGCACAACGTCACGGCGGTGAAGCAATTTTTCCCGATAGACCTGCTTTAAAGCAGAGCATGCGATCACCGCCGACCGGGACGAAGCGACGAGGGTGTCGATCAGCTCGGCCAGCTCGGCCAGCCATGGCAACCGGTCCTCGTCGGACAGGGGAAGGCCCTGCTTCATCTTTTCGATATTGGACCGGGGATGCAGATCGTCCCCGTCATAGAACGGCCACTGAAGCTCCTTGGCCAGAAGGCTGCCTATGGTGGACTTTCCCGATCCGGAAACGCCGATGAGGATGATGATCACCGGAATTCCTTCTTGATCCGGGGTTGTGCCGTACCTGTGGCAGTTGCAGCCTGGGCGCCTCCTGGGACCTCCTCCACGGTAAGTGTCATCCGTTCGATCTGTTCTTTTGCGGGAGGTACGACCTTGTTTGCAGGCGTTTGATGCTTCAGCGCTGCCGCGCAGAGCAGCACAGCGGCCATGAGAGCCGCTTCGATCAGCAGCGCTTTCCCGAAGATCAGGGTCACGGGCACGGTCAGATGCCTCCTGAAGTTATCCAGCAGAATACCGATGAACCGGCCGACCGGTCCCGGTGGTTCCAGACGGCCGCCCGCCACATGCAGCAGAAGCGGTACGCTGACGTAGCGGTTGAACGCTCCGGTCAGGATGAGGAGATAGAGCAGGAAGATCTTAGCCATCACGGTCAAGCCGTAACTCGTGCTCCAGAGCGCCTTGAATTCCCCTACATTCACCCGGAGATTATATACTGCGGTCAGAAGCAGAACCAATACGGCGAAGCCGGCCAGGCGCGAAAATATCCGGCTCGTCTCGGCGATCGTCATGAGGTCCCCCCTGACGAGGGAGGACGGCAGGACCACCAGGGCGAGCACAAACACTCCGCCGACCCAGAGGGAAGCTGCCAGCAGATGAAGCAAGTCCATGATCTGCCGGACCGTAAAATCGCCCTGCTCGGAAGCATGGCCGGCAGCGCTGTAGGTCCAGGCGACCACCACGGCAAGAGCGAACATCAGCACGCGAAGACCATTATGGTCCCGACCTTTGCCGGAAAACAGCATCAGCACGACGAGCAGGCCCGACGTCGCCATACGGATAAGCCATACCCTGCCGAAATGCGTGTCCACGATCCCCTTCCGCAGAGCGCCCGGGGCAAACGTGCCGACGGCCATTTCCCCTGACCGTAAAAGCAGCTCTCCCAGACTTGATCCGGCGATGACCGCCAGCAGCATTGCGAAGAGCGGCCGGATGAACGGACCGAGCGGTTCTGATCCATAGGGCGCGTATACCGAGGAGCTAAAGACGGGAAGCCGGAAAGCGAGGATGGCGATCGTGAGCGCGAGTGAGAGAAGCCCGGGCCAGGTGACGGCGGTGTAAGCCAGTATGATCATATCCATGTGTGCCTTCCGGAGAACGACGGCATCATTAACAAGTTAGCGGTTAGAAAAACCTTGTGCGGGGGCGACGTCATCGAAGACATCGGTCTGCGCCAGCAGAACGGACATGAGAACAAGGCCAACGGCGGCATCATTTCATCCGGTCTTCCATTTTCCATTTATAAGTTTATTCGATGGGATTGAAGCAGTCAACCAAACAAGGCTGTAGATATCAAACTTCCGACCGCGGAGAGGTGTTTATTCACGATGGAAGGGAGTTCTTCTGACAATGCGGAGCACCCAGAGGAACAGCAGGACAGCGCCGCCGGCCGTCCAGTAGCTTTCTGTCTCGAAATGATTGATCAACAGAAAGACCGATATGAGCCCCAGCGCCGCGGTCAGGACCGCGAAGATGAAACCTTTGCCGATGCGGCCGATGTTCTTCAGTTCTTCGACGATCTGCTGTGAGGTGATCTCCACGCGAGTCTCGCCCCGGCTGGTCGTGAAGAGGAAATCGCTCAGCAGTTGCGGAAGCTTCAGCGTGGCCCGTGCGGAGCGAGCCGCCTGTCCGAGAACGCCGGAGGCCGTGAACTCCTCGGAACGGATGAAGCGCTTTGCATAGGGCGCCGCGATCTCGATGATGTTGGTGTCCGGATCGAGCCGCGAGCCGAGGCCGTTCAGCATGCCGATCACCCGGCCGAAGAGGATGAAGTCGTTCGGGATCTGGATGGACGGGCTGATCCGCAGCGCCTCCATGATGTCGTTGCCGATCTCCTCGATATCCATGGCCTTGAATTCCGACGGCGAGATGTCGCGGTATTTCTGCAGGATCCGGTCCACGAACTGGACCAGGGGCTGGATGTCCCGGGTGAGCGGAATGAAGCCCATGTCCACGAGCGCCCGCACGAGACCCAGCGAATCCCTGTCCACTACCGCACCGAAGGCGCGGCGGAGCGACTCCCGCTGGGGCGAAGATATCCGGTCCACCATGCCGAAGTCCACGAGGATTATCTCCGGGCCCGGACAGACGAAGATGTTCCCCGGGTGCGGATCGCCGTGGAACAGGCCGTCCAGGAAGAACATCTGTGCGTAAGCTTCGGCAAGGACGCGCGCCAGCTCCTTACGGTCGATCCCCTGCTCGTCGATTGCGTCGAAGTCGGTGATCTTGATGCCTTCGAGATATTCGAGGGTAAGGACCTTGGACGTGGTGAACGGCCAGTACACGATGGGAATTTTGATCTTCGGGTTCCCGGCAAAGTTCCGGGCAAAGGTTTCGGCGTTCTTCCCCTCCTGCAGGTAGTCAAGCTCCTCACCCACGATGCGGGAGAACTCGGAATAGATGACGTCCAGGTTGACCCGGGGGTAGAGGAGCCGCAGAATGCGGATCACGAACCGGAGCGTTCTGATATCGGCTGCAATCACCTCTTCGATGCCGGGATACTGGACCTTCACCACGATACAGTCCCCGTCCCTGAGGCAGGCGCGGTGCACCTGGCCGAGCGAGGCCGAGGCGACGGGGATCTCATCGAAGGATGAAAAGACCTCCTCCAGGGGGCCCAGTTCCTCGGTGACCCTGAGCGCGATCTCAGGGAAGGGCGTGGGCGGCACCTGGTCCTGCAGCTTGGAAAGCTCGTCCGTGTACTCTTCCGGCAGCAGGTCCACGCGGGAGGACATGAACTGGCCGATCTTGATCAGCACGCCCCGCATGGCTATCATATGCTCGCGCAGCATGGTAGCGTTCCGGGCGTGGAGCGCGCTCAGCCTGGCTTTCCTGGTCTGAGGCGACGCCAGGAAGTTGCGGAAGCCCAGCAGTTTATAGCTCAGCAGCAGCCTCAGGAAAAGGGCAACGCCCTGAAAGAACCTGCCGCGATACCGAAAAAGTCGCATGTTTGGATTATATCAGATTGAAAGGATCAAATCCGAAATCAGAAATCCTAAATCCGAAATAATTTCTTATTCGCCAGATTCACTTTTCGACACTGTTTAGAATTTAGGATTTCGTGCTTTAAATTTTAAGTAAAGATTCCAATCACCGCTCCTGTCATGCAGGTCGCGAGCGTGCCGGCAAAAAGTGCCTTCATGCCGAGCGACACCACTTCGTCCCGCCGTTCAGGTGCCAGGCTGCCGAGGCCGCCGATCAGGATGCCCAGGCTCCCGAAGTTGGCAAAGCTCGAGAGGGCATAGGTCATGATGAGCCGGCTGCGCGGATCAAGGGCACCCTCGGGCAGCCTGGCCAGTTCCAGGAATGCCAGCAGTTCGTTCAGGACCGTCTTGGTGCCCATGAGATGACCGGCGGTCTGGGCCTGGCTCCAGGGGATGCCGAAGAGCCACACCACGGGCGCCATGAGGAAACCCAGTATGCGCTGGAGCGTGAGCGGGCTGCCGCCCACGTTGGGAAGGAGCCCGGTCAGGAGGTTCGCCAGGTGCACCAGCGCGACCATGACGAGGAGCATGGCGATGATGTTCAGCAGGAGATGGAGGCCGTCCATGGTCCCCTTGACCACGGCATCCATGGAACTGGCGGCGGTCCGCGGCGGCGCGAAGCTGCCTGCCGTCTCCGGCCCGGTCTCGGGAACCATCATGCGGGCGATCGTGATCGCGGCGGCGACATGGATGAAGGAGGCTATCAGGATATGCCCGAGCGGGTCGGGGATCACGCCTTGCAGGAACGTGGCGTACAGGATCATAACCGTACCGGCAATACAGGCCATGCCCACGGTCATCAGGGAGAATAGCTCGCTCCTCGACATTTGCCTCAGGTAAGGCTTGATCACGAGCGGTGCCTCGACCATGCCGAGGAAGATCGTCGTCGATGCGCCCAGGCCGAGAGCGCCGCCGACGTTCAAGGTCTTCTGGAGCACGAAGGAGAACCCGCGCACGATCACCGGCAGGATGCGCCAGTGGAACAGGAGGCCGGAGAGTGCCCCGATCACGAGCACCAGCGGGAGCGCCTGGAAGGCCAGGATAAAGCTCGATCCGGGATCCTGCATCAGGAAGGGCGGTGTCCCGCCCCCGACGTACCCGAACACGAAGGCAGTGCCCGCCCGGGTGGCCGCTTCGAGCGAGAGAACGATGTTGTTCAGGAAAAGAAAGAACCTTTGAAAGACCGGTATATAGAGGAGCACCGCGGCTATGCCGAACTGGACCGCAACACCGGCCAGGACCGTGGAGAAGCCGACCGCTCTCCGCTTCTCGCTGATTGCCCAGGCCAGGGCCAGGAAGATGACGATGCCGAGCAGACCTTGAAAGCGCATAGATTGCTCCTTGATCGGGAATATGGCGCAGATTGTCGCAGAGAACAGCAGGTCAAGTCAAGA
>MHEA01000069.1:9549-9691 GCA_001805085.1 Nitrospirae bacterium GWC2_57_9
CGGTCCAATTTAAGACCGCATGGTCCGATTCCGACCAGAGCCGGTCGTTTGTAAGCCCTAAAACCTGCTGTTAACATTTGCTCTTTTTATGGCACATGTTTTGCTTTTAATTTGAGTGACCCATTCCCATACGAAAAATGAA
>MHEA01000070.1:0-2367 GCA_001805085.1 Nitrospirae bacterium GWC2_57_9
CATTTATATTGACATTAGGCATGCAAGTGGTATACTTTTGTCGCAAATATTCATAACTTCTAAACTATCTAAAACCATTTTAGAAGGGAGGTGAAACGAATGAAAAAAGTAATGTCAATCGTTCTTGTCGCTCTGTTTGTGAGTTCCCTGGCATTTGCAGCCGACATCCTTAAAGTGAAAGGTACCGTCACCAAGATAGACGCGGCCGCAAAAAGCGTAACGATTCAGCCCAAAGAGGGCGATGCCGTGACCGTCATCATGGAAGATGCAGACCAGCTGTCCAAGGTCAAGGAAGGCGAGAAGGGCCAAGCGACCTACGAGGTGAAGGACGGTAAGAATGCCGGCACCAAGCTGAAGAAGATGTCGGAAGGCTGCTCCTAGTCAACAGTAATGCCCGGTTCTGTTTCCGATGCAAAAAAGAGGTCCAAGGAGGAGATTGATGAGGAAGTTGATGAACAGAATGATCCTGCTCTGCGGCATTGTCCTGACCACCAGCCTTGCCTATGGTGCCCAGATCCACACGGATTATATCAAGGGGCCCTTCACATCAGGCCCGGAAGTGACCAAGGTCTGCATGAAATGCCACGCGAAGCAGGCTCACGACGTCACCAAGACGGTACATTGGACGTGGGAATCAACCCAGAACGTACCCGGTAAAGGCAAGGCCGCTATCGGGAAAAAGGGTTCACTGAACAATTTCTGTATTTCAATTGCAGGCAACTGGCCTCGCTGCACCAGCTGCCATGCAGGCTATGGCTGGAAGGATGCGTCCTTTGATTTCAGCAAGCAGGAGAATGTCGACTGCCTCGTCTGCCACGACACAACCAGCACGTACAAGAAAGAGCAAAAGGGCGCCGGCAATCCTGATCCCTCGGTGGATCTTCTGAAGGTGGCCCAGAACGTGGGCAAGCCGTCCCGGACGAACTGCGGCAACTGCCATTTCTTCGGCGGCGGCGGCGATCGCGTGAAGCACGGTGATCTTGATACTTCTCTGATGACCCCGAAGCGGGGTTATGATGTTCATATGGGAACTGACGGCGCCAACATGGCATGCCAGGGATGCCATCAGACCCAAAACCATGATATTCCTGGCCAGGCAATGTCCGTTTCCGTCGGAGAAGGCCTCCGCGTGGAATGCGGCGGCTGCCACGGCACCGAGCCGCATCAGAATGCGCAGCTGAACAAGCATATCGCTTCGGTCGCCTGCCAGACCTGCCATATCCCGACTTTCGCCAAGGACGAGCCGACCAAGATCTGGTGGGACTGGTCCAAGGCCGGTGATAAGCAGCGCAAGCCTGTGGAAGATGAAAACGACATGGAAGACTACGCCGCAATCAAGGGCGAATTCAAGTGGGCCAAGAATGTAGTCCCGACCTATGCCTGGTACAACGGCAAATCCGAACGGTATCTTTTCGGCGAGAAGATGGACCCGAAGAAGATCCTCTATATAACCAAACCGTTGGGCAGCATCAAGGATAAGAAAGCCAAAATTTATCCCTTTAAGGTTATGGAAGGCAAGCAGCCCTATGATGCCCAATATAAGTATCTGGTCACTCCGAAGACCTTTGGCGGCTACTGGTCGCACCTGGACTGGCAGAAGGGCATCACCGACGGCATGAAGGCTTCGGGCCTGAAGTACAGCGGCAAGTATGACTTTGTCCAGACCAAGATGTACTGGCGCATCAACCACATGGTCGTCCCCAAGACCGCTGCCCTCACCTGTGACAATTGCCACGGTGAAAAAGGCAGAATGGACTGGAAGGCGCTGGGTTACGCCGGCAACCCTAAGAAGGTCGGCGGAAGAAAGATCTAGAAGCTGCAGGGTAAACAAGTCTTTTACTGTGTTCCATGGCCCCGGAGCTGCACCCCCTCCCCGCACTCCGGGGCCTTTTTGTCCTACTTATGCCGCAGCATCCGCTCTGCCGCCCTTCCGGTCCGGGTTATTTCCCCTTGAATTCACCACAGAAAACGTGCTATAAATCAGATGCCTTATCAATTACCTATTCATTGTGGAGATTAACAGCGAATGATCGGAATGATACTAAGAAAAGTTTTCGGCACCGCGAACGAACGCGAACTGAAGCGCCTGCAGGTGCTGGTGGACGATATTAACTCCCGCGAAGAGGGCATTGTTGCCCTGTCCGACAAGGAGCTGCGTGCAAAGACCGACGAGTTCAAGAAGAGGCTCGAGGGCGACGAAACGCTGGACGATATCCTTCCCGAAGCCTATGCCGTGGTCCGGGAGGCATCGAAGCGCACGCTCGGCATGCGCCATTTCGACGCCCAGCTCATAGGCGGCATCGTACTGCACAAGGGCCGCATCGCGGAAATGAAGACCGGCGAAGGGAAGACCCTGGTCGCCACGCT
>MHEA01000070.1:2380-8370 GCA_001805085.1 Nitrospirae bacterium GWC2_57_9
AACGCGCTCTCCGGCAAGGGCGTACACGTGGTCACCGTGAATGATTATCTCGCACGCCGCGATGCCCAGTGGATGAGCCCCATCTATAACTTTCTCGGTCTGAACGTGGGCGTGATCGTCCATGGTTTGAGCGACGAACAGCGTAAAGAGGCCTACGGTTCGGATATCACCTACGGGACGAACAACGAGTTCGGATTCGATTACCTCCGGGACAATATGAAGTTCGAACTGGGAGAATACGTGCAGCGGGAGCTCAATTATGCCATCGTCGACGAGGTCGATTCGATCCTGATCGACGAGGCGAGAACGCCGCTCATCATTTCCGGCCCGACCGAGGACTCCACGGACAAGTACTACAAGATCAACCGGATCATCCCGGGCCTCAAGAAGGACGAGGACTACACCATCGAGGAAAAGACCAAGACCGCAGCCCTGACCGAGGAGGGGAACAGCAAGGTCGAGAAGATGCTGGGGGCCGGAAACCTCTATGATCCCTCCAACGTGGACCTTGTCCATCACGTGCACCAGGCGCTGAAGGCCCATGCCCTCTTTCATCGCGACGTGGACTATGTCGTCAAGGACGGCGAGGTCATGATCGTCGACGAGTTCACGGGCAGGCTCATGCCGGGCAGACGGTGGAGCGACGGACTGCACCAGGCGATCGAGGCCAAGGAAGCAGTCAAGATCGAGAACGAGAACCAGACCCTCGCCTCCATCACCTTTCAGAACTATTTCCGTCTCTACGGCAAACTGGCCGGTATGACGGGAACGGCCGAGACCGAGGCGGCCGAGTTCGCCAAGATCTATAATCTCGATGTCGTCGTGGTCCCCACGCACCGGCCGATGGTGCGGAAAGACAACGCCGATTTCATCTACAAGAACGAGAAGGCCAAGTTCAACGCGGCCATTGCCGAGATCGAGGAGAAGTATAAGAAGGGGCAGCCCGTGCTCGTAGGCACCATCTCCATCGTGAAATCAGAACTGCTGTCCTCGCTGCTCAAGAAGAAGGGCATCCGGCATTCGGTCCTGAACGCCAAGTACCACGAGATGGAGGCGGAGATCGTGGCACAGGCAGGCCGGTACCAGGCGGTGACCATCGCCACGAACATGGCGGGCCGCGGAACGGACATCGTGCTGGGCGGCAATCCCGAAGGGCTCACGCGCCAGACGCTCAAGGGCAAGGAATATTCGAAGGAAGAGTGGGACAAGACCCTGGCCGAATCCAAGAAGCAATGCGCGGGGGAAAAGGGAAAGGTCATCGAGGCCGGCGGTCTCCATATCCTCGGCACGGAACGGCACGAGGCGCGGCGCATCGACAACCAGCTGCGCGGTCGCTCGGGCAGGCAGGGCGATCCCGGCTCGTCGCGGTTCTACCTGTCCCTCGAGGACGACCTGCTCAGGATCTTCGGCTCCGACCGCATCTCGGGCCTGATGGCCAAGCTCGGCATGGAAGAGGACGTGCCCATCGAGCACCGGATGGTATCGCGCGCCATCGAGAACGCACAGAAGAAGGTGGAAAACCACAACTTCGAGATGCGCAAGCACATCCTCGAATACGATGACGTGATGAACCAGCAGAGGAAGGTCATTTATGAGCAGCGGCGCCAGATCCTGGCAGGCACGGACCTGAAGGACGAGGTCCTCGGCCTGGCCGAAGAACTGCTGGAAGGGGTTCTGGGGTTCTATTGTCCGGAGAATGCCTATCCCGAGACCTGGGACGTGAACGGGCTCCGCGATGCTCTTGCCGCCAAGTTCACCTACCATCTGAAGAGCGACTTCGACCCCAAGTCCCTTGACCGGGAAGAGCTGCGTGCGAAGCTGTGGGACGCGTTGAAGCAGAGCTATGACGAGAAGGAGCGGGAGATCGGCGCCGAGGTGATGCGCCATATCGAGAAAGTGTTCATGCTCCAGGCCGTGGACCACCAGTGGAAGGACCACCTTCTCGCGATGGACCACTTGAAGGAAGGCATCGGTCTGCGCGGCTATGGCCAGAAGGACCCGCTCATCGAGTACAAGAAAGAAGGCTTCGACATGTTCGAGGAGATGAAGCTGCGCATCGTCGAATCAACGGTCGAGAACCTCTTCCGGATCAGGGCGGCGGCAAAAGAGCAGAGCCGCGAGATCGAGCGCAAGCAGAAGCGGCAGGTGGCGAACCTGACGTTCGTGGGTGCGGGAGATGGGGCAGCCGCTTCGGCGCCTCAGCCGGTGCATGCCGGACAGAAGGTGGGCAGGAACGATCCTTGTCCCTGCGGGAGCGGCTTGAAGTACAAAAAGTGCCACGGAAAGTAAAGCAAACACGAAGCACGAAATCCAAATCTTAAGCAAGGAGCATTTAGGATTTCGATATTCTAATTTCGGATTTGTCCTATGCGAATTGCCGGTATCCAGATTAGCGCTTCTTCCGATCCCGAACGGACGATCCAGCGAGCCATCGAAATGGCCCAGGTCGCAGCCGAGAAGGAAGCACGCATCATCTGCTACCCGGAGCTTTTCCTCACACCCTGGTTCCCGCGGGAAGAGAACAAATCCTCCTTCTCTGTGGCCTTGAGTCCGCTCGGAGGCACCCTCAGCCGTTTTCAGCAGGCCTCGGAGCGAACGCAGACGGTAATGATAGTTCCCTTCTTCGAATCTGCCAACGGAAAGTACTTCAACAGCGCAGCGGTCTATGATTCCGGCAGACTGCTCGGCGCCTACCGCAAGCTGCACCTGCCTGACCTTCCGCTGTACCGCGAACGCTTCTATTTTTCCCCCGGCGATACGGGGCTGCCGGTGTTCGAAACATCGCAGGGAAAGATCGGCGTTCAAATCTGCTGGGATAACCTTTTCCCCGAAGGCTCCCGCGCCCTGGCGCTCAAGGACGCCCAGATCATATTCGCACCGACCGCAGCCGCGCTCAACAATCACCGCCACTGGGAGACGGCCATCTCCGCGAATGCCTTCGCAAATAATGTCTTCGTCTTCCGGGTGAACCGGGTCGGCAAGGAGAAGGATATCGCCTTCTACGGCAGGAGCTTCTGCGTAGACCCGTGGGGAGAGCTGGTCTCCGAACTCGCCGGCGGCAAGGAGGCAATCGTGCTCGCCGATATCGACCTTCATCAGCGGGATGCCGCCACCGAAACGTGGGGCTTCCTCAAACACCGCAAACCGGGCGAGTACGGGGACCTCGTGAAATGATACTTCTGTTCAGCCTCTTTTTGCGGGAAAGGCGTTTTTCGTCAGGCCCGCCCGAAGATCCTGCGATCCAGCGAGAACCGGCCCGGACCGACGACCACCAGTAAAAGAGCGATCAGCAGGTAAGCAACAGCAAGTTCGTAGGACCTCCCTCCCGTCGCGTTCACAAAAGGATCGCCCATCACGAAGCGGTGCATAAAGACGGCAACCATCATGTTGCAGTCGATGCCGAGGGCGCCCAGGCGCGTAAGAAGCCCCAGGATCAGCGAAAAGCCTCCCCCAAACTCAGCGATCGCAGCAAGCGCCTGAAATACCGTGGGAACGGGTGATTCGCTCCCCATCCAGGTGAAGGGGCTTTGGATCTTTCCCCAACCGTGAAGTATGAAGGCGTATCCCACTACTATCCTCATGCAAAGAAGAACCAGGTCCAACGCAACTGTCTGATCCTGAACTGCAAAGATTTTTTTCATTGTCAGCCCTTTCTCCCGTTGGAATCGCCGCTTCTTCCCGGGAACCGGACAGCCCGGCGGGCGGCAAAGCCGTCATCCGGACCGTCCACCCCGTTAATGCGCGAAACCGGCTTCTGCCCGTCGTTCGCGATCACGCAGCCTTTTTTTCGATACCAAGCCGCTCCAGAACTTCTGCAAAACGGTCCATGGTCTCTCTCGCCCCTTCCAGCATCCCCGCCTTGAGCATCTCGTCGCGGTCCTCGACGGATTGATAGACCACTTTGTCGGTCATCTTTGTCCTGTTGCCCAGATCCTCGAAGGTCGCCGTTTCCAGCGAAACATGGCCCGCCGCACCTTCGAATTCGAAGGTGTAGACAATGCGCTCGGGCGAAAGGACCTCGTGGTAGACCCCTTTGAACGCGTACTCATTGCCTGCAGCATCTCGATGCACGAAGCGCCAGATGCCGCCAGGCCGGGCCTCCATCTTATCGACCGCCGTCGTATACCGTATCGGCCCCCACCACTCGGGTATGAGAGACGGATCGGTCATCGCCTTGAAAACAAGCGAACGGGGCGCATCAATAATGCGAGTGAGGACAAGCTCCTGCTTTCCCGGTTCAGCCGTGACTTGAAGATCGTGTTTTGTTCTGATGCTTTCTGCCAGTTTGTCGAAGGACTCGTTCCAGCCTGCCTGGGTCTGCTCGGTCATCGTGCCCGGCGGAATGCCTTCATGCCGCAGGGTCATTTTCGTCCTGCCGCCGATGTCTTCGAACGTTACCGTCACCAGTAATTCCAGTGGCCACTCTCCGGGCATTCCATAGTCCGAAGCGGGGACGATGTTGCCTCGCTCATCAGCGAAACTGTCTGTGCAGACAAGCCGCTCCGGCGGAACGATCTCGCGATAGACGCCGGTGCTCCAGATTTCTTGTCCCTCAGGAGAGCGCATGCTGTTCAAGAATTTGCCTCCCGGCCGAAGATCGATGCTGGTAAAAGGGGTGGTGAAGCTCTTTGGCCCCCACCAGTGTTTGACAAGTTGCGGGTCCGTCCAGGCTTTCCAGAGGACATCCCGGGCAGCATCAAAAATCCGGGTAATAGTTAATGCTGGTCTCTCTTTTCCTGTTGCTGACATTTGGTTGCCTCCTTGTTTCGGTCCTCTTTTGACGGCCGAAACCCACGCGGAACCAAGGAACCCCTATGGGGAGGGGTTTTTGCCGAAAAGAGGATAGATAAACTCTCGTTTAAAGGATAGCACCGGATCCTGCCCCCGTCAACCTTTGGCTTTAGAGCTTGGCTTTAGAGCGTAGAACTTTATCTTGTCCTTCCGGCCGACCGGGATTTCCCGGCGGTACCCCTGGCCGGAGCTATGCCTTCAAGACCTCTTATGGTAAACTAGGTTCAGAACGAGCCCCCCCGGAGGTGCGCTTCAGTGAAAGCCATGGTCCTGGAACGGATCGCCAGCATCACGGAAAACAGAAATCCCCTGGAATTGACAGACGTGCCGGTCCCCGTTCCTTGCGAAAGCGAGGTTCTTGTCAAAGTCTCGGCTTGCGGCGTCTGTCATACCGAACTGGACGAGATCGAGGGCAGGACGCCTCCTTCCCGGTTGCCGATCATTCCCGGGCACCAAATCGTCGGCCGGGTGGAAAAAAGCGGTGTGAAAGCGGGCCGTTTCAAGCCGGGAGACCGGGTAGGCATAGCTTGGATCCATTCCTCCTGCGGCTTTTGCAGGTTCTGCCGCAGCGGCCGCGAAAATCTTTGCGCAGATTTCAAGGCCACCGGCAGGGATGCCGACGGCGGGTATGCGGAATATATGACCGTTCCGGACCAGTATGCCTTTCCGATCCCCGACGTATTCGCCGACAGTGAGGCTGCGCCGCTTCTCTGCGCGGGCGCGATCGGATACCGGTCCTTTCGCTTGACGAACCTGAAGGACGGGGAGAACCTCGGCTTGACCGGGTTCGGGGCGTCGGGCCATCTGGTGCTCAAGATGGTGAAGTACCGGTATCCGGAAGCGAAGGTTTTCGTTTTTTCCCGGACCGAGTCGGAGCAGCGATTCGCGCGCGATCTCGGCGCGGCATGGGCCGGAACATCCGATGCAGAGCCGCCTGAGAAATTACATGCGATCATCGATACGACGCCTGCGTGGACCCCCGTGATCGATGCCCTGAAGAACCTGGAGCCGGGAGGCAGGCTTGTGATCAATGCCATCCGGAAAGAGGACGGGGACAAGCAGGCCCTGCTCGGTCTCGATTATGCGCGGGACCTCTGGACGGAAAAGGAGATAAAGAGCATTGCGAACATTACCCGGCAGGATGTGGACGAATTCCTGAAACTTGCGGCGGAGATCCCGATCAGGCCCGAGGTGCAGGA
>MHEA01000070.1:8526-8679 GCA_001805085.1 Nitrospirae bacterium GWC2_57_9
TATTTGTAATTTGGGGCGTGAGATTTGGTACTTAACGACAAAAGGGGAAAATATGGATCTGCTTGAAGGGATCTACACCCGCAGGAGCGTACGGCAATACACCGACCAGCCCGTCAGCCGCGAGCAATTGCTCGAGATCGTCAAAGCCGGGAC
>MHEA01000071.1:0-6641 GCA_001805085.1 Nitrospirae bacterium GWC2_57_9
TTTACATGGTGGGCGATGCAGGGTTTGAACCTGCGACCCCTGCCGTGTGAAGGCAGTGCTCTCCCGCTGAGCTAATCGCCCGGGAACGGGTACTTTTTAACACAAGCTGCCTTGAATAGTCAAGACAAAATTCCGACAGTAAAACCAGTTTACCGCGAAGTCGCGAAGGACGCGAAGGAAACCAAAACAAAAAACCCATTTCTTCTTTTTAAACTAAGTCTCAAGGCTTTTGATCTCCTCGCGCTCTTTGCGCCTTAGCGGTAAATGCGTTCTAATCGATCACCAGGATCGCGCACTTCAAATACTGCGTCTCCCGCGCGGCCAGCAGCATGGGATGGTCCCGCGCCTGAGAACGCATCTCGAGCAGCCTTGCCTGCCTGCCCGCCGAGTGAGCGGCATCGATCAGCATTTCCGTGAACAGGTCCTGGTCGATATGATGGGAGCAGGAGCAGGTGACGAGGAAGCCGCCTGGCTCGAGCAGCCGCATACCGCGCAGGTTGATTTCCTTATACCCCCGGAGCCCCTCCCGCACCTTTGCCCTGCTCTTGACGAAGGCCGGCGGATCGAGGATCATCAGGCCGAAGCGCTCCCGCTCCTTTTCGAGACTGCGCAGCTCTTCGAAGACATCGGCTGTTCTGAAGGTAACAGCCAACCCGTTCAACGAGGCGTTCCGTGCGGCCAGGTCCGTTGCTTTGGCCGAGGAGTCTATGCCGATCACTTCCGTTGCTCCGAATTGCGCCGCGTTCAGCGACCAGGCGCCAACATAGCAGAAGCAGTCCAGCGTGCGCCGCCCGGGTGCGAGGTTCCTGAGTGCCTGCCGGTTCTCGCGCTGATCGAAGAAGAAGCCGGTTTTCTGCCCCTCCAGCACGTCGATCTCGTACTTGAGCCCCGACTCTTCGATAAGGACAGGGCCGGCAAGGGAGCCGCGGACCACCTTCTTCTCCTGCAGCAGTCCTTCCAGCTCGCGTGATGCCGTGTCGTTTCTCAGCACGATTGCCGCGGGTGCATAGACCTCGGTCAGCGCATCCAGGACCGTATCGAGCTGCCGTTCCATGCCTGCCGTCGAGGACTGGACCGCGAGCGTATCGGCGTATTTGTCCACGATCAGGCCGGGCAGGCCGTCCCCCTCGCTGAAGACCGCGCGGAAGGAATCGCCGAAACCGAGCTGAACACGGAGGTTGCGCGCGGTTTCGATCCTGCTTCTGAAAAAGTCGCGGTCCACGGGCTCCTGTTTTCTCGTCAGGATGCGTACCGCGATGAGCGAATGAGGGTTGAGGTAGCCTCGCGCGACGAACCTGCCCGTGCTGTCCAGCACATCGACGAGTTCGCCGGGCGCAGCGTCGTCAGGCACGCGCTCGAGCTCGTTGCTGAACACCCAGGGATGGCCGCGCAGGATCCTGCGGTCCTCTTTTTTCTTGAGTTTTACGGTTTTCACGATAGAGTGAGGTAGGGTCAGTATCGGCGTAGAGATATAGCTGGCCGTGCAGCGAAAGACCTGAAAATCCTGGAACCGCCAGGGCGCGAGGGGACGCGAGGAAGTCGGAAAAACCTAGTCATCATATCCGTCTTTACGGTTCCCTTCGCGACCTTAGCGTCTTCGCGGTAAAAAAACCTATCATTCCGCACTCGATTTACAGCTTGTTCTCGATGTTCGCATCGCTCCGGAGCGACTGCAGCCAGGTCCGGTAGGAACTCTCCAGCTTCTGCTCGTACAGCATCCGGGTGATCTCCTCCTTCACCTTGTCGAAGGGTGCAACCGGCCTGCGGACCTCTTCGAGGCGGATGATGTGCAGGCCGCCTCCGAACCGGACCGGCCCGGCGATATCGCCCGGCTTCAAATCACGCACCGCCTCTTCGATCTCGGGAATCGCCTGGTCGCGCTGCAGAAAACCGAGGTCGCCGCCGAAGGCCGCGTTCTCGGCTTCGGAAAGCTCCTTTACGAGGCGCACGAAGTCCTCGCCCTTTCGGGCCCGCGCGAGCGCTGCCTCCGCCTTTTCCCGGGCCGCCGCTGCCTCGGCCGGGGTTGCCTTCTCCGGCACCCGGATGAACAGATCACGGACGCGGATCTCCTCGGGCTGGCTGTAGTTCCTGACGTTCCGGTCGTAGTATCCGCGCACGTCGGCCTCGTCCACGGCAATGCTCGAGCGGACTGCCTTGTTGAAGATCCGGGACAGCGTCATCTGCTCCCGCAGTTCGTTCCGGTACTGCTCGACCGTGATGCCGTCCTTTGCCAGCGCGGCTTCGAACTTCCTGTCGTCCAGCGCATTCCGCTTCTTGATGTCCGCGATGGCATCGTTCAACTCCTTGTCGGTCACGTCCAAGCCCGCGCGCCGGGCTGCCTCCATCTGGAGCTTGCGGTCGATCATGTCCTCGAGCAGGAGGCTCTGGTCCTGCTTTCCCTCGTTCTTTTTGAGGGACTCCTCCCGCTGCAGATCGCTCAAGGTGATGATCTCGCCGTTCACCACGGCAACCACGCGGTCAACGACGACGGTGCTGCTCGCCGTTCCTTCAAAGGCAGGCGAAAAAAGCGCCGCCAGTATTATCATGTTCCATGCCGCTATTCTGATCCTCATCGTCCTGCTCCCTGTTCGTGCTTGTGCTTTTTTATTTGCCTTTCGGCCGTGAGTTCTTTATTATCAGCTTACAGCGTGCCCGCCACTCCGGCGCCTGTCAACCGACCATGCAGAAAAAACTTATTGCCTTTGCCCTCATCGTCGCGACCGGGGTTCCTGCCTTTGGAGCGGAACAGCAATTGCCCCCGCACGATCTGACCATAGCCGCTGTGGGCGACCTGATGCTCGGCGGAAGGGCCGAACCGTTCCTGAACCAGGAGGGGCCTGACTACCCCTTTCGGGACGTGATGTCCGTCCTGGGTACTGCCGATCTTGTTACGGGCAATCTCGAATCGCCTATCTCGACCAGGGGCAAGGCGGTGGAGAACAAGAAATTCACTCTTCGCGCCGGGCCGATCGCCGGAACGGCGATCAAGAGCGCCGGCATACGGGTGGTCTCCCTTGCGAACAACCATGCCATGGATTTCGGCCCCCTTGCTCTCCAGGACACGCTGACCGCCCTTGCCGAGAACGGCATCCTTTTCACCGGTGCGGGTATGAACCTTGACGATGCCCGGTCTCCGGCGATCGTGAAGAGCAAAGGCAGAACGATCGCCTTTCTCTCCTATTCCCTTACCTTCCCGCTCGAGTTCTTCGCATCGGCGAACAGGCCGGGAACGGCTCCCGGATATGCCGATTTCGTCAAGGCCGACATCGAAAAGGTCCGCGCCTCTGCGGACCTCGTGGTCGTGTCCTTTCACTGGGGCGCGGAGCTGATGGCCGCGGCCAAGGACTACCAGGTCGAGCTCGGCAGACAGGCGATCGACTGGGGCGCCGACCTCGTGCTCGGCCACCATCCCCATGTGCTCCAGGACCTCGAACTCTACAAGGGGCGCCTTATCGTGTATAGTCTCGGCAATTTTGTGTTCGGATCGGAAAGCAACCGGACAAACTGGAGCATGATACTCCTTTTGACCTTCCAAGGCAACCGCCTTGCAAGGGTGGAGGCGGTCCCCATCGACGTGAACAATTACCGGGTAAAATACCAGCCCCGGATCTTGCGGGGGAAGGCGGCCAGGGACGTGCTCGACGGGATCAATACCGTATCAGCACGGTTCAGGACCGCGCTGGAGATCGTTGACGACCGGGGATTGCTCCTGCTCCCCGCTCCTGTCGGTGCCGCTGCCCTGTCCGGGCTCGGATCCCATCCTTCGGTTACAGCTTCGGGAACGGACAGCAAGCAGCAGCCGGCTCCCCGATAGCTCAGCCTTAGAATCCTGACCGGACAAGCCGCAACCCGGAAAAAAAGTTCAAAGTCTCTGACACAGATAAAAACGGATTAGTCTATGAAACATCATGACTCTTCATAATCCAATCAGTGTAAATCAGTGTCAAAGAAGTTGATAAGTTTTCGAAAAAAACGGCAGCCGGTCACGGCTGCTCCTCAGGCATCGGCACTTCTGCCAGGGCCTTGTAGTTTACCTCGAATTTCGTCCGGGACCGCAGCTCCTTGATCCACGCTTTATAACGACGGTCTTCTTTTTCCTTGCGCAGTTTTTCTTCTATGTCCCGGTACGCCTCGTCAAGACCGATCCGTCCGGCCTTCCGACGGTCCTCAAGCTTGAAGATATGGTACCCGTAAGGGCTCTTCACGATCCTGCTGACTTCGCCCTTCTGCATGCCGAAGACCACGTTGAACTCCGACGGCATCTCGCCCATGCCGAAGTAACCCAGGTCCCCGCCGCGCTCCGCTTCGGGCGCTGTCGATCGTTCTCGCGCAACCGCCGCAAAATCCGTTCCCGCCCGGGCACTTTCCAGAACCCTTCGGGCATCCGCCTCGGCCGCCACCACGATCTGGCGCACCCGCACCTGTTCCGGCTTCTCGAACTCCAGCTGGTGCTCCTGGTAGTAGCGTTTGATGTCTGCAGAGGATACCGAGATCTGCCTGCTCACCGCGCGCGCCATCAGCCGCTCGATCATCAGGTCCTCCCAGACATCGGCCTTCCATTTTTCGAAGTCGATGCCGAGGCCCGTCAGCATCTCTTTCACGTCCTTGCCGTTCTCCGCGCGGATCCGCTCGATGCGCTGATTGATCTCGGGCAGCCCGATCTTGATTCGCATCCGCTGGGCCTCGCGCAGCATCATCTTGCGCTCGATCAGCCGGTTCAGGAAATCCTCCTTCACCTCGAACGCCACGTCATGGTAGGGTTTGAACCCGGCCCGGGCAAAACGCTCCAGGAACTCAGCCAGCATGATCGGGTCCCCGTTCACGGTCGCCACGACCCTGAGGTCGGCCGATACCGTGCTGCCGCCCGTCTCCGGCACCACCGGGACGTCATTCTCCTTCTTGCAGGAAAAAAACAAAAGCCCCAGCAGGAGCGCCGGGGCTGCGTAGTATATGATTCGGGAGTGTTTCATTGAATGGTTATAAGGCTACTTTCCGGCGCCTTCTTCCTTGGTGGCCGGCGGCTGCTGGAGTTCAAGACCGCCCGGCGTCGAAGGCTGCATCAGCGATTTTGCCGCGGCATCCAGGGCCTTCTCGTCCACGGTGATCTTTGCCTTTGCCTTCAGGTCCTTGGCATATTCCAGGTAGAGGTCACGCTGCTTCTCCGCGAGCATTCTGCGCTTCAGCTGCGGTTCGACCTCCTTGAAGCTCAGCTTCTTGCCGTCCGGGGTGCGCATCTTGTCGGCGTTCTTGTTGTAGTAGCTCCGGGCCTCCTGGTCGCTGGGCGGTGCCACCTTGCTCAGCTTGTCGGCAAGCTCTTTTTTGAGCAGGTTGTTGAAGAGTTCGTTCCGGGCATCGTCGTGGATCCTGCGCTCCATTTCTTTCTTGAGCATCTCCTGCCGCTTCTTGAATTCGGGGTCCTTGTCCAGGCCCTGCCGCTTTGCCTCCTGCAGGACGACCTCGATGCCGATCAGGTCTTCCAGGAACTCCTTGCGGGCCTTGGGGTCGCTGGCCACGGCCTGCTGCATCTGGGGCTGCAGGTCCTCGAGCTGTTTCTTGAAATCCGCAGCAGTTATCTTGGTACGGTTGACCCGCGCCAGGACCGCGCTGTCGGTTCCTTTGTTGCAGCCGGTCATTGCCACTGAGAACGCGAGCAGGGATACGACGATAATGCCCTTGAACGATTTCATGAAGATTTCCTCCGGTTGATTTATTTACTGGATTTGTAATCGGCGCTTATTCTTTAATATATCCGGATTAAGCGGTGCAGCGCTGAGAAGAAGCATTCCCGTACTAAAGGTTTATGGTCTGAACTGCTTTAAAAACAGAGTTTTTTATAGCACACTACTGTAGTTCCTGCAAGCATTTTTTCACGGCTTCGGCTGCCGTGGAAAGCATTTCGTCAGGCAGCGCGATCTGGAGCGTATATTCGGGGATGAGCTTGATCCTTCCCTTGTTCTTCTTGAGCAGGATCATGACCCGGTCGGGCGAGATGGCGGCGCCCTCGGCAAAGGTGATGTTCACCGACCCCTTTCCCGCGTCTATCCGGGCCACCTGCGCCTTCTTGGCAGCCAGCTTGACGCTCATGATCGCGAACAGGTTCATCACCGGCTCGGGAAGCGCTCCGTAACGGTCCCGAAGCTCCTCTGCCACGTCCCGGAGCTGCAACTCTTCGGCAACGCTGGAGATCTCCTTGTACGCGGCGAGCCGAAGGCTGACGTCATCGATGTAATCCTCCGGTATGAAGGCTGATGCCCTGAGGTTGATCTGCGTGTCCGGCTCCCGGCTGATCTCCTCGCCGCGCAGTTCGGCCATGGCCTCTTCCATCATCTCGGTGTAGAGATCGATCCCCACGGCAGCGATATGGCCCGACTGCTGCTTCCCCAGCAGGTTGCCCGCGCCCCGCGTCTCCAGGTCCTGAGCCGCAATGCGGAAGCCGGCGCCGAGCTCGGAGAGCTCCTGGATGGCCCGGAGCCTTTTTCGCGCCACGTCGGTAAGCGCTTCATCGGCGGGCGCGAGGAGATAGGCATAGGCCTTTTCCCTGCTCCTGCCCACCCGTCCCTTGAGCTGGTAGAGGTCGGCCAGCCCGAACCGGTCGGCCCGGTTGATGATGATCGTGTTCGCCGTGGGGATGTCGATGCCCG
>MHEA01000071.1:6650-6951 GCA_001805085.1 Nitrospirae bacterium GWC2_57_9
CGTCATCACGTCCTCGATCTCGTGCTCGTGGAGCTGGCCGTGGGCGATGCCGACCCTGGCTTCCGGCACGAGGCCCTGGAGGAAGTCGGCCATGCGTTCGATCCCCTGCACCCGGTTGTGCACGAAGAAGACCTGGCCGCCCCGCTCGAGCTCCTTCAGGATCGCCTCGCGGATCACGCGCTTGCCGAACCGGGCAAGCACGACCTGGATCGCCTGGCGGTCGAGGGGCGGCGTCTGGATGATCGAGAGGTCCCGGATGCCCGAAAGCGACATGTGGAGCGTGCGCGGGATCGGCGTTGCC
>MHEA01000071.1:6967-8114 GCA_001805085.1 Nitrospirae bacterium GWC2_57_9
TCACGCCGAACTTGTGCTCTTCGTCCACCACGAGCAGGCCCAGGTTCTTGAAGAAGATGTCCTTCTGGAGCAGGCGGTGCGTGCCGATCACGATATCCACGTTCCCGCTCTTCATCCGCCTGAGCGTCTCCTGCTGCTCGGCCTTCGTCCTGAACCGCGAGAGCATCTCCACGGTTACGGAGAAGGGCTTCACCCGCTCGGACAGGGTGCGATAATGCTGGTCCGCGAGCAGGGTCGTGGGAACCAGCACGGCGACCTGCATCCCGTCCTCCACGGCCTTGAAGGCAGCCCGGAGCGCCACCTCGGTCTTGCCGTAGCCCACGTCGCCGCAGACCAGCCGGTCCATGGGCCGCGGCCGCTGCATGTCGGACAGCACGTCCTCGATCGCCTTCTGCTGGTCCACGGTCTCTTCATAGGGAAACGCGGCTTCGAACTCGCGGTAAAGGTTGTCCGGCGGGGTGAAGGAACTTCGCTGCATGGCCTCGCGCGCGGCATAGATGCCGACCAGCTCCCGGGCCATCTCGAGGATGTCCTTCTTTACCTTCTCCTTTGTCCTGGCCCAGGTCGGCGCGCCTAGTTTGTCCAGCTTCGGCGTTCCGCCGTCAGCGCCGATGTACTTCTGCACCTTGTCCAGGCTGTAGAGCGGGACGTATAATTTCGCATCCGGCTCGTAGCGCAGGACGAGAAAATCCGTCTCGAACCCGTCCACGTTGATATGGGTCAGGCCCTGGTACTCTCCCACGCCATAGTCGGTATGCACCACGAAATCGCCGGGCTTCAGCTCCTTGAAGTTCGAGAGGAACGGGGTGGTCCGGGTGCGCGCGGTCGAGGGGCGGTGCACCTTCCTGCCGAAGATCTCCTCTTCGGTGATGACCGCGAGCGCGAGCTCCTGCCAGGCGAAACCTTCCGAGAGCCTGCCCGTGACCGCGCTTACCGGGAACGGTGCTGCCTGCTGGTCTCCGATCTGGGTGCCGACCGCAAGGCCAAGCCCGTACTCCATGAACAGTTTCTTGAGCCTCGCTGCCGCTTCATCGGTTCCGCAGACGATAGCGACGCGGTTGAAGTCCCGCAGGCGTTTCAGCTTTTCCACGAGATGCGGCATGGTGCCGTCGCCGCTGCCGGGAGCGGCCTCTTTCATCGTGACCGG
>MHEA01000071.1:8147-10125 GCA_001805085.1 Nitrospirae bacterium GWC2_57_9
TTTCGTATCCATGGCATGCCCCCTGCCCGTACCGAGCAGGCCGAGAGTGATGACGGGGAACTTTCCGACTGCGCTTTGGACCTCGTCAAAACCGAGGTAGAGCGCTCCGATCTCGGGAAGAAATCTTCCCTCGGTCACCTCCTCCTGCCTCCCCTTTTCCGCTTTGGCCGCGAAGGCCTCCGCTTCCTTCCGGATGTCTTCTTCCTCAATGAAGGCAAGAAGGCTGTTTTCGGGAAGATACCGGAACAGGGTGTCCATGGTGTAGAAGAAGGGCGCAAGGAACTCGCCGCCCGGGGGGACAACACCCTCCTTCAATTGGCCTGCCATGTTTTCGTTTTTCCCCTGTGTTAATCCGTGTTCATCTGTGGTTATTTGTGCTTTCAGTTTTTTAATGCCCGTTTCAGTGACGATCAGCTCCCGCACGGGCAGCACCACGGCTTCGGTAACTTCCCCCGTGGACCGCTGCGTCTCGGGATCGAAGAGGCGCAGGGACTCGATCGCGTCGCCGAACAGCTCCAGGCGCACCGGCTGATCGCGCAGGGGGGAGAAGAAGTCGATGATGCCGCCGCGCCTGCTGAACTCGCCCACGCGCGTGACGAGCGAGGCCGATTCATAGCCGATCGAGACAAGGAAGGCAACGAAGTCGTCAGGGTCTACCGGGGTGGTCCTGGATATGGTCTTGACGGAATCGGCAAAAAGCTCCCAGGGCGGGAGCTTCTGGAGCAGGGACTGGATAGGTACCAGATAGATGCCCGGTATGCCCGAGATCAGGTCATAGAGAAGGCGCATGCGCGCGCCGACCGTGCGGCTGTCGGGCGAGTCCGCCTCGAAAGGCAGGAGGTCCCAGGCCGGGAACGTCCGGACCTCGACCGGGTCTGCGTCCTCGTGCGGCAATTTCTGGATAGTGAACCGCAGGTCCCCGGCGATCGTCTCGGCCGCGTCTTCGTTCGCCGTTATGATGATGAGCGGCCTTCGGGCCTCCTTGCGGAGCCCGAATAAAAAGAGGGCCTTCGAGGCCCCCCAGAGTTCGCTCACCTCAATGGTCTTCTGCCCTGCCTGGATCTCGTTGATGACCGGCAGGATGATGTCTCTCAGGCTTTTCAGAGGAGCTCCCTCAGCTTACCGATTTTTCGGGACCAAATAACGCGACCTCCCAAGCGGACTACGTCATTGCCCCGGGCTGGAGACAGGGGTAATGAAAGTCGCGGGATGGACACAGCACTATAACACAGGAGCAGGGGGTAATTCAATATAAGGAGAGAGGCTTTGGCCGCGAATGGACGCGAATTTGCGCGAAGGAGTGCTTTAAAAAAAGCTTTTTGCCACGGATTAACGCACCCTGCACTCGCAGGGCGAACGAGTTTTACTCCCCCCGCTCCCAGGCGCGGCAGCGTTCGTAGTCCTTGAACAGCCTCTCCCGCCTTCTGAACTCCCGGGAGTGCATGCTTCGCCTGTCGTTCTTAGTCGTTATGCCGAGGGCCGCATGCAGCATCTCGTGGTATACAACAAAGGCAATGTAATACCGGGGCACGGGCTTCCTGTCCAGCACCGGATTTATGCGGATGATGTTCGAACGCGCGCTGAAGCTGCCGAGCGTTCTTTTCCTGACCGAACAGCGCGGCGATCGCGTGCCCCAGGTGATCGTGGACTCGATCGCTGCCTCGAAATATTCCTTATTGATCCCGTCGTACAGCTCCGCGAGATCGTAATACCTGCCCGCTGTCCGCGTTGTTATTTTTTTCCCGGGCCTGGCATCGAGCTGCGCCCTGTTCTCCCGAATGAACCTGCGGAAGAGCGGCATCTTGCCTCTTTTGCTTTTCACGAACTGGGTGACTTCCTCGATGACGCCGGGACCGGAGTTCAGGAACATCCGGTGCAGGCGCACGTGGGTCACGCCTTCCCGCTGCCGAACGGAGAGCATGCTGGTGGAATTTTGCGTGAGAACGAGAGAGACGGGCTTGCCGGCGTACTGCTCAAG
>MHEA01000072.1:0-126 GCA_001805085.1 Nitrospirae bacterium GWC2_57_9
GGGCCATTTCGGCAATTCGGGCCATAAGCTTTTTCCCGATGCCGATCCCCCGGTGCTTTTCATCCACGATCATGGTCGTGATATACATAATAAGCCCTTCCTGCCAGAAGTTCTGCAGGACCGCGA
>MHEA01000072.1:189-4844 GCA_001805085.1 Nitrospirae bacterium GWC2_57_9
CGATCATCTGATCGAATACCGTCGAGAGCTTGTCCCTGTCCAGGCATTTTCCCGGCCAGAGCTGTTTGAGCAATTCCGTAATCTCGGCAAAATCCGATCTGTTGACTTTTCGAACGGTAATATGCATGTTTCGTTTCCTGCTGTTTAAACATACCTCGGCATATTCTTCGTTTCCTCATAATATGCTTCAACGCCTATCTCTTTCATGCGCTGGTTCATCTTGATCCATCGCTGATGCAGGTTGGGATCGAAGTTGGTCTTCGTGCAGGGAAAATCAGGACACTGAAAGCAAAAATCGACGCCTTTTGACTTGTAGCAAGACGCCACTCCGCAGTTCGGATACTTGCAGTCTCCCTGCCTGCATCCTCTGCAATTCGCCTTGCTGAATTGATTCAACAGTTCCTTAAACGCCGGATAGTTCCCGAAAACCGGCAGAAATTTTGCAAACCGATCTGCATAAATGTCAAAAGAGCCGAGAAGATTTTTCAGTTCAGTCGCGTGCTTTTTTATGTCCCCCTCGGAATAGGCCTGGCACTTCGAGCAGTTCAGGCCGCAGGGAGCAAGAATCTTTTTGATTTCATCGTTCATGGCGCCTCTCCTTTTTGCCACGTCAGTTTTTCACATATTTCGCCTGAACGTTCACGGACACCATGCCGGAAAGTTCTTTCCGCTCCGGAAACGCCTTTATTATTTCTGATGCGATCGTTTCCGCGTTTTTCCCCCCCGCAGCCAGCTCCCGGGCCTTCTTGTCGAAGCCGACAAGATAATCCTTCATCGCCTGCAAGTCTTTATTGCCGGAAAGAGGCCCGTGACCGGGAACGATCACCGATGCATTGATCGCCATGATCTTGTCCAGCGCGCGGACCCAACCGCCGAGGTCCGCATCCATGAGATTGGTATGGTAATTCGTGAAGAGGAGGTCGCCGGCAAAGAGGATCTTCTTGTCCGGAAGGTACGCGACGATACTGTCCTCGGTATGGCTGTGGCCCTGCGAGATGAGCTCGATCTTCTGGTCCCCGAGGTCGATCGTGAGCCGGTCGTTGAATGTCAAAGCAGGAAGCCACTGCTCCGTGCCCTGCATGTCCTCATCGGTCAGGCCTATTCGCTTGACGGCGCTCCTGAACGCGGCTTCATCATACCGGGCGATGATCTTCCCGATGTTTTCCTGATCTATAATGACAGCGCCGAGTTTCGCGAATTCCGAGTTGCCGAAGGTATGGTCGAGATGATGGTGGGTGTTCACGACGTATTTGATCGGTTTGTCCGACACTGCCCGAATCTGCCGTATGAAGCGCTTCGCTTCCTTCGCGGAGATGAGCGTGTCGATCACGACGATCCCGTCCCTGCCGATGACGATCCCCGCGTTGGCGCCGAAACTGTTTTGCGGAGCGGCATTTCTGATGTCCACGGAGGAATACACATTATCGGCTATCTTCGTCAAGCCGGCTTCCGCAAATGCGGCGGGAGCGCACAGAAAAAAGAACAGGAGTACAACGATTGCTGACCTGAAATTTCTCGATCTGCCTGGTGCGTAAACTGTTTTCATTTAATCCTCCTCAAGATATTGCTCAAGAATATCACGTTTGTGATCCTTTTGCAGCTTCCAATGGTCCATAGATTAGACCGGCCGCTGTAGTAAATCAATACCCCGCCGGGGGTATTATTCGGGCATGAATAACAAGGTGCAGAAAAGAGCAGAATTGAAGAAGGGCAATAAAGCCAATGAGGGTCAGGAGCGTTTTGCGAGATGGAGAAGTATTTTGTCCTTATGCAGGCTGACGAAGGCACAGCTCGGTTCTTTGCCGCACTTGCGGCATTTTAAATCGTAGGCGGAATTTATCGTGCCGCAGGCCGGACAGGAAAAGTGCGAGATCATCTCGGCATACCATTGTTCGTATCCGGCTTCGCGGATCCGTTTCTGGGATTCCCATAGTTCGATTCTGTGCGGCATCTCTGCCTGAAAAGCTTTCAGGTCCTTGCACGGGTATTCCCCGCATGCACCGCAGAATTCCACTCCTTTTTCAGCGGCACATTTCGACATGGTGCAGTTACTCTCGCAGTAGAAGCACCTTTTTCCCGTCCTGCAGCCGTGGCATTCCATTTTTCCCAACGGTTGTTGGAGGCGCCGCCCAAGCACGGCAAGGCGAGCCGGTTCCTCCCGGGTCCCGATGAATACGCTGCATGCCGGGCAAAAGAGACCGCAGACTGCGGCGAGGCTTTTATCCGGCACGCGGATATTATTTTGTTCCATGGGCACAACCGTCCTTTCAATGTTCTGATGCTGCCTTTACCGCTGCCCGTTTTACTGGTGTAATAACACTGCTTGCTGCGGCTTTTTAATCGCCTTGGCCTTTTCCCATGACGAATTTCCCGGTAAAATATTTCTTCCGCGTTTGTCCGGCCTCTTCCTCGACCCAGCGTGTCAGCCCGATCTTCTTGATCCGGCAGAGATTATATACTTTCAGGTTGTGAGGGCGGATCGCGGCCAGATCGGCCACCGGCGCCAGCAGGGAACAGGGAAAATCATCGCAGTCGCTGCAAAATGCCACTCCCTTTGACTTGACGCAGTCGAGGGTCGAGCACCCCTGGGGCAGATGCACATGCTTTCCATCCTGTTTGCGGCATCCCTTGCATGCTATTTCTTCTTTCGGCCAGCCATACTTGCCGTAGAGCGCCTCTGCGAACTCGTTCGACAAATTGTCTTCATAGATCTCGCAGTTGAAGCAGTCGATTCCGCAGGGCGCAGTCAAAGCCTTTTTGTCTTTCATGGTTCCTCCCCTTATCGTCTTTGTTATCAGTTAGACCGGCAGAGAGGGGAAAGGTTACAGGTCGGTCAGGAAAAAATCGACCATTCCTTCTTTTGAATGCCCTCCCGTAATCTCCGGGTGAACGATTCGTCCGCCTTGTTCTGGAAAAGGTCCTTATAGAAATCGCGCAGCGAACGCAGGCTCAGAATTTCCTCCTTGACCTGCAAGGGGGGCGGCGGCGAATAGACCGAACTCTCCTTTGAGACCCAACCCCGGGAAAGGCCGAATCGCACGAACTGCCTGCAATTGCAGGGGTTCGATCTCTTGATGAACTCGCACTTGTCTTCCATGTACCCGAACCATCTTTTTTTGGCCCGGTGAAGCGTGGTCTTTACGGAGCCGGGAGAGCATTCCAGAATTTCAGCCACCTGCTTATGGGGCAGATCGATCATGATCGCCAGGCAAAAGACCTTTCTCTGCTCAAGGGGAAGGCATTCGGTCATGCAATGCAGGCATTTGACCCGCACTTGACTGGCCAGCAGTTCAGTCTCCGGATTGCTGGCAGGATCGGGATCGATGACATCCTCGAGAGCAAAGCCATGGTCCTCGGTAAGCTCGTAGATCGGCAGCTTGGTCCTGTGCTTCAGGTAGTCATTGGCGACATTGACGGTAATGCGGTAGATCCAGGTGAAGAAAGAGCTGTCCTCCCGAAAGGTGTGGTAGGAACGAAAGGCGCGGAAGAACGCCTCCTGGGTTATATCCTCGGCGTCGTGGACATTCCCGGCGAGCGACAGGGCAAGCCGGTATACCTTTGCCTGGTTCTCACGGTACAGTTCGTCAAAACGGGTTGCCAGATCATCGGACATAGGGCCTTATCCCCCTGGATCGAAGCAGTATTCTTTTATGTATTTCCCGATGCTTCTCACGGATTCTGCCTGACGACTATATCATAAACGCGATATCGCATACAGTCCTCTTTCGCTCAGGCCGTCCTGTTCCGGCCTTTTCGTAAAATTTCACCTTGACTCATAACGGTTCTTGCGTGATAATCACCCGGTTCTTATCCAGATGCTGATCGATCTTCACGAAGGAGTGTTTATGGATCTCTGTCCCTGCGGTTCCAATCTCGATTATGGCTCCTGCTGCCGGCCCGTTATCAAGGGAGAAAAGCCGGCTGCCACGGCCGAACAGCTCATGCGCTCCCGGTACAGCGCTTATGTAAAAAAAGAGATGCCTTATATCCTGGAGTCCCTCCATCCGGATCACCGGTCCGATTATGACGAGAACAGCAGCAAAGCCTGGGCCGAACGCGCTCAGTGGCACGGCATCAAGATCCTGAGCACGGTCAAGGGCGGAATCGAGGACAGCGAAGGCCAGGTTGAATTCGCGGTGTCCTATACCGAAAACGGCTTCCGGCAGGAGCACCACGAGCTGTCTTCGTTCAAGAAGGAGAAGGGGGCCTGGTTCTTCACGACGGGAAAGACCATGCCGAAGCCGGTCTCCCGGGCGGAACCCAAGACAGGCAGGAATGACCCGTGCACGTGCGGAAGCGGCAAGAAATACAAGAAATGCTGCGGACAGTGAGATGGTTGGCCGGGAAGGGAAGGATATGCAGCGGAACGATGGTGATAAGGTGAAACGGGCGTTCGCACAAATCAAGATGCGCCAGATTGTCGCGATAGCCGCGGCTATTGTCGGCGTTCTTCTGGCTGCGCTGGTCTGGAGGCGGCCCGATCTGTTCGGTCAATTTTCCAAGAAGGACCTGATGCTTTTTCAGTTCGCTCTGATATTGCTGTTCGTTAACTTCACTGCCTGGAACTGGAAATGTCCGTCCTGCAAACGCTATCTCGGGAACGATATCGGCACCGATGTCTGCAGGAAGTGCGGCACCCGCCTCAACTAAAGCGA
>MHEA01000072.1:4926-5345 GCA_001805085.1 Nitrospirae bacterium GWC2_57_9
AGCCCGTTTTCTGAACAGAAGGCTCTCAGTTCCTGTCATCGAATCGATAAAATTCAACTTCAGGAGGAAGCACAATGGAAAAGGTTTCGTGGAAGGACATCGGCCTGGTGAACACGCGTGAGATGTTCAAGAAGGCCATGGCGGGCAAGTACGCGGTACCCGCGTACAACTTCAACAACATGGAACAGCTGCAGGCGATCGTGATGGGATGCGTGGAATCCAGGTCACCCTTCATCCTTCAGGTCTCGAGCGGCGCCCGCAAGTACGCGAACCAGACCCTCCTGCGCTTCCTGGCCATGGGCGCCGTTGCGATGATCAAGGATGCGAACTCGCCGGTGAAGTTCGCCCTGCACCTGGACCACGGAGACACTTTTGAGCTTTGTAAATCCTGCATCGATTCGGGCTTTTCGTCGGTCATG
>MHEA01000072.1:5414-6384 GCA_001805085.1 Nitrospirae bacterium GWC2_57_9
CAGTTCGATGTGACGGTGGAAGGCGAGCTCGGCGTGCTTGCCGGCATCGAAGACGCGGTGGTCGCGGACAAATCCACCTACACGAAACCCGAGCAGGTCGAGGACTTCGTGAAGAAGACCGGCGTCGATTCCCTGGCCATCTCCATCGGCACTTCCCACGGCGCCATGAAATTCAAGCCCGAGCAGTGCACCCGCGACGCCCGGGGCGTGCTCGTGCCGCCGCCGCTTCGGTTCGACATCCTGCAGGAGATCGAGAAGCGCATCCCCGGCTTCCCCATCGTGCTGCACGGTGCCTCGTCCGTGGTCCCCGAATATGTGCAGATCATCAATTCCAACGGGGGCAAGCTGAAGGACGCCGTAGGAATCCCGGCAGAACAGCTGCGAAAGGCCGCCACAAGCGCGGTCTGCAAGGTGAACATCGACAGCGACGGCCGCTTGGCCATGACCGCCATGATCCGGAAGACCCTGGCCGAGAAGCCGGCCGAGTTCGACCCCCGCAAGTACCTGGGCCCGGCCAGGGACGAGCTGATCAAGATGATCATCCACAAGAACAAGGAAGTGCTGGGATCGGCGGGACAGGCGTAGCGAGTGCGGAATGCCGAGTGCCGAGTGCGGAGTTAAACCGCGGAACTCCTAAAGAGGTACCGATCGGCAGCAAGAATATGGGCATACAAAACGGGACTCTCCAGGGTCCCGTTTTTTTTGATCCCGGTCCAATGCAGTTCTTCACGGGATAAAGTACTGGCGAGCAAAGGTGCCGCAGGGGTATAGTGTGCTCATGCGGACCAGGTCGGGAAAACTTCTCATCGCAGCAGCATTGATCCTCGGTGCTTCCGGCCTGTTCTCGTTCACAATGGCGAAAGGAGATCCTTCTATGGCCCACAAACCTCCTATCGATACCCGCGTCCCGTCGCAACTGCAAACAGCAACCTTTGCCATGGGCTGATTCTGGGGCCCAGACTCCCGGTTC
>MHEA01000073.1:0-2346 GCA_001805085.1 Nitrospirae bacterium GWC2_57_9
CAATGATATGGTCGAGCACCCGGATGCCGAGGACCTCGCCTGCCTGGACCAACCGCCTGGTCAGCAGAATGTCCTCCTGGCTCGGCCGCGTGTCGCCGCTGGGGTGATTGTGGATAAAGATAAGGGCCGCCGCTGATTCGCGAATGGCGGCTTTGAAGGTCTCGCGGGGATGGACGATCGATGCCGAGAGACTGCCCGCGGACACTTCCTCGTCCCGGATGACCCTGTTCTTCGTGTCCAGCATGACGCACTTGAAGACCTCTTTCTTGAGGTCCCGCATGCGCGGCCGGTAGTACTCGACCACGTCCTGACTGGAGCAGAGCGAGGCCCCGGAGAGCGAAGGCTTCTGGTGCCGCCTGCCGATCTCGATGGCGGCCTTTATCTCCGCGGCCTTTGCCTTGCCGATGCCCTTGACCCCGTCCTTCCCGATCATCTCGTTGATGCCCGCCTGTGCGATGCCGTCGAAGTTCCTGAACTTGTCCAGGAGCTCCATGCCCAGATCCACGGCAGAGCGATCGCGCCACCCGGTCCTCAAAATTATCCCGAGCAGCTGCGCATCAGAGAGGACGGCTGCCCCGAACTTGAACAACCGCTCCCGGGGACGCTCCTCCTCGGGCCATTGCTTGACGCTCTTCTTTTTGTCGGACATGGAGACCTCTCGAAGCAACAACGCAGGATGGATGACATCTGGCTCGCTCCTGCAAAGGTACTATAAGCAACGGGGAATGTAAAGAATTGAGATGGGGTATTTTCAGGGTAGTAGCCAAATACGAATAGTGAGCAGGGAGGAACACGGGAAGCGACCAGCTCATCCCCCTCTTTTTCGGGCTCGGAAACAGGCGCCTGCGGTGAATGAGGAAGTGCAGAAACCCGTCATGCCGGTGAACAGAATGTCGGAAAAGCCCGCTTTCCCGAGCATCAGGAGCTGATCCCCGACCGGGACCGTGCCTCCGATTCACTGCGACCACGCTTCCGCACTGCCGGCCAGGCCCTCGGGCAGTTGCTGCGTGAGGACGACATCGGCGAAGGCGAACCTTCCCCCCGGCTTGAGCACCCGGTTGATCTCCCCGAAGAGGGCCTCCTTCGAAGCGGAGAGATTGATCACGCCGTTCGAAATGACGGCGTCAAACAGGTCGTCCCCGAAGGGCAGGCTCTCGGAGATCACCTGCTGCACCTCGGCGTTCGCAATGCCCGCATGCCGGAGGTTCTCACGGGCCCGGGAGACCATGGCGTCGGTCAGATCGACCCCGTACACCCTGCCTCCCGGACCGGCGAGCCGTGCCGCTGTATACAGGTCAAACCCGGCGCCGCATCCCACGTCGAGCACGATACTGCCGGGAAGGACGGGACCAAGAGTAAAGGGATTGCCTACCCCGCAAAAGGATTCAAGCAGGCCGGGGAAGGCAGCCTCGACAAGCGCCTGATCATAGCCGAGCGCCAGCGCGCCCTCCCTGCCCGTCGGATAGGAAAATTTCCCGGAAGCAGAAAGGGCCACTTCGGAATACTTTTTCCTGACCGCGTCCCGAACCTCTTCCGGCTGCGGTCCCATCTGTCGGCACGCCCCGGCGCCGCCTGTGGGCGCTCAGACCGATCCGCCCGGTAGGTGCTTATGCTGTTCCTGCATAACGAGCTCCTCATGGACTGAAAATGGTTGACGATTTAGAACTCTCTGTCACGATCGTCGGCGTCGCTGCTGTCGTGAAGAGCAATGCTTTTGAAAACAGGAGCAGCTGTTGCCCGAGCCCCGGGAAGGGGATGCGGAACTTCGAGGCTTCCGGCGCCGGCTCGTCCTGTGTGCTCGTCAACCTTGAAGAATGCGATCGTGCCCTGGAGCTGCTCCGCCCGGGCGGAAAGCTGCCGGGAGGTGTCGGCAATTTCCTCGGTCGCTGAAGCGTTCCTCTGCACGACCTGGTTCAGCTGCTGGATCGAGTCGTTGATCTGGTCCGCGCCTGTGGCCTGTTCCCGGGATGCTGCCGTGATCTCCTGCACCAGCTCGGCTGTTTTTTTGATATCGGGAACGAGAAGTTCAAGCATCTGGCCCGCACGCTCTGCCACATCCATGGTGGCGGAGGAAAGCGTGCTGATCTCTCCCGCCGCGCTCTGGCTCCGTTCAGCAAGCTTCCTGACCTCTGCTGCAACCACCGCAAAACCTTTCCCATGCTCGCCGGCACGCGCGGCCTCGATGGCGGCATTCAGTGCCAGCAGGTTGGTCTGCCGTGCAATCTCCTCAATGATAGAGATTTTTCCTGCTATGTCCTTCATGGCGGCGACCGCTTCGGATACCGCCTTGCCGCTCTCTTCAGCATCCCGGTACGATTTGATCGCGATCTTCTCGGTGGAGAGGGC
>MHEA01000073.1:2357-3390 GCA_001805085.1 Nitrospirae bacterium GWC2_57_9
CCGGCCGATGCAGCCTGTTCGTTGGTACCTTGGGCCATTTCGCCGGCCCCCTTCGAAAGATGCTCGCTTCCCCGCGAAACGTCCGCCACGGCGTGGTTCACTTCTGCGACGACTCCCCTCAGCCTTTGGACCATCTTCTTCATCGCCGTCTGCATCCGGCCGACCTCATCCCGCCCTTCTGCTTCGACCTCGATAGTCAGGTCGCCGTTCGAGATCTTTTCGAGCGCGCTGACGCTCGCGATCAGCGGGCGCTGGATAACGGAACGTGCAAGCACGGTAAGGAGCAAAACGAAAAGAGCCACTGCCCCCGTGAAAAGAATGGCAGTAAATGCGACGGCCGAACGCATCCCTTCCGTCAAGCGTCTCTTGGAAAAGCCCAGCTTGAGCCCGCCCAGCGCCTTGCCATCGGCATCCTTGATCGCCCGCTCGTAGACCATCAGGTCTCTCGTATCGCCCGGCTCCTTCGAAGTCGCGGTCAGGGGTTTATTGGCCGTGTCGTAATAGACGGCGAAGGCGACCTCCGGATCGGCAATTGCCATCGCGACATACTTATCCAGCGACATGTAGTCGAAGTTCCTGTAATACTCCTCGCCGGTCTTCTCCATGAAGCCCGCAAGAGTGGCTCCTCGTGAGTCCATCATTGCCACCAGCGCGCTCCTGCTCTGGGACAGGATAAGCACTGCCAGGCAGACGAGCATGATCGTAACGACCGTGACGAGGGGAATGGTCAATTTCTTATTGATCGAGTCAAAATGAAAAAGGTCCATATTATTCACCTCTTTGCGGCAATCGAACCATTCGTTGAGGTCTCCATGCGGCAACTATATCAGAAACAGGAGGCCTTGACAATACGAGCGACGGTGGGCGTTGCCGAAAATAAGAAGGCCCGGCAAGAACCTGTTTTCCTGAGCCCTCGCAAATGCAGGACCCGGTTCGGAGCGAATGCAGCAGGCCCCCCGCAAAAGCCGATCATACCGGGTCCTGCAGTATGGACGCTATCTTTTCCTGTCGGGTGTTTTCCTTCGGAGCAGTA
>MHEA01000073.1:3425-10030 GCA_001805085.1 Nitrospirae bacterium GWC2_57_9
CCCGATATTCGTACCCTCCGGCAGCGCCCGGCTCTCCATCATCATGCCGAGCATGACCGTGGCGGAGCTTTGATACGGGAAAGGATCGAAGTCGGACCGGTCGACGGCAAAAGCGCTCTTCAAAGATGCAAGGGGGATTTTGCTGTACGGCGTTGATTCTTTATGGATCTTTTCTATCGCTCCCTGCCGGGACGCGCCATTGTTCAGTTCAATGCCGCTTTGGAGGGTCGAAAGGTAAAGTGACCTGGCCATTTCCTGGTTTTTTTCAAAAAGGTCTCTTCTCATGGTAACCAGGCAGCACGGATGCTTGTACCAGATCCGTGCGGTGAGCATCATGTCCTTGCCTGCGCCGCTCGCCTTCGCGATCGTGGCGAGAGGCTCCGGGTTGATGAAACAATCGATCTCACCCCTTTGCAGCGCGCCGACCAACTCGCTCATCGGCATAATCTTTGTCTGGATGTCCTTTGTCGGATCGATGTTGTACTTCTTCAAAAGGGTTTTGACGATGAGAAGCTGGACAGTAAGAGGATTGTGGACGCCGATCTTTTTGCCGGCAAGATCCTGCGGTCCTTTAATGGATGAATCGTTTCGGACGACGACCGTCCCCCCGTTCGTACCGCCAAACTGCGCGGTGACCAGGGGAACCGCATGTCCGTTATACGGCCCGACGCCCGCGTTCAGAGCAAGAAAGGAAGATGCAATAAGCTGTCCCGCGTCCAGATCCTTGTTAATAAGTCCCTGGGCGATCACCTTCATGTCCGGAACATACGCGATCTCTGCGTTCACTCCGTTCTTTTTGAACGTTCCCGTCAAATGCGCGTGGACCATGGAAAGCGCGCAGTGCGAGGGCGGCAATACCCCTATTTTTACCGGTTTTGCAATGGCGAACGCCGCACTCTCAAAAAGAGTCCCCCCGGTCAGCGTGGCCCCCGCAAAAAGCGATGTCCTTTTGATGAATTCCCGCCTCGAAATCCTTTTACCCATCACTGTCTCCTCCTCCCCCGTAGTAAAATAAGAATGACCCCGCAGTTGTGGTTGGTCGCAAATATCTAATACTTTAGTATAAACTATACGCCAACACTATTTATTCTTCAACAATAAAATTGGAGAAATGGGGAGGCCCGAAAAAACGTTTTGAGCTGGCTGGATAAAATAGGAGGAGGGCTGCGCTAGCAATGGCAAAAGTATAAAAAGGCAGCCCCCGAATCGGCTGCCTTTTTCTTACCGCTAACTACATCTGATGAATTCGTAAAAACTCAAGATTGCCACAAAATGCACAGAAAGCACAAAAGTAATGCATTAAAAACTAAAGTTTTTTTCTGAGCCTTTTGTGCCTTATGTGGCTTAAAAAGACTTTTTACGAGATTGTCACATCTGCACGAACGCGTCCTTAGGCGCGTTGCAAACCGGGCAGGTCCAGTCATCAGGCAGATCGGAGAACTTCTTTCCCTCTTTTGCTTCGTCATACACATACCCGCATACGGTGCATCTCCACATGGTGACCTCCTTCTTGAACAGCAAACTCGAATATCGAAGCCCGAAATCCTAAATCTGAACCTATATCTCGCACGAAAAGCCGCTCCTTCGTTTTAAGTAGTTGAAGTTCTCTGCGGCTTTGTGGCTTTGTGTGGCAAGTATTTTGATATTGTCCTTTCCGGGATTTCCGATCTTATGATCTCATCGTCTGGCACCCGTTCGCCTGGCTGCCGTCGAACTTTTTATGGTACTCGATGGTCTTCTCGGCGAACTGTTTGCCGAAATCATAGCACTTCTTGTCGTCGTCCCGGCTCGGGCGGTAGACCACCTCCACGCCGGGCTCGACCGCCTCGAGGCCCATCTGTTTGAACACGGCATAGGCCTCTTTCACCCCTCCGCCGCCCCAGCCGTAGCTGCCGAACGCGCCGGCCAGCCGGTTCTTCGGACGGAGGCCGCGCAGGTGAGTCAAAAACTCCGCCACTGACGGGAACATGATGTTGTTGAGGGTCGGCGTGCCGACCAGCATGGCCCGGGACTCCCAGACCCGCTTGATGGCAATGCTCATGGGGGTCGACCGCAGCTTGACCACTTCCACATCAACCCCGGCCGACTTGATGCCCTGCATCAGCGGAATGGTCATATGCTCGGTGCTGTGCCACATGGTGTCGTAGATGATCACTACGCGCAGGTCGGCCTTGTCGTTTGCCATGTCGAGGTACATCTGAAGGATCTTGCCGGGATCGCGGCGCCAGATGATGCCGTGGTCCGGCGCGATCATATCGATCTCGAGGCCGAGCTTCTTGACCTCGGCCAGCTTGGCCTTGATGAGCGTGCCGAAGGGCATCAGGATATTGGCATAGTAATCGCGCACCGCATGTTCGAGGGCCGTGACGGAATACTGGTCGCAATATTCGTCGTCGAACCGGGCGGCCGAAGCCAGGTGCTGCCCGAAGGCATCCTGGCTGATCAGGAGCCTGTCCTCTTTGACGTAGCTCATCATCGAATCGGGCCAGTGCAGCATGGGTGTTTCCAGGAACGTGATGGTTTTGGTGCCGGTGTTGAGGGTGTGGCCGGTCTTGACGATCTGGAACTTCCAGTGCGAGGTGTCGAAGAACCGGTCAAGAGCCTTTTTCCCTCGATCCGTGATATAGATGGTGGCGTTCGGGCAGAGCGCCATGATGCGGTCCAGACTCGAAACATGGTCGTTCTCGATATGGTTGATCACCACGTTCTCGATCTTTGCGGGGTCCACCAGGCTCCGGATATTCTCGATGGTATATTCCGAAAAGTCGTGTTTGACCGTGTCCACGAGCGTGACCTGCTTGTCCATGATCAGGTAATTATTGTAAGAGGTGCCGTGAGGGGTGATATAGCCGTGAAAATCACGGACCGCCCAGTCGATCGCTCCTACCCAGTATATCCCGGGTTTTATCTCTACTGCGCGCATTCATTCCTCCTGTTGTACGCCGGTACTGCTTTTGACTGCAGTTTCCCCTTGTCGGGCGCTTTCGTTACGATGTTTTGTTCTTCTTCCTGCAACTGCTGCAGTGCCCGTAGAACTCGACGTGGCTGCCCAGGACCGTGAAATCCCGGGCAACGCCTTTGGGTAGTTCGACCGCGATCTCCTCGGGAACATCCACGATCTTTTTGCAGGTTACACAGATAAGATGGTGGTGCAGGCTGGTGTCGGGGTCGTAGCGTTTGCGATCGGGGTCAATCGTCAACTCCCGGACCGCGCCGGAGTTGGTGAGCGTATTGAGCGTATTATAAACTGTCGCGAAGGACATGGATTGATACCTTCTGGTTACGGCCTTGAAAATATCCTCTGCCGAAGGATGGCCGGTGTTTCCGTCCAGATATTCCAGGATCGCAAGGCGCTGAGGCGTGCGCTTGAAGGATCTTTTCCCCTCTCGGGGAGCTGCTGGTTTCTTATTCATAATGATTGGAATAACTATAAGATAAGAATGAAGGGCTGTCAAGGTCTTTTGATCTGGCCGCGGGGAAAATAAAAAACGCGGCTCTGAATTCAGAACCGCGTTTGCACAATTGACTTTATGAATAACTTATTTTTGCCCGTGCTGCTCAGCCACCTGGATCCTGATCATGGCCCTCATCAGGTCGATCCGGGCCTTCTCGTAATCCTTTTGCTCAAGCTTCTCGGTCAGCAGTTTTTCAGCACGTTCCTTGGCAACGCGCTCTTCTGCCAGATCGATATCCGAGGCGCGGTCCGCGCCCTCTGCAAGGATCACGACCCGGTTCGCGCCGACCTCGGCGTAACCCCAATCCACGGCCAGACGATGCCACTCCGAGCCTTCCCGGTAGGAAAGCATGCCGATCTTAAGCGTGGTCAGGAAAGGGGTATGGCCCGGCAGCACTCCGAACTCGCCTTCGCTGCCCGGTGCAATCACTTCGTCCACGCGCTCCGAACGGACCACCTGGCGGCTCGGCGCAACGATCTCGAGGAGCATTTTTCCTTTTTCAGCGACCATTTTCTTTTTCCATTCTTCGGCACTCACTGAGTGATCTTCCTGACGGAGCGTTGGGCTCCGCGATTAACGCTTGTAGCCGAGTTTTTCCGCCTTTTCGAACACTTCCTCGATCGGGCCGACCATATAGAATGCCTGCTCGGGGATATCATCCATTTTGCCGTCCACCACTTCCTTGAAGCCTTTGATCGTCTCCTTGAGAGGCACATATTTCCCGGGGGTGCCGGTAAAGGCCTCGGCAACCTGGAAGGGCTGCGACAGGAAGCGCTGGATCTTTCTCGCGCGGGACACCGTCAGCTTGTCCTCGTCGGAAAGTTCGTCCATACCCAGGATCGCGATGATGTCCTGGAGTTCCTTGTAGCGCTGCAGCACGAGCTGAACCCTGCGGGCGACCTCGTAGTGTTCCTCGCCGATCACGTGCGGGTCCATGATGCGCGACGTTGAATCGAGCGGGTCCACGGCCGGGTAAATACCCAGTTCCGAGATCTGGCGCGAAAGCACCGTTGTTGCGTCGAGGTGCGCGAACGCCGTTGCCGGCGCCGGGTCGGTCAGGTCGTCTGCCGGCACGTAAATGGCCTGCACCGAGGTGATGGACCCTTTTTTCGTGGAGGTGATACGCTCCTGCAGCATGCCCATTTCAGTTCCGAGAGTGGGCTGATAACCCACGGCCGACGGCATACGGCCGAGAAGTGCGGACACTTCAGATCCCGCCTGCGTGAAGCGGAATATATTGTCGACGAACAGGAGCACGTCCTGACCCATGGTGTCGCGGAAATACTCGGCCACCGTAAGCGCGGAGAGACCGACCCGGAGTCTGGCTCCCGGCGGCTCGTTCATCTGTCCGTAGACCAGCGCGGTTCTGTTGATGACGCCCGACTCCTTCATTTCCGTCCAGAGGTCATTACCTTCACGGGTACGCTCGCCCACGCCCGCGAACACCGAGTAACCGCCGTGCTGCTTGGCAACGTTGTTGATCAGCTCCATGATGAGCACTGTCTTGCCCACGCCCGCGCCGCCGAAGAGGCCGGTCTTGCCGCCCTTGGTGTACGGCGCAAGGAGGTCGATGACCTTGATGCCTGTTTCGAAGAGCTGCTTTGTAGGATCAAGTTCCTCGAGCAGAGGGGCCAGGCGATGGATGGGAAGCGTATCCTTGGTCTGGATCGGCCCCATCTCGTCCACGGGTTCACCGATCACGTTCATGATGCGGCCGAGAACTTCCTTGCCCACAGGCATCGAGATCGGCTTTCCGGTATCGTTGACCTTCATGCCGCGCATAAGACCGTCCGTGGACGACATGGCCACCGTACGCACCCGGTTCTCACCGAGATGCTGGGCGACCTCGAGCGTCAAGTGCGTCTCAGGCGTCCCGAAGTTCTTGTCCTCCGCCTGATCGATCCTGAGCGCGTTCATCAGTTGGGGCAGGCCCCCGACGGGGAACTCGCAGTCCACCACGGCGCCCATCACCTGTACTATTTTCCCTGTGCTCATTGATAACCCCCTGTAGATTAAGACGATTGCAAATGTAAATTGCAAATTTCAAACTGCAAAATGAAGGGTCTTCGTCATCAACTTTGCATTTTGCACTTTGCACTTTGAAATGATGCTTTTACTTCAGCGCTTCCGCCCCGCCGACGATCTCCGAGATCTCCTTGGTGATCGCAGCCTGGCGCTGTTTGTTGTACTTAAGCGTAAGCCTGTCGATCATGTCCCGGGCATTTCGGGTCGCGGAGTCCATCGCCGTCATGCGCGCACCCATCTCGCTCGCCTGGCTTTCCAGCATCGAACGGTACACCTGCACCTCGATGTGCTTCGGAAGGATGGAACCCAGGATCGCTTCCGGATTGGGCTCATACAGGTAATCCACGGCGGCCATGAAGGGGTCCTGCTCGGTCGGCGGTTCCACGGGCAAAAGTTTCTCCAGGGTCACCTTCTGCTGAATCACGCTCTTGAACTCGTTATACAGCAGATAGACCTCGTCGGTCTCGCCGGCAATGAAACGCTCGACGATGTTCCTTCCGACGTCGGCTGCCTTGTCGTAATCGATCATCCCCAGATCGGACCATACTTTTCCGAGCGTATAGGCAGAGCGTTTCCGGAAGAAATCACGGCCCTTGCGGCCGATCACGTTCACCCGGACCTCTTTGCCTTCGGCCTGGAGGGTCCGGACTGCTTCAACGGCCCTGCGGAGGATGTTCGTATTGTACGCGCCGCACAGACCGCGGTCCGAGGTCAGTACTACGAGCTTGACCTTCTTGGGCTCGCGCTTCGCAAGCAGCGGATGCTGGGCGCGTTCCACACGGCCGGCAAGGTTCGCGATGACCGCCAGCATCTTGCGGGAGTAGGGCCGTGCAGCGATCACGCGGTCCTGGGCGCGCCGGAGCTTCGCCGCGGCCACCATCTTCATGGCCTTGGTTATCTGCTGGGTCTTCTTGACGCTCGTGATCTTTCTTTTAATGTCTCTTAAACTAGGCATGGCCTCATCCTATGAGGAAATCCGAAATCCTAATCTCGAAATCCGAAATGATTCAACCGGAGTCGTTTGAAGCATTTGAATTTGGAATTTCGATATTATTTAGGATTTGGTGCTTCGTATTTAGTGCTTCCGCCGTTAGGCGGTAAAGGTCTTCTTAAATTCCTCGATGG
>MHEA01000074.1:0-4968 GCA_001805085.1 Nitrospirae bacterium GWC2_57_9
CCATCTGCGTTCTGTGCGGAGTGGGCTGCAACACCATCCCCGGCGAGCGCTACGGTGAGTTGAGGCGCATCCGCTGCCGCTATAACGGAGAAGTGAATCGCTATTTTCTCTGCGACCGGGGCAGGTTCGGATATGAGTTCGTGAACAGCGATCAACGGATCCGCGAGCCTCGCGTAAGGGAACCCCTCTCTCCATCAACGGAGAAACAGAAACTGCGGACCGCAACCAGGGAAGAAGCGCTCGGGTTCTTCAAGGAGATCATAGCAGGCAGCAAAGGACTCATCGGGATCGGCTCCCCCCGTGCGTCCCTGGAAGCGAATTTCGCGCTCAGGACGCTGGTCGGCGCCGATAACTTTTATTCCGGCATGTCGGAGCGGGAAGCAGGTCTTGTTACCCTGATCATCGACATCCTGCAGAACGGCCCTGCCCGAACGCCGTCGCTCCGGGAGATCGAAACCTGCGATGCGGTCTTCATTCTGGGCGAGGATGTGACCAACACTGCGCCCGTGCTTGCGCTGGCCCTCAGACAGGCAGCCCGGCAGAAGTCGCTGGAGACCGCAGCAAAGGGACGCATTCCGCTCTGGGATGATGCCGCTGTCAGGAACGCCACTCAGGGAACCAGAGGGAGGCTCTCCATCGCTTCGCCCTACCCGACCAAACTGGACGATGCCGCATCCCGCCTGGTCCACGGCACGCCTGATGACATTGCCCGCTTCGGGTTTGCTGTTGCCCATGAGTTGAACAGCGAATTTCCGGCTGTTACCGGCCTGAAAGAACCGGAACGAAGGTTTGCCGAGGCGATCGCAGCGGAGCTCAGGAATGCCAAGAGGCCGCTTGTTGTTTCCGGTACGGGATGCGGCAGCGATGTGGTTATCCAGGCGGCCGCGAACGTGGCAACGGCCCTCGCTGGCCCCGGCCGGAGTCCCGGCCTGTGCTATGCTGTTCCCGAATGCAATACCCTGGGTGTTGCCATGATGAATGCCGGCAGCATCGCTCGAGCCTTTCACGCTGTACAGGAAGGAAAGGCGGATACGCTCATCGTTCTCGAGAACGATCTGTACCGGCGTGCCGATGAGAGTGCGGTGAACGATTTCTTCAGCAGGGTAAAGCACCTGATCGCGCTCGATCAGTTGGAGTCCCGAACGACCGGGAAGGCTGCATGCGTGCTGCCGTCTGCGACCTTTGCAGAAACTGACGGAACGCTGGTCAATCTGGAAGGCCGGGCGCAGCGGTTCTACCAGGTATTCGTGCCCAAGGGCGGGATACAGGAGAGCTGGCGCTGGTTGAGGGACATGATGACCGCGGCCGGTCATGCAGGAGGGCGGGAATGGGAAGGGCTGGACGACGTGATAACCGCCCTGGCCGTTACCCTGCCCCTGTTCAGCGCGGTGCCGGACATCGCACCCCCGGCCGCGTTCCGGATAGCCGGCATGAAGATCCCGCGTCAATCGCATCGGTACAGCGGGCGGACAGCCATGCATGCCGACTCTACTGTTTTCGAACCCAGACCGCCGAAGGATCCCGACTCTCCCCTGGCATTCTCGATGGAGGGTTACCACGGCCGTCCGCCGTCCGCACTGATCCCGCGCTTCTGGGCGCCGGAATGGAATTCACCGCAGGCCATGAACAAATTCCAGAGCGAGGTCGGAGGTCCGCTGCAGGGAGGAGACCCGGGGCGCCGCCTGATCGAGCCTCAGCAGACGGCGGGCATCGCCTACTTTAAAAAGGTGCCCTCTGCCTTTGTTCCCCGCGCTGAGGCATTGTTTTTTGTGCCTGTTCACCATATCCACGGGTCCGAAGACAGAAGTCTTCTGGCCCCCTGGATCGCGGAGTTGGCTGCGCGGCCCTATGTCGGACTGGATCTGAAGCGGATGCAGGACCGGAATCTGACCGAGGGGGAAGAGGTCGTCATCAAGGTGAACAACGGGACTTTCATCGTTCCGGTGAAGCAAATGAGCGGTCTTCCTGAAGGTTCGGCTGCCCTGTTCGGCGGCCTGCTCCGGACAGCGGATCTGCCTGCCTGGGGTACGCTTTCGAAGACCACGGAAAGGCCAGGATGAGCAGATGAACCAGGTACTCATACAGCTCGCGGTCATCATTGTCATCCTCCTGGGCCTTACCACTGTCAGTGCGGGGCTCATCTGGCTGGAGCGGCGGCTGCTTGCCCTCTGGCAGGACCGGTACGGGCCGAACCGGGTAGGACCGTTCGGGCTGCTGCAGGTCGCTGCCGATATGATCAAGATCTTTTTCAAGGAGGACTGGATCCCTCCGTTCGCGGACAAGCCGGTCTTTGTACTCGCTCCCGCGATCATCATGGTCACCACGTTCCTGTCCTTTGCCGTCATTCCCTTTGCTCCGGGGATCGGCATCGTGGACCTGAACATCGGCCTGCTGTTCTTCCTTGCCATGTCCTCCCTCGGCGTCTACAGCGTCGTTCTGGCCGGCTGGGCCTCGAACAGCAAGTATGCCCTGCTCGGCGGCCTCCGGGGAGCGGCCCAGATGCTGAGCTACGAGGTCTTCATGGGCCTTTCGCTCATGGGCGTGGTGATGCTGACCGGATCGTTCAACCTGAGCGCTATCGTGGAAGCGCAGCGCGGCCTCTGGTTCGTGATCCCTCAGTTTCCGGCTTTCGTCATATTCCTCATTGCCGGCGTGGCCGAAACCCACCGCCTGCCCTTTGACCTGCCCGAGGCGGAGAACGAACTGGTCGCCGGCTTCCATGCCGAATATTCGGGGTTGAAGTTCGGGATGTTCTTCGTGGGCGAATATCTCGGGATCACCCTGATCGCGGCCATGATCACGACCCTGTTCCTCGGAGGCTGGCTCGGGCCGGTGCTGCCGCCGTTCGTCTGGTTCTTTCTGAAAACGTTCGTGTTCATCTGCCTGTTCATCCTGCTCCGCGCATCGCTCCCGCGGCTCAGGTTCGATCAATTGATGGCCTTCGGATGGAAGGTGATGCTGCCCCTGGTCCTGGCGAACCTGCTGGTCACGGGGGCGATCGTTCTCGCAAGGTCGTGAGGTGAAAAGTCATGTTCAGCTTGATAAAGACCATGGGCACCCTGTTCCTCCATATGTTCCGCAAACGCGTAACCATCCAGTATCCCGAGGAGAAGCAGCGGCTGCCGCCCCGGTGGAGAGGCCGCATCATTTTGTCCCGGGACCCCGAAGGCAAAGAACGGTGCGTTGCCTGCTACCTTTGCGCGGTGGCCTGCCCCGTCGACTGCATAGCGCTCCAGACGGCCGTCGATGAGACGGGAAGGAGGTACCCTTCCTTCTTTCGGATCAATTTTTCCCGCTGCATTTTCTGCGGCTACTGTGAAGAGGCATGCCCGACCTACGCTATACAGCTTACGCCGGACGCCGAGATGAGCGAATATAAAAGGAAGTCCCTCGTATATGAGAAGGAAGACCTTCTGATAAAGGGACAGGGAAAGTACCACGGCTATAATTATTACCAGGTGGCGGGCATCGCTGTCGGCGGAAGAGGAAAAGGCGAAGGAACTGAAGAGGAAAAGCCGGTGGATGTCAAATCCCTGTTGCTTTAGCGATCGAGCCGTAGTTCGATATCACTTTGTTTATGTATTTTTTTCTCCGTGCCTCTGTGTCTCTGTGGTGAAAGTTGTTCTGACTTGCTTTGTTAAAAAATATGGACCTTCTCTTTTATATATCAGGCCTGGTAGCGATCCTCTCGACCTTCATGGTCATTACGAGGACGAACGCTGTTCATGCGCTTCTGTATCTCATTGTTTCGCTCCTCGCGGTCGCGCTGGTCTTTTTCGTGCTGGGCGCGCCCTTTGCCGCAGCCCTCGAGGTGATTATCTATGCCGGAGCCATCATGGTGCTCTTCGTGTTCGTCATCATGATGCTGAACCTCGGTTCCGATGCGGCCAGGCAGGAATCCCAGTGGCTGAGCCCCCGGACATGGATCGGGCCTTCATTCCTGGTCCTGGTTCTGGGGTCGGAGCTTCTCTATTTGTTTCTGTCAGTGGAGGGGCAATACTTCTCCCAAGAGTATTCGGGCCCGAAGGCGGTGGGCATCGCCCTGTTCGGCCCCTACGTCCTGGGTGTGGAACTGGCCTCCCTCCTGCTCCTGGCCGGCCTGATCGGCGCCTATCATCTGGGAAGACCGCACAGGCACTGACGGTCAGCAGTACTTGAAGCAAAAATCCGAGGGATCGTCCCGGAAAGGAACCAGCATGATTTCAGCAATCCCGGTGGAGCACGGCCTTATCCTCGCTGCCGCGCTGTTCGTGCTCGGCCTTGGCGGAGTTCTCGTGCGCAGGAACATCGTGTTCATGCTCATGTCCATCGAGGTCATGCTGAACGCAGCAGGGCTTGCCTTTGTGGTCGCCGGCGCCCGCTGGGGACAGCCTGACGGCCAGGTCATGTTCCTTTTTATCCTGACCATGGCCGCGGCGGAGGTATCCGTGGGCCTGGCGCTCGTGCTGCAGCTTTACAATACGTTCAAGACGCTCGACGCCGATGCCGCGAGCACCATGAGGGGCTAGATCCTGACATGATGAACCTTATATTCCTCATACCGGCGCTGCCTTTTGCCGGGTTCCTCGTCCTGGCCATCCTCGGCCGCAGCCTCTCGCGGAGCACGGTGGCCGCCGTGGGTGCGGGGTCCGTCGGCATGTCAGCCCTTCTTGCGGCCGTCACGGCGATCGATTTCCTCGGCAGACGGACTCACAGAGACGCCGTTGTTCAGAAACTCTGGACCTGGCTGGAATTCGACAACTACGAGGCCGGGGTCTCCTTTCTGCTGGACCCCCTTTCCCTGCTCATGGTGCTCGTCATCACGTTCGTGGGTTTCCTGATCCATCTCTATTCCGTAGAGTTCATGCGCGGCGAGGAGGGTTACAGCCGGTTCTTTGCATACATGAACCTCTTCGTCGGCTCCATGCTCACGCTCGTCCTTGCCGACAATCTGCTGCTGCTCTATCTCGGGTGGGAAGGCGTCGGCCT
>MHEA01000074.1:4991-6566 GCA_001805085.1 Nitrospirae bacterium GWC2_57_9
TCTGGTATGAGAAGCGCACGGCGGCGGCAGCGGGTCTGAAGGCCTTTGTGGTCACCCGCTTCGGCGACTTCTTCTTTGCCCTGGGTATAATGCTGGTATTTGTGCAGTTCGGCACCATCCACTTCCACAGCGTGTTTGAAGACCCGGCAAAGGTCATTGATTCGAGGATGGCCATGTGGATAGCCCTCCTTATTTTTGCCGGGGCGGTGGGCAAATCCGCACAGATACCTCTGCATACGTGGCTGCCCGATGCAATGGAAGCGCCTACACCGGTCAGCGCACTCATACACGCCGCCACCATGGTGACCGCAGGCGTATACCTGGTGGCCAGGTGCTACCCCATATTTGAGCTGTCACCGGTATCGTTGCAGATAGTTGGGATAACTGGCCTGCTGACCGCCTTCATCTCTGCCACGGTGGCGCTGGTGCACACGGATATAAAGAGGATATTGGCATATTCCACCGTAAGTCAGCTTGGGCATATGTTCCTGGCCCTGGGGGTGGGCGCCCCTGCGGCGGCCGTATTCCACCTGCTTACCCATGCCTTTGCCAAGGCCCTTTTGTTCCTGGGTTCCGGCGCGGTCATTCATGCCCTCCACGACGAGATGGATATAAGGAATATGGGCGGACTGAGGCAGTATATACCCGCCACCTTCTATACGTTTACCATAGGCGCATTGGCCATGTCCGGTATACCGGGGCTTGCGGGTTTCTTCAGCAAGGACGCCATCCTTCACGCCACTTTTGTCAACGGCGGATTTTTGATGTGGGCCCTTATAGTCATTACGGCTAGTATGACGGGCTTCTATACCTTCAGGATTATATTTATGGCCTTTTTCGGTGAGAAGAGATGGGACGTGCACATTCATCACCCCGGGACGGTGATGGTTATACCCCTTGTGCTGCTTGCCCTGCTGGCGGCCGTGGGAGGATACATGGGTGTCCCGCACGTGCTCGGCGGCGGCGACCGTATAAGCAACTTCCTTGCGCCGAACTTCGGCAACCCTGAGGTTCACGCCACGGCCGAACCTTCAAATAAGGGTGTCGCCCTGGCAGCGGAGGATGAGACCGCGGTTGTCGAAAGTGAGGAGGCTGCTGAGAGTGAGAAAGTCCTTGAAGGTGTAACTGCAGAAACCTTGGCTGAGGGAGAAGGGCATGCCCCTGCAGGGTCGCCGGAGATGCTTTTGATGCTGGTCTCGGCCGTTATGGCCTTCAGCGGTGTCGGCCTTGCCTACTTTTTCTATGTTACACCTGAAGGCAGGGAGGTGCCTGCCATGCTTAGTGATAAGTTTGGTGCAGTTTATAACATCCTCACAAACGCATGGTACTTTGATAAGGTCTATAAGGCGGTCTTCATAGATACCTATATGTTGATGTCTGAATTCTTCTGGAAGGCTGTGGATACCGCCGTGATAGACCATGCCGTAAGGGGTGTTGCAGGTTCGCTCTTAGGCGGCGGCAGTATTATATCGAGTTTACAGCTGGGGTTAGTGCGCTGGTATGCAACGGTAATGGTGTTGGGCGCAATAATCATAATCCTTTATATCTAGGTTGATATTGCTATGGACGTATCTA
>MHEA01000075.1:0-4198 GCA_001805085.1 Nitrospirae bacterium GWC2_57_9
ATTTCCCGCGTCGCTCCGGAGCGTGGCAAGAACAACAAGCCCGTTCGTCCCGGACCCGTCATTCAATATGCCGCCGGAAACGACAAGTGTGTATCCGCCGCCGACATTTGTTGGCGGCGAATCGCCGCCGCCCCCTCCGCAGCCTCCCAGGAGAGCAAACATCAGGACAAGGACGAACAGCGCGAGCCGTGACGGAGCTGAAAATACCGAGTCTGTTCTGTTTCTGTTCATTACTGCACCTCCAAAAAAAAAGGTAAAAAGGAAAGCGGCCGCGGAATCACCTGCTGTTCCATTGTTGATAACAATTTATGTAGTTCATTTGGTCTGGCGGGAAGGGCTTACTTAATGAAGCAAAATGCAACTAACAGCAGTCCATTTACTAATACTTTTGTTGCATAAAAAGACATTCGTATCATTATACATTTCCTTACATAATGCAATCTTTTTTTAAGGGTATTTTTAGGGTATTGAATTAAATTGCAGAATAGTAACAGAAACATGATTAATTATATGATTAACTGATAACTATTAAATATATTTTTTCACAAAAAAAAATAAAAAAACATGTCACGAACTGAAGAATAGGGTTCTGAAGAAAAATACGGTCAGGCACTGCGCAATAGACCTTCGTCCCGAATATGGGCAAGCGAAAAAATATTATACTGATAGTATTGGAAGTAATGCGCTCATCCCGGCTCGCCTACCCATGACAGCAAAAAAGAGCTTCCCCAAAAAAGCATTAAAATGTACGCTGCCAGTCCTCGTCCTCCCGGTAGTACTGATCCTGCTCGGGACCTGGTTGATGAACCGGGATCCTCTTCAACAGCAGATCCGGCTTGCCGTTCTGGATCGATCCGGCGGGATGCTCTCGTTCGGACACCTTAAGCTTGCTCTCTTTCCCCGCCCCGCCCTCGATCTGACAGATCCGGTCATCGCCGTGCCCGGAAAACTGAAAATCACCCTTCGGGCTGCACGTATTTATCCCGAGGTGCTCCCTCTGATCCGGGGCGATGTCAGGATCGCAAAGGTAAGGTTGGACAGGCCCGATGTTATTGTGCACTTGACCGAGGAGCCCGGTGCAGCTCCGGAAGACCCCCGGACCGTCTTCCAGGAAACCCGGGCGGAGCTCGAATCTGCGGTCAACGAGGTGCGCCGGATCGGCCCTGAATTCTTCGCCGACGTTCTGAACGGCAAGGTTACGATCCGCGGAACAAGTCAGGTTCTCGCGGCCATGGATGAGATCAACGGGACCATCGGGCTGCTGCCGAAAGGCTTCTCCGTGAAATTAAGAGGAAAGACCTCGCGCTGGGGAATTGTTTCCATGAAAGGCGCGGTCCTTGCCGGGAGGAACAGCATCGCCGTCAGGGACTTGTCCGTTTCCGGGGGAAGATCCTCCCTATCGGGAGCTACTGCCCGATTCCGCTGGAAAAAGACCCCTTACCTCGATATCAGTTCCGGCAGTGCCGTCGTGTTTCTCGAAGACATTTATGAACGACGCCTCTGGCTGGGTCTGAAGGACCGCCTGCGGGATATACAGAGCATGCGGGGAGCCGTCAGGTTCTCCCAGATCCGGTTCGTCGGCCCCCTGCTCCATCAGGACCGGTGGAAACTTTCTGCAGCGGGCAGTCTTGCGGGAATCGAGTTCCAGTCCCCTCTTTTCCGGAACGCCCTTCGGCTCAATGCCGGCCTGTTCAGCGCCGCCTCCCGGGAGCTCTCCTTCACGGATCTGGAAGCAGCCTTGCTTGATTCCACCGCCACCGGACGCATTTCCCTTGCCGGTTCCCTTGACCGCATCCGCGCCGTTGATGTCTCGCTGCGCGGAAGGTTCGGCAGAGAGCTCATTCGCTGGAGCGCTGACCGCTTCAAGGTCCGTCCCGATATGGTTCCCCGCGGACCGCTCTCGGTCCCCCGCCTTCATTTCACCTGGAAGGAAGGACCGGTCGTCGGTCTCGCGGGAAAAGCCTTGTTTGGGAATGGAACTGTCGTGACGGTGGACCTGAAGAAAGACCCGGGAAGACTCTTGATCCAAGAACTGATCATCGAGGATGAGCGCGACCGGACCTTTCTTTCGCTCGACCGCACGGCAACCCTTCTCGCCTTCACCTTCCGGGGGGTGCTGCAGGAAAAGACCGTTAACAAAATATTGGAGAGCCCTTCGGTCCATCAAGGCTGGGTTCGGGGAGATCTGAGCGCACGCGTGCGGTTCGACAGGCCCCGCGATTCGACTGCCCGGGGCAGCCTGTCCGGCGCCGGTCTTTTTTTCCATCAGGGCCAGGCAGAGCCGGTCACGATCAGGCAGATCGAGCTCCAAGCCGAGGGCAGGACCGCGACCATCCATGCCGCTTCTTTTCTGTGGGGAGCGACGCCGTTCGAAGTGAAGGGGCGGGTGAACGGCTTTGCCGAGGGATTTAACGTAGACCTCGATCTGCAGACCGGAACCCTGTCCTTGGACCGGATCCAGAGACTTATTTCCGGCATGGCAGCTGCCGCTGATGCGGTTGAGGCTCAGCGGAGCGGCCCCCGGATGGTACAGGGCACGATCAGGGTGACGCTGAAGGAGCTCCTGCTGGGAGGTTACGTCTTCAAACCGGTCAAGGCCGGCGTCTTCCTTGACCGCAACAGTGTACGGATCCAGGTTGTCGAGTCCGCCCTTTGCGGGATATCCGTGCCGGGACACCTCCAGCCGTTCGAGCAGGACCTGATGTTCGATCTTCAGCCCGCAGCACGGGAGCAGCCCCTTGAGCCTGCTCTCGCCTGCCTTTCCAGCAACAAGCGGATCAGCGGCACCTTCGATCTCACCGCCAGGCTTCATGCCAGAGGCAGGGGCCGCGAGGGACTGCTCCGTTCGCTCGAGGGGGGAGTGGATTTTTCAGCGAGAAACGGAAAGATCTATTCCTACCCGTTGCTGGCAAGGATCTTCGCCTTTCTGAATGTGACGGAGCTGCTGCGGGGAAAACTGCCGGACCTGGGAAGGGACGGGTTCGCCTACCGGACCATCAAGATCAGGGGTGACATCAGGAACGGCCGGCTTTTGTTCACGGAAGCCGTGCTGGAAGGAGCGACACTGAATCTCGCAGCCGAAGGCCGCATTGATTTTGCGGCCAACCGCATAGAGATGACCGTTCTAGTCGCCCCGTTCAAGACGATCGAGTATATCCTGAGCAGAATCCCGCTTATCCGGAACATCCTGGCCAACAGGCTGATAACCGTCCCGGTCCGGGTGACCGGCGACCTGAACGACCCCGATATCAAACCCCTTGACCCCAAAGCGATCGGGGGGAACCTGCTGCGGATCATGAGAAGCATCCTCGAGCTTCCCTTCAAGGTGCTGGATCCGCTTATCAATCCGAAAGATTGATGAGAAGTTTTCCGAAAGGTCGCCTCAGGGAGACATAAAAAAGGGCAACCCTATGGTTGCCCTTGAGATCTGCTGCCGTCGATGCTCGCTACCGAACGCCGACGCTGGTTGCCCGAATGGTCCCTCCCGACATGGTTCCCCGGACACGGACCCTGCCGGTATCGAGTCCGGCCGCCGGCAACGTTCCCGCGCGGACATCCATGCCGTTCATCGTGAAAGTATTCCCCGACAAATCGGATATGAACCCCTCCATATTGACGAGATCGTTCTCCGCCGGTATCGGCTCGAACACCGGATCAACCACCCTTGCGGCAATACTGGTCGATCCGGGATTGAAGGTGGCGGCATCGACAATCACGTTCACGGTCATCCCGTCAGTGATCTTCGCTGTCGTCGTGGCCCCCGAAGCGAGTGAAACCGTTAGCGGCGTACCGTCCGGCACCGGCGTGACCGTGAAGTTCATGACCGGGCTGCCCGTCACGCCCGAGACAATGCCTCTCACGTGGTATTCCGTCGCGGTAGACCTCGTATCAAGCAGGGTGGCCAGAAGCGCTCCCCTGCCGTCGGCGATCCCGCTCACTTCCGCAACGGTCCCCGTCTGCAAGGTCACTGTGCTGTTGGTAGCCGAGCTGAGCATATTCTGAAGCTGAGCACCGAACCGGGTGAAGCCGTCCACCAGGATCCGCTGCTCGAAGATGGTCAGCGTCGCATCTGAATTCGTGCTGTTCCGAATCGTACCTGACGGCGTCGAAGTCAGCCTGCCTGATACCGCCGTGACCGGACCATGCACGTTGTCTATGATCCAGATCGCGATCGCCCTTTGCACAAGGCCCGCGCCGC
>MHEA01000075.1:4212-7247 GCA_001805085.1 Nitrospirae bacterium GWC2_57_9
CGGTACCGATACCAACGCCCGTTCCGAAGCTCGTACCTGTGCCTGCGGAACCAATACCTGTACCGGTTGCCGTGCTGCCCGAACCGAGCCCGATGCTCGCACCCTGGCTCGTGCCGCTACCGAAACCCGTGTTTCCTGCAGTGGTCCGGAAGTTAGTGCCTGACGTTGTGCTGATTGTGCCTCCAGTGCCTGTTCCGGCACTGGAGGCACCGGTGCCGCCTGCCCCGGCTCCAGACGTCCCGGCGCCCTGATCCAGAATGCTTGCGAAATTATTGACGATCGACTTGACGATCACCTGTTTACCCGGGACCAAATCGGCAACAGATGCAGGTTTCCCGTTCATGGTGATTTTTGCCTTGCCGATATCAAACGTGGCACCGTTCACGATCATGATAATGGTACCCGTCGCTGATGAAACAGTACCTGTTCCACCTGCTCCCGCACCAGCAGCGCTTCCTGTGCCTGGAGCGCCGGCGCTGACCCCGGTGCCGGCTCCTGTTCCTCCCGTGCCAAATCCGGTGCCGGTGTTAATCCCAGCGCCTGTATCAGTGCCGGCGCCTGTTCCCGTATCGAACCCGGTCCCGGTATTGATGAAATTGCGTGTAAAGGTACCGGTGCCTGCCGTCCCGACGTTCGTACCGGTGCCGACTCCTGGCGTATTGAACCCCGTACCGGTGTTGATGAAATTACGTGTAAAGGTACCGGTGCCTGCCGTCCCGACGTTCGTACCGGTGCCGCCTGCCCCGGTCCCGAAGCTTGTACCGCTGCCGGCTCCTGTTCCTCCCGTGCCTGTCCCGGCGGTTCCACCGGCCGCTGTCGTTCCTGTACCCGTGCCGCTGATGGAAATAATAGCACCCATCGTAAGTTCAGCTGCACCTGCAGGAGCGATCATATCGGCATTGAGAACGCCGTTAGAAAACCTTCCGTGCACTGCAATGCGCTGACCGGGTATCGGCATCGTTTCGGATCCTGCGTTCACCCTGATGCCTCCCATCTCGAAGGTATTCGAGCCGATATTGGAAGGGAAGCCTTCGAGAAAGACCAGATCGCTCTCACGAGGATTTAAACCGCTCTCCAGGGCCACGTCCCGGGCGGTAACCGTCGTCGAGCCAAGGGTAACGGTCGCAGGGTCGATCTTCACATCCACGAACTTCCCCTTCGAAATGCCGCCCGTTCCTGCTGGTCCGCCGGTCGCGGTACCCGTGCCGCCTGATGCCAGCATCACCTGCAAGGGATTGCCGTTTCCGTTAGGGAGCAAAGTGAATGTACTGCCTGATGCCGCAGATACGATGCCCTGAACGTTAAACTGCGCTGCATTCGGACGGACCTGCACCAACGTGGCGATCAAGGTCCCCATGCCGTCGGGGAAACCGCTGACCTCCACCACTGTCCCGCGGTCCAGGGCGGAGAGATCGAAACCTTCAGGCTGGAACATCGTGTTCCCGTCCACTTTGACGGTCTGCCCGAAGATCGTCATCGTACCTGCCGAGACCATTTCTGAACTGAATGTTCCCGATATAGCGCTGATCGGCCCTGTCATGTCGTTCGCGAACATGACATCGGAAGCGGTACCGGTCGAACCGATCGTATTGCCCCTCACACTGACCACCTGCCCGCGCCTCATATCGGCGGCAGTTCCCGAGTTGCCGTTTACCATGAAGTTCGCATTGTCCGTATTGAAATCCATACCGTTGATCATCAGGCTTCCGGTGCCGGTTACCACTCCGCGGGCGAACATGCTGGAGCCTCCTCCCGCAGCGCCCCCGAGCGCGGTCCCGGACCCGCCGTCGCTGTTTCGGCTGCATGCAGCAAGATAGACCACACTGCTTGCGAGAAGCACGAGACAGGTTAAGAACCAAAGGAACGACTTTTTCATTGCTGACCTCCTCTTGAGATGTAGTATCTGGGAAAAAAGCAGCATCACCATGCCCGCATTCTTCCGTCCCCTCGGCGAGTTAATTTTTTCACTATAGCACGGAGAGGTCGAGAAGCAGTTCAGCCTTAATTTTGATTTTTATTTATCAGTCGAACGGGAAGGCTCTTCGCAAACCAAGAGGATATTGAAGCTCCCTGCAGCAAATGAAGGTTCGTATAGGCATCTGCAGGGAATCTCGATTCTTAAGGTTGGAACATTATGGTGTTCGCTCGCTAACCCGCAGCGCTCAATTCAAGCAGCGTCATCCTCTTGGCTGGAAAAAAACAGTCGCGGACATGATAGCAATAGCAAATGCCGTTCCGGAAAGCAACAAACCGGCAGCGGGAGAAGGCGGAGTGACCGGGTGGTCAGATATCGATCCAGAGCCCGATGCTCAGGTATCGTTCCGTGAATTGAAAGAACTCACCCATGGGCGGCCTGCCGTGGTACCATTCGACGCCGATCCGCCAGGTCCTGCCCTCGGCGCGCATAACGAACCCGGTCTGTACCGCGGCGTCGACTTTCCATTCGCGCTCCTGAGTGGCCTGAAGATCGGTGGCGGCATACCATGCCAGGCGTTTGCTCCAGATCGCCGGCGGAGCCTCGTATTCAATGCCTGCCTGGCCCCTCCAGGGCCGCTGGAGTTCGCGATTGCTCATGGAAAAGGCCCTGCCCGTTTCCGTATAGACACGCCAGCGTTCGTTCATGAACCAGCTCACGCCCGCGGCTAATTCCTGCCTGGTATAGCTGATCCGGGCGCGGCCGGTCCGTTCCATGAATTCATCGCCGACATGGCTCGAGGTGTGCAGCAGACCGAGCTTGAAGGCCAGGTCGTGGATCGGCGTTGCCGTCAAGATAATGCCGTAATGCCCGTCCCATCCGATGTTGTCCAGGGAATTTCGCACGTCGTTCTGATCATTAAAACCGCCGATGAGGCTCACCTGCCAGCCCAGGTCCGGATCGTCCGCGGACAGCGAGCGGACAACGCCCACCTGGCCGCCGGCCCGGAGATTGACGCGGCTGCTGGTTGTGTTCGGGATATCCACCCTGGTAACGTGGACCGGCTGAAAGCCGAAGCCCACGCGAAAAGGGTCCGCGGCATAGGGAGGATAAAGATCGC
>MHEA01000075.1:7253-8583 GCA_001805085.1 Nitrospirae bacterium GWC2_57_9
GGAAATAGAGCAGCCTGCCGCCGGTCAGGGGGTTCCTTCCTTCCGGCCGCTCCGTTAAGCGCCGTGCTGTTTCACCTTCCCCGGCCTGTCCCTCTGCCGCCGTTTCAGCAAGGGCTGGATGGGAAGCGATACCCGCGGCGAACAGCATGATGAAAAGGGGAACCAGCCGTTTTAGAGCCTGGAAGGTTATATCCATTGATGAATTTGCTCCGTGCTGTGTTGATCCGGCGCGGCCGTGAACATCTATCAATAAGTATAATACATCAGGTAGAAGCAGCAGCGCCCCTGAAATGAATCGGGGAAAAAAACGGTGCTAGAATAAGAAAAGGAACTTGCCATACTGCCCGGTATTCTATGAAACTTAAGTGCCGGGAATCACTTCCCTCTGCATGCACAAAGAAAGGAGCGCCGCCATGGAAAACAAGGTCATCATCAAAGTGCTCTCGGTCTGGCTGGCGTTCACAACATTGACGTTCAGCCTTCCGGGACAAGGCTGGGCAATGTTCATCCCGAGCAGCGCCTCTGATTCCCGCACAGCGGACCTGGCCACGATCCAGCGCACCCTGGAATCGTCCATCGTAAAACAGCGGCTCATGGACATAGGCCTTTCGTCCGAGGAAGCAATGGAGCGGATGAATGGACTTTCCGACGAGCAGATCCATCAGTTCGCATCCCGGCTGGATTCTCTGCAGGCGGGAGCAGGCATAGTCGATGCCCTGGTGATCGTTCTTCTTGGCGTCGTGATCGTCGTAGGGGTCCTCGAACTTACCGGCCACAGCATCATTATCCGGTAGCCGAAGGTGACCCCAGGAGGGAGCGATGCCCGGAAAAGAGAACAGTCGCCGGAGTGGAGCCCCCTCCGGCAGGAGCCGGAGGCTCCCCTCAACATCGCGACCTCCCGGCTTGCACCCGACGTTTACGGAGTGCGAAGCGCTAAGTGTCGGGCGAACTGCTTACTCGCGGCGCCTCATTCTTCACGGTCGCGAGGAAGCGCTTTCCAACCCCGGCGGGAGCCGGGGGATGCCAAGGCGCGGGATTGCTGCGCACAATTCCGGGAACGCCTTCCCGGCGGTCAGCAAATGCCGGGCATCGCTTCTGATCGTCCTGCTCTTCCTCTTTGCATCGGGATGCGCAGCGGATTTCAAGTCCCTGCGCACCGGCCTCGAGGCGCGCGGTCATTATATCGAAGGAGTACCCTTCTTTCGCCAGGAAGAGAAGCTTTGCGGTCCTGCAGCTCTCGCCGCCGTAGCCTCGTTCTGGGGCCGTCCTGCCAGTCCCGAACGGATCACGGCATGCGTATACAACAAGCGGCTGCGCGGCTCACTGCCCA
>MHEA01000075.1:8632-11306 GCA_001805085.1 Nitrospirae bacterium GWC2_57_9
CTATTTGTCTTCTCGATCTCGGCTTTGGACCTTATCGCAAGCCGCATTACGTTACGGTCATCGGGTTTGACGACGAACGGCGCCTGGTCGTTTTCCATGATGGAGTGATAGAGAACAAAGTGGTTGCGTACGACCGGTTCATGGAGAAATGGCGACGCGCCGGATACTGGATGCTCGTGGCCAGGCCGGAGACGGCCGGGGGGAAGGAAGCACCATGAGGCTGATCGCGTTCAAGCCGGCCCTGTGGCCGGTCCTTCTCTTCCTGGCATCATCGCTGCTGCCCGCCGGGTGTTCTGTCCCGCGGGTCATCATCCTCCACGATCCGCTGACGGCCGAGGACCACGAGCAGCTGGGACGGATCTATGAAGGCCAGGGAAAGTCCGATCTTGCCGTGGTGCAGTACCAGGAGGCCGTTAAGAAGGACAGAAAACGGGTTTCCTCCCTGCTGCTGCTGGGAGACCTTTCCTTTCGGATCAGCGACTATGTGCAGGCGGAATCGGCCTACCGGCAGGCGATCGATCTCGATCCCGGGAACGGCGATGTGCGGAACAATCTCGCCTGGGTCTACATACGGACCGGCAGGAAACTGGAGATCGCAACCGAACACGTGATCGAGGCAATGAAATTGAACCCTGCGCACCGGCCGTTCTATCTCGACACACTCGGCGTGATCCTGTTGAAGCAGGGAAATGCCGGCGATGCGGTCACGGCATTGAAGGAAGCAGTGGCAACGCTTCCGGGAGACGACCGGGAACTGCTGTCGCAGGCACAGGGACATTTGGCGGACGCCTGCCGGGCCGCGGGAAATGACGGTTGTTATTACGAGGCGGTCAAACATCAACGGGACCTTTTCAGGAAACCGGATTAAAGGGACCGTTGCCTGATTGGCCATAGGTTATGTACGAAACTTATCGGAAAGGGGGTGAAAGACAATGAAAAAGATCACCGGAATCATAGCGGCAGGAGCGCTGGTTGCGATCTGCGCCTTGAGCGGATGCGAGCAGGGCGGGCAGCAACAGGGCGGACAAGCCCCGGGGCAGCCTGGTTCCGCACCGACCTCGACGCCGAGCGGCACTGCGGGGAAATAGCGATTGGAATAACAATGCTCTCCGGATCCTCGGAGGGCATTTTTTGTTTCCCGATAAGCATGAAAGCGTGCTCCGCCTCCCTTCGCAACGGTAACGCGGAACAGTCCCTACTCGTTCTGGAACTTGAGATACATGCCGAGCCGGAGAGCGAGGGCCTGCGCGAAGCCGTCGAGCCCCGGGAAAAGACTTTCTCGGTGGATGTTCATCCGGTTCAGCTCCTTCAGGGCCTGGAGCCTGTTCTCGGTACGCATCTCGCAATCGATCTTGATGACGGCCCCTGCATCCGAGCAGCCTTCCAGTGCTTTCAGGTTGTCCTGGTAGGGCGAGGTCACGTCGCCGGTGCAAAGGAATACGCCCTGCTGGATATTCAGGCGGGAATTGAAGAAATAGGGGTTCTCCAGGTATACCATCTTATAGGGCCGGATCGTCATATAGAGGGGGATGAACGACGCGTCTTTCCTAGTCTCGTACCGGTTCCTCTGTTCGAACCGCTCGTCCCCGACGATGCGGCGCGCCGACGCCATCCACCACTTCTGGTTGAGGCACCAGATCACGCTGTTGCCTTCGGATTTTTCGAGCGCAAAGTAAAGCGCGATATAGGGAGAATAGGTCCAGTCCAACAGGCGGGTCGGAGCGCCGTGATGCTGCATCAGCGCGAGGCAGTACAGGGTGTCGTCGTTCACGAATTGCCGGTCGTTCCCGTCATAACGACGCCGGAAATTATCGATGAGGGCTTTTTCGATGGCCGGGGCATGCCGGAGGTCGATGGCGGATTGCTCGCAGGCCCGCTCGAGGCTGGTCTTGAGCTGCCAGTCCCGGGACTGTCCCCGGTAGACCCAGGCGTCCTCGGAGATGTGGGGCAGCTTCAGGAAATCCTGCCAGGAGCGGATCTCTTGGCTGAAAAATGACTTCATCGTAGTTGGACTTCCGCACCGTGCGTAACCTCTGCCTGAAAGCGCAAGAAGAAACCGTCCGGTGAGATCACCTTTTTACGTCGACCAGCAGCAGTTCGGCGTCGTGCTCCGCCGTCACATCGATCGCCGGCTCTTCGCTGACCATGGCCGACCCCAGTTCAGGCACTCTGGTCCCGTTCACGGTGATGGGTCCGCCCTCCAGCACGGCGAGGTACAGGCCGCGCCGCTCATCCAAATCATAGTGCACGGACCTGCCCGCGTGCAGGAACGAGGACAGGACACGGGCATCGGAGATGATCGGGAGCGCGTCGTCATCCTTGTTCGAGACGATCGGCAGCAAACGGTCCGTCCGTTCCCGCTGCTCCACCGCTTTCTGTTCCACCGACGGCTTCAACCCGGTCCGTGACGGATAGAACCACATCTGGATGAACCGCATCGGCTCGTCGGGGCGGTTGTTGATCTCCGAATGCCACATGCCCCGGCCCACCGTGGTGTGCTGGACCCAGCCCTTCCTGAGCACGCCTCCCCTTCCCTGCTCGTCGGCATGACGGAACTCCCCGCTTGCGCAATAGGTGACCACTTCGTTGTCGCGATGGGGATGGAGCGGCCAGACCGCGCCCGGCGTGAGCGTGTCGTCGTTGAACACCCGCAGCGTGCCGAAGTCCTCGAAGC
>MHEA01000075.1:11430-15029 GCA_001805085.1 Nitrospirae bacterium GWC2_57_9
GTTTCATGCTCTCTTCCTTATAGTATACCGCCCGGAAAGGCATTTTTTGTACAGGGAAAGGCAGACCGGAGGCTGACAGGAAGAAAGGCAAGACAGGACTGAGGGAATAAAAAAGGGAAGAATAGGTAGTCTTCCCTTTTGAAGGTTTATCAGTCAGTTCCGGAAATACTGATCGCGTTCCGCAGCTACTCGGCGGCGTTTCCGCTCAACTTTGCCGTAACCGCGTTCGCGGTATCCCTGTCTATTTTCTTGACCACATAGGCCCAGTCTTTCGACGATCCGTGGCCGAGATCGCCATCCAAGATCGACTTCTGATCTTTGTTATAAAGCTCATAATGGGTTTGCATGGTGACGGCGCCCGCACCATACCCCACGAACATCCGCGCTGCCTTGGCGCCAGGGTTGTAATTAGTGATCTTTACCGTCAGCAGGTAGGTATCCGGCGCCGGTTTGTAATCTGACCGCTTGCCGATGATGCGTGGAGCGTAACCTGCTTTTCTGAGCATATTACTCAGGTCCTTTTCCATATACTCTCCCGTCTGATGACGGTTCCTTATCTGGTAATCGTTGAAGGAGTTCTCGATGCCCCGGTCCACATGTACGTAAATGATGATAGCCTTGCCCGACGCCGACTTCGGCGCCGGAGACAACGATGCACATCCCCCCATGGCTGCTGCAAGCAGAACGACCAAACCCATTACCGTGAAACGTTTCCTCATCGCTCATACCCCCCTTATTTCCAGTTTATTTCCAGACCTGCGGTCCTGTCAGTCCTGACGCGGGAGACCTCATGACGAGAACAGCGTCATCTGGTTCTTGCTCATCTCATCCTTGCCCGCATGCCGGCCGTACCGTTCGGCGATCGTAAAGATCTTATCGTAGAAGGTCCGCTCGTCGATCGCGCCGGTCTTGTACTGTTCGACGATCAGGTAGAACGTCTCCAAAAGATCTTTTTCGAACCACCCGGGTGTTGCACTCATAAGATACAGCTCTCCTTCTTGGACTTGAAACGAATTTCCGTTCTGCGGAAGCAGAATACCTAAACGCCCGCGGAATTGCAAGTATTTCCTGCCGGAGTGTCCTGCCGGAGTATTTCCTGCCGGAGCGGCCGTTCGCCGCAGACGCCTCCCCGGACTGCCTGACCGTGGGGGAACAGCAAACTTTTTTTGTTTGTAATAGAGGACATTCACGGTCCTTTTTACGCACCGATCCTGTTTCCGCGGTGTATAATGGAACTAGAAGGATGGAGGAAAAATGCCATGATAACGAAGATCATTCTGGGTTCCCTGATACTGCTGCCGCTGATGATGCTCCAGTCCCAGGCAGGAACGGCCCCCCGCCTGGAAAAAGCCATCTTCGCCGGCGGCTGCTTCTGGTGCATGGAACAGCCTTTCGAGAAACTGGACGGCGTGCAGGAGGTCATTTCCGGCTATACGGGCGGCCGCAAGCCGAACCCGACCTATGAAGAAGTGTCCGCCGGGGGCACGGGCCACCTGGAAGCGGTAGAGGTCGTGTATGACCCTGCGAAGATCAGCTACGAAAAACTGCTTGACGTCTTCTGGAAACAGATCAACCCGATTGACGCCGAAGGCCAGTTCGTGGACCGCGGCGAACAGTACCGGTCCGCGATCTTTTATCACAACGAAGAGCAGAAGAGGCTCGCCGAGGAGTCGAAGCAGCGGCTGGAAGGGTCCCGTAAGTTCGACCGGCCGATCGCGACCGAGATCCGGGCCGCCGGCCCCTTCTATCGCGCCGAGGAGTATCATCAGGACTACGGCAAGAAGAACCCGGTCCGGTACAAGTTCTACCGTTTCAATTCCGGACGGGACCAGTACCTGGACAAGGTCTGGGGAAAGGAGAACGCGGCCATGCAACCGGCAGCAGGCTCTGAAAAAGGCGGAGTAAAACCTTCGGAAAAGGTGCTGAAAGAACGGCTCACCCCGCTGCAATATGAAGTGACCCAGGGGAACGGCACGGAGCCGCCTTTCCGGAACGAGTACTGGGACAACAAGAAGGATGGCATCTACGTGGATATCGTCTCCGGTGAACCCCTGTTCAGTTCCCTGGATAAGTACGATTCAGGAACAGGATGGCCGAGCTTCACCCGTCCGCTGGAACCGGGCAATATCGTAGAAAAAGAGGACCGCGGGTTTTTCTCGACGAGGACCGAGGTCAGGAGCAGGCAGGGCGATTCCCATCTGGGGCATGTCTTCAACGACGGCCCCCGGCCCACGGGGCTGCGCTACTGCATGAACTCCGCGGCCCTTCGTTTTATACCAAAGGAAGACCTCGCCAGGGAGGGCTACGGGAAATACGCCGGACTCTTCGGGAAATAGCTGCTTCCGGGTGCAAAGTCTCCTCCTGAGGTACAATAATAATAAATAAAGAGGGGCCGTTTCCTGCCTTCCGGAAGGGAGTGCAAATGTTCGGCAAAGGAATAACGCTGTTTCGCATATTGGGCTTCGCGGTGCGCGTCGATCTCAGCTGGCTGATCTTGGCGCTCCTGGTCACCTGGTCGCTGGCAGTAGGCCTGTTCCCCAATGCAAGGCTCGGGCTCGCAGTCAGTACCTACTGGTGGATGGGCCTTGCCGGCGCCGCTGGCATGTTCGTTTCCATCCTGTTCCATGAGTTCTGCCATTCTCTCGTAGCTCGCCGGTTCGGCATGCCCATGAAAGGGATAACCCTCTTCATCTTCGGGGGTGTTGCCGAGATGGACGACGAGCCGCCCGGACCGCGGGCGGAGTTCTACATGGCCGTCGCCGGTCCTTTGTCCAGTATCGTCCTGGGCCTGGCCTTCTACGTGGCTTTGCTGGCTCTGGAGGGGTCGAAGGCACTGGCTGCCGTGACCGGCGTTCTGGGCTACCTCGCCTTCATCAACTGGGTCCTGGCCGCGTTCAACCTGATCCCCGCCTTTCCCCTGGACGGCGGCAGGGTACTGCGCGCCGCCCTCTGGCACTGGAAGAAGGACCTCCGCAGCGCGACACGCATTGCGTCCCGGCTGGGTTCGGCCTTCGGGCTCGTCATCATCTTTCTCGGCGTCGTCAATATTCTCCTGGGCAATGTGATCGGCGGGCTGTGGCAATTCATGATCGGCATGTTCCTGCGGTCGGCCGCCCAGATGTCCTACCAGCAGGTCCTGGTCCGCAGGTCCCTGCAGGGCGCCCCCGTGGCCCGCTTCATGAACCCCGATCCGGTCACCGCGCCTGCCTCGATCAATATCAGGGAACTGGTCGAGAATTACCTCTACCGGTACCATTTCAAGATGCTGCCCGTGCGCGACAACGGGAGGCTGATCGGCTGCATCTCGACGCAGAAGATTAAGAGCATCCCCCGCGGGGAGTGGGACCGGAGAACGGTGGCGGAGGCCATGGACCATTGCTCCGCCGAGAACTCGGTCCGTCCTGATACTGATGCGATGAAGGCCTTCTCGCTCATGGGACGGACGGGCAACAACAGGCTCATGGTCGTGGAGGACGACCGCCTGCTGGGCATCATCACGATCAGGGATATCATGGGCTATCTGCAGACGAGCATGGAACTGGAGGAAAACGGAGACCGACACCGCTGACGGACTCAGGCAGGCCTCCGGGCTCCTTGGC
>MHEA01000075.1:15113-16585 GCA_001805085.1 Nitrospirae bacterium GWC2_57_9
GCCGATCTCGCGGCACAGCTCAAGGCGACGCTCACCCTCCTCGGCGTCATCGACAGCTCCTATCTTTTCGCGACCGGCATGCCGCCGACGGTGAGCCCCACTGACATCCGCGAGTCCACGGAGGACCTGCTCCGGCAGGCGACGGAGGCCTATCTCGATGAAGCCCTGACCGAATGCGGGAACCGGGAGCTGAGCGTTTCCAAAATCGTCCGGACCGGCCATCCCGTGGAAGAGATCGTGAAAGCGGCCGAGGCGGAACAGGCCGATCTCGTCGTGGTCGGATCCCACGGCCGGAGCGCCATCAAGGCGGCGGTGCTCGGGAGCGTGGCTTACGGCGTCGTGCACAAGGATGCCAAGGTGCCGGTGCTGGTGGTGAGAAGATAAAAAAAGAGGACCCGAGGCGGGTCCTCCTGATCATCTGATCTACACGGCCTTACGCAACTGCTTTACAGTTCGACCGCTTCCACCGTTCCCTTCGAGAGCGAGTAAAAAACTCCTATGACCTTCACCTTCCCCTCCTTTTTCTCGTGGCTGATCACATCGCTCTTGGTCAGGATGTCGGATGCCACCAGCCTGACGTTCTCGATCGTGGCCTTCAGTACCACATCCTCATTGGGCTTGAGGGACGCTTTTGCCTTCTGTACCGCAGGCAGGATCTTCTTGATGATCTCGCCGATATTGCCGTGAGGATCCCCGTGGCTGCCCACTGCCGCGGTCACGGCGCCGCAGCTTTCATGGCCCATCACGACGACGAGCGGTGCGTGCAGATGCTCGACCGCGTATTCGATGCTGCCCAGGGCAACGGCATCGACCACATTTCCTGCCGTCCGGACCACGAAGACGTGACCCAGGTCCTGGTTGAAAACAATCTCAGGGGCTACCCGCGAATCGGAGCACGCCACAATGACAGCATGGGGATGCTGGCCCTTGGACAACTCGGTCCTGAATTCCGCTCCAGCCTTGATCGTCTGGCATGAGCCGTCCACGTACCGTTTGTTCCCTTTTATCAGGTCCTGAAAGGAATCATCAATCTTCTCAGCCGCACCGATGCCGAAAGCCAGAACCGATGCTGATAACAGCACACCGAGGAACACTCCAACCGTCTTTTTCATACCGTCTCCTTTTAGAATGAATGATGAAAAGCGGTACGAATATAATTGAGAGCGGATAGAGTGTCAAGCTCGAAAAGGGATTACTGAAAAAAAAATCAGGCGGGGAAATTTGTAACGTCGGTCAGCACAGAAACTGAACAGCAGGTTGCGGGGAGATGCTAAAAAAAGCAGGCGAGCACCAGCCGGATTGTTTCACTCCGAACTCGCGACTCCGAACTGCACGAGCACCGGGCCGGATTGGTTTCACTCCGAACTCGCGACTCCGAACTGCACGAGCACCAGCCGGGTTGGTTTCACTCCGAACTCGCGACTCCGAACTGCACGAGCACCAGCCGGGTTGGTTTCACTCCGAACTCCGAA
>MHEA01000076.1:0-806 GCA_001805085.1 Nitrospirae bacterium GWC2_57_9
TCTCCGGCAGATTATCGTACACGGAATGAACGACCTTCTTCATCTCTTCGTCGGTGACAGGCAGATAAATGATCTCTTCGCCTGTTTCGTGCATCTTCTTGAGATCGACTATCGCGCCCACCGGCAGGTCGTCTCCGGTCCCTGTTTTTCCCCTGACCGCATACAGCACCCAACGCGGGCCTTCGAGCGAGAGCACCATATAAGCGCAGTCCGACACTGCCAGGATCGAATGAGCGCCCAGATGGGAAAGCGTACCATAGCTCAGGACCAGGCCGCTTCCCAGTTCATACCCGGCCGGAACGACGACCGCCTTGGAGAGTTCATAGATGCCGTAAGCAGCCCCGCCGGCGGCCGAAGCCGTTGTCCCGGCAACAAGCGTGGTACCCGCGATAATGTTGCCGAAAACCTGCGCGGCGCCTGCGCTCCCTTCGCCGGCAACGTAGACGACGCCGCTCGTCGCAGTCCCCGCGGCGCCTACAGCTGTCCCGATCGTCCCGCCGCCTACGGCGATGCCCGCGCTCGCCAGCGGTACGCCGATATACTGCACGCCCTTGCCCGATGCGTAGCCGCCGCCTTTGACGATGACCCCTGCTGCCTTGCTCAAGGCCGCTTCGCCGTATCCGGCCAGATTTCCCGTTGCGGCTGTTGCGCCTGCCGCAAGATTCGAACCCGTAAAATCGAGAAGACCGTAGACACCGGCAACCGCGGCCACTCCCGTCGGCGCTACCAGGTCATACCCCATTTTGGCCGTATCCCACGTTACCTCCACAGCAACCTTGGTCGTGGCAACGCCTTCCCGCATGATG
>MHEA01000076.1:980-4150 GCA_001805085.1 Nitrospirae bacterium GWC2_57_9
ATCAGGTCAACCGTCTTTTGCGACCACTCTTTGCGTGTTTGATTCTCCTCCTGGACGATGTTGCCGAACTTCGCTTCCGACAGGTTTTCGCCCATATCGCGCGCCCTGTTTTTCAGGGCAGACGGCACCGCGGCATAGCCTTTTACAAAAGCAGTTCCGGAATAGCGAAATGCGGAACTGCTTCGCTCAGCGCCTGATCCCGATATCTCCTTTGCCTTATCCCATGATGCCGAAGCAAGTCCTGTTCCCTGTTTGGTGCCGCTGTCGCTGATCTCGGCTGATAACGCCTGTGCACCTCCGACAACCGCGTTGCCTGTTCCTTCACCGGCCGCAAAGGTCCTCTTCGAGAGGTCCCAGGATTTTCCCACAATATTCTTTCCCAGTTCGGAAGAACGGTGCAGGAGCAGGGTGCTGTTCTCCCGGCTGTACTTTTTTATTTCGTCCGCTCCCTTCGAGCTCCCTGTGCTGATATCTTTGGACAGCCGGTAGGTGAATTGGGTTCCTTCAGATACGATAGAGACGGATTCGGCAGCATGTTTGAGCGATGTTTCGAAGGACTGTCGTGCCCGGACGCCCGCCAGTTCTGCGACGAACTCCATGGTGCTCGGTCCCGCGGGAATGAGACTGATCGAGGTGTTCGGTACCTGGAAAGCGCCGTTGCGGTAGAGCGACCCATGGCCTTCGGCCGCCAGTTTCTTCGTGTTCTTGAGCGGGTCTTCCCTTACGCCGGTTGTAACGCAGCCGGAAAAAAGCCCGGCCATGAGCATGCACAGGGTAATTGAAAAATATCTTCTTTTCCTATCGTTGTTCATTATTCCACCCTCGCGTCATCGGGGATCTTTTCAAGCACGTTCCTGATGACCGTGCTGTCCGTCGACAGGATCTCGACCGTTACCCCTTCCCTGGATTCCAGCTGCTTCAAATCGACAACGGTTCCCACGGGCAGATCACCCAGGGAAAAGTTCTCTTCCCCTGATCCGTCGTTGCTCTTGATCCTGCCCCGGGCCGCAGCTATCACCAGGCGAGGTCCGTCCCAGGCGAGGAAAACAGCCGTATCGGCCACTCCCATGACCGCGTGCGTCGGTACCGCCGTCAAAGCATTGTACCCCAGCACTATGCCTGACGCCGCCTGGTTGATAATAACCTGGGTGGCGCCTTTGGCCGCATCGTAGGCGAGAAAGCCCACATAACCTGCCGTATGCGCGGTGGTTGCAGCCGCGCCCTCTACCGTTGCGGCTGCCGGTCCCACGGTCGAGAAGGCCACCTGGTTGATCGCGCCCAGCGACGCTCCCGCCGAATACGTGACCGGGACTGCGCTGACGGAAAGTAGGGACAGTCCGCTCAGCATGCCGGCTTCGACGGTCGGCGAGATGATCTTCAATCCGGTCTTTCCGGTATAGTACAGGGTCAAACCGACGGACTGAACTGTCCTGCCGGCCACGATGGAGGTTGTGGTGACAGGAAGAAAAACTGCGTACGTCGTCCCTGCTACCGTCGTTTTTACGATTGTCTTTGACGTCGGCGCCGCAAGACCGTAATAGAATGACTTCAGGTATCCGTACAGGATCGGGCCAAGTGCCATCAGGGAATTCTGTTCTTTGCCGGACTTGTCATACTCGGCCTTGAATTCACTGCTCGCTTTCCGGAAGGATGCTTCCCAGGCCGGATCGATCTTTCCCGCGAAACGCTGCCGGGCCTGATCGGCAAGATCGAAGAGGTTGCTGAAGTCGCTGTTGAGCGTTTTGAAATAATTGCCCGGCAGGGCCGCCAGCTCCCGCCGCTCCCCTTCGGTCCGCTTGGCGATCGTCATATTCCCCCGGACAAAGGAATCCATTGCTTTCTTGAACCGGTCCCCCGCGTATACGTACTCGGCTGTCGCGAGTTCATGCGTCTTGGTCAGAATTTCTCGGCTCAGCTTCGTGCCGCCGGCCACCAGCGTCTTTCCCGTCCCGACCGCCTCCCCGACATCTTCCGTAATCGTCTTTTTGTATTTTACGGAATCGTCGGCTACAGCGGTGGCGACCTTCCGGAGCGCCGTCTTTGAGGAAACGATCGATTTTTCTTTTGCATAGTCAAAGGCCTTGCTGCTGGAGGATACGATATACCAGCCCTCGTTATACAGCATCCGGTGCCCGCGCAGGTTTCCCATGGTCAAAGGGATCACATCCTCGGCAGGGACTTTTGCCTGCGGGTCGGAGGGCGGTTGTCCGGACGCATCGGAACTGAATGAAGCGAGGGGCGCGAAAAGACACAGAAACAGCAGAACGGCCGTCAACACATACTTCATGCGGGATCTCCTCCGGGGCAGTTCGGATTTTTGGACAGGGCCGGTTCTCTCACTCCCCGTCAATGCAATGGGTATCGTCATCGATCGTCACGCTCTCGCAGAACTCCCGGATCTTGTCTTCGGGAACACCCATGCTCGTGAGCACCTTGACGAACTTGTTTCTCTGAAATACGGACAGGACTTCGGTGGAAGCCCTTAAGGCCGTTTCCACGGCATACCGGTATTTTCCATCCCCGCTGCAGCCGGCAATGAACTTGCCGTACACTGTTCTTTTGACCTGTATCGATTCAGTTTCGGGGACCTCGCGCTTTTTCTTCCTCGCTTTTTCGAGCTGTATCGTTTCCTGTAGCAGCATGAGATTGAAGATGAGATCGTTCAATTCCGCCGGATTTTCCAGGTATCGTTCGAAACCGTATCTTTTTGCCAATGCCGAAGAGGTATACATGGCCACTCCTGCCCGAGGATCTCTGTTCACGACGAAATCGGACTTGATTATATAAACTCGTTCACGTGATGTCAATTTCTTTCAGGAAGATTGCATCCCCCTTCAGCGGAATCAGATAAAAAAAGCAGGCATAATATCTGCCTGCTTTGATGAAAAGGTCTTTGAGATAACTATGAGCGAAACCTTTACATGCCGCCGCCCATTCCGGAACCGGTTCCGGTGCCGCTATCCGTACCGTATCCGCCTGTGCCGCCATTCGTACTTGTCCCGCCGGAGCCCATGCCGCTGCTATCCGTGCCGTAACCGCCGGTGCCATAACCGCCGTTCGTACCGGTTCCCCCGGTGCCCATATCCGTGCCGGTACCGCCCGATCCTAATCCGGTACCCGTTCCGCCGGTGCCCATATCTGTGCCCGTACCGCCCGATCCTAATCCGGTG
>MHEA01000076.1:4242-4770 GCA_001805085.1 Nitrospirae bacterium GWC2_57_9
GGTATCGCCCATGCCGCCCGCACCGGACCCGCTGCTGCCGAGGCCGGTGCCGGTGTCATTGCTTGGACTGCTGCCCATGCTGTCGGAACTTGATCCTGTCTGTGCCAGCGCTACTCCAATGGTAACAACAAAGACCATAAGTGTCGTGAGAAGCAAAATCTTTTTCATTGTTCAGTCCCCTTTCATAGGTGAATTTACTCTAAAGCTAGAATAGACCTGTCCAACTGTCAAGGACAGGAAGGACAGGCAGATTGCAAAAAACAATAACGTCTTGAAACAACTTTTGATGCTAATAAAAAAGCAGGCATTCTCTGCCTGCTCGATATGCCTGCTTAAATAGTCTCTGCAGAATCACCGCCGACGGACATCCGCGATTCCTGCAACCGGGGTTACAGCTTACATACCGCCGCCGGAACCTCCGGAACCAGAGCTGGAACCGTTCGAGGTCGACCCGCCGGATCCGGACCCGGTGTCACTGCCGCCTGTTCCGCCACCGGTCATGCCGCCCGATTCACCGTATGTTCCGGT
>MHEA01000076.1:4794-5365 GCA_001805085.1 Nitrospirae bacterium GWC2_57_9
CCCACCGTATGTATCGGTACCGCCGGAGCCCATGCCGCCCGCTCCACCGTACGTATCAGTGCCGCCGGAACTCATGTCGCCCGTTCCGCCGGCTCCCGAATCGCTCGCGCTTCCGCCCGCACCTGAATCACTTTTCGACCCTTTTGACCCCGATGCCAATATCAGCTCGCTCGAGGATTTGCCGATCTTGGTATCTTTTGTCATGTCTTCGAATGCGAACGCTGCCATCCCAAAAGTAAGTACGAACACGGATGCTGTTGCAATAGAAATGATCTTCTTCATGGTCATTTACCTCTCCTTTTCATTGGTTAATCATCAAATGTCTCCTGCTTTGTTTAAAGCTAGATCAAGGAATGATCGTTGTCAAGAGAGGCCGGATTATTGCCGTGCTACGGATGTAGCAGCCGCAAGAAACGCGGGAAGGAATCCGTCACTTATGAGAACAGCTATTCTGCAGGCGGTAACTCTGTCGACAGACAACATGACGCGAGGGATGCGATGCGGGCCATCTGATACAATACAGACAAAGGATGGTTAAAATGCTCTACGAAACGAACGAAATAAACGCACT
>MHEA01000076.1:5400-5815 GCA_001805085.1 Nitrospirae bacterium GWC2_57_9
TTGACGGATACAAACCCGGATACAAAGCGGTTCTGCCTTTCTGCGGAAAACCGCTGATCGAATACACCCTCGCCGCTCTCAAAGGATCGCCGGAGGTGAAAAAGATCTGCATTGTGGGACCGGTAGAGGAACTCAAAAGGACGATAACGTCGGCAGATGCAGTCAGCTATGAATTCGTGAACTGCGGTAAAACGCTCATTGAAAACGTATGCAGGGGACTTATGCACTTCCGGGAATCTCCCATCGTACTCGTCATCCCGTCCGATCTGCCCCTGGCAACCTCTGAAGCAATTAGTGCCTTTCTTTCGCTGTGCAGCTGCATTAACACAACGTACCAGGCGAACATATTCTGGTCCATGGTACCGGAACAGGATTTTACGGCGCGGTATACCCGGGTCAAAAAAGGCTTCAACCG
>MHEA01000076.1:5915-7208 GCA_001805085.1 Nitrospirae bacterium GWC2_57_9
GCGCGCAAGAGCTCGATCAGGGCGGCAGCAGCCGTGGGGCCAGGCATCGGCTTGACCTATCTCTTCGGCGTACATCTTTTCCGTCGTCTGACCCTCTCCCGATTCGCACAGCTCGCCTCCGCTGATTTTCACGTGGGGCTGATCCCGGTCCTGTTGCACTATCCCGAGATCGCGGTTGACATAGACGAAGCCAGGGACTATAGGTTCGTGATGGAAGAACTGAACAAACGGAAGCAGCCGGAAGCTGGAGTCACGTTTCAGGAAAGCTGACAACGAAGAGGTACGGCAGCGGTTGGTTCAGGTGACTTAGTTTACCGCCACAATCCGGTCCAGACGAAGAATGACCATATTGCCTGATTTTATTGTTGACAGAGAGAGCGAAGAGGAGACCGCCTGGCCATCGATGCTCCTCTTGAGGGTTGCTTGCACTTCGTACTGCGGCGAACATTTCTGATAGGTATCCACAATTACGTTTCTCAGGGCGCATCCGGAGCAATGGGTCGATCTGCCGCAGCCTTCCGGAAGGCAGGCATGAACACATGCAAAAACATTTCCAACCAGGTGCTGTACTGTTTCCTGACGATCCCTGCCCAGCACTTCGCACGCCCGCTTGTTCGCGCTCGTGGTTATTATGTAGGTCCCGGCATATAGTTCGAAAACCAGGATCGGAACTGGAAGATCGTCAATAGAGGCCTGATTGGCTACAGCGCTCACCTTGAGATGCTCGAGGCAGCATTCGCATATTTCGTCGGATTTTTCTTCCTTACGGCTTCTCTGAATTACCGGCACTTCCTTCCTGCACCACGTGCAAAATCGGCTCATCTCCACCTCATTTGAAATCGGGATCTGATTGCAATCAGCCCTTTAGCAACAGACCGGAAAACGCAAAATATTGCAAAAAAGGAGTGCCCAGTTGATCCTGCTGTTAATTTTCCTTCACACTTTCGCTATTTTTTGGTATAACTTTAAGGAGAGGTTTTGCATGACGGAAAAGAACGAAAAACGAACCAGCGGCATACAGCGCTATTTCATTACGTCCCACCGGACCTCGGCGGTCCACATCATCCCCTTTGACCATTTGATCCAGGCGGACCATGTTGTCAGGATCGCGGACCTCAGCGTGGTCGGCGTGGGGATCGAATCGAAGAACCCCATTGAACCCGGTCTGGCCTGTTTCGAAGAACCCGTCGGCGGTCACAAATTCGGCATAGTCACCTGGTGCAAGCAACAGGGTGACGGCTATCGCGCGGGCATCAGCTTTGTCAAGCTCCCCCATGAAAAGGAACAGTATAT
>MHEA01000076.1:7437-8452 GCA_001805085.1 Nitrospirae bacterium GWC2_57_9
GCGATAAGCGATTCCATCATCACACGCTCGCCGTCAATCCATCCCAGTTTAGCCGCGGCTTTGACCATGGAGTACTCGCCGCTGACATTATAGGCGGCCACCGGCAGGTTGAACTGCTGCCGGACCTGATAAATGATATCCAGATAGGCGAGCGCCGGCTTCACCATGACGATGTCCGCGCCTTCATCGATGTCCAGGGCCACTTCGCGAAGAGCTTCCCTGCTGTTGGGCGCGTCCATTTGATAGGAACGGCGGTCGCCGAATTGCGGAGTCGATTCGGCAGCTTCCCGGAAAGGACCATAGAAGCTCGAAGCGTATTTTGCTGCATAGGACATGATGGGAGTATCGGAATACCCCTCGTTGTCGAGCATCTGCCTGATGGCACCGACGCGACCGTCCATCATATCCGAAGGCGCTACCATATCCGCTCCTGCCCGGGCATGGGAAAGCGCTTCCCGGGCAAGCAGTTCCAGGGTGGCGTCATTCTGCACCACGCCGTTCTTGATGACGCCGCAGTGGCCGTGGCTGGTATATTCACAGAGACAGACATCGGTGATCACGACCATCTCGGGATGTTTGTTCTTGATGGCTTTGATCGCATGCTGGACGACGCCTTCGTCGGAGTAGGCCTCGCTGCCGAACTCATCCTTGTGCTCAGGGATGCCGAACAGGATTATGGCTGGAATCCCAAGATCCTTTATCTCATCGCAATCCTTCACAATATTGTCGATGGATTGCTGAAAGTTGCCGGGCATGGACCCGATCTCTTTCTTCACTCCTTTACCGTGGGTGACGAAGAGCGGGTAGATGAAATCATCGGGAGAGAGCTTTGTCTCCCGGACCATTCTCCGGATGTTCTCGTTGGCACGAAGCCGTCTCGGCCGATACAGGGGCTGGAACATGGGATCTCCGATCAACACGAATTAACTGCCGCACTGCAGGAAGATCTATCTTGCCCTGCGGTCTTAGCCGCAGGCGCTTCCCCCGGAACCGCAGCCGCCGCCGCTGCTCTTCG
>MHEA01000077.1:0-1774 GCA_001805085.1 Nitrospirae bacterium GWC2_57_9
CTGAAATGGCCGAGAAAATGCGCACCAGCCGCTCCGCCTTGGATAGACCTCTTGATCCCGCCAACGCCTCCATCACACTGCAAACGCTCAAAAAGGGCAACTCTCGCCCTTGGGAAGCACCGCAAAAAAGAACTGGTCTAACCAGACGGCACCGGGCATGCAAAACCCGCCCGGCGGGTCAGCCGCGCGTTCATGCAGATTACGACCAGTATATGACAATTTTTCCCTGACTGAAATTTCAGATAAGTAGGTTAACGCCTCACCCTGCTACTTAGCCTTTATCTTCCCCATCTTCTCCGCCAGCGCCGTGGTCTCGTTCAGAAGGTTCTCGACCTCATCCAGGCCTTTGTTCCAGAACTGCCGGTCCGTGATATCGACCCCGAGATCGGCGAAGATGCTTTTCGGAGATTGCGACAGGCCTGCTGACAGGAATTGCTTTACATTGTTGATGAAGGCCGGGTCTTTTTTCACGCTGTTCTGGAGCGACTTGGAGATCAGGAGGCCGCCGGCGTAGGAATAGACGTAGAAGAAGTACCGGATGTGGCTCCAGTATACCCACCACTTGTCGGAACCCTCGGACTGCTCGACCGCATCTCCCATATAGGCGGCCATGTGCTTCCGGAAAAGGCCCCCGATCGCTTCCTTGGACAGGTATCCCTTCTTCCTGAATTCCGCGTGCAGCTCCTGCTCGAACCGGTAGCAGGCGACCTGGCGGAAGATCGAGGATACGTCGTCGTTCAGCTTCTGCATCATGATCGCGAGGCGCAGCTCGTCACCGGCCGCGTGCAGGATCTCCTCGAGGACGAAGTCCTCCATGAAGGTGCTCGCCACTTCCGCCGTCGAGGTGGGGGTGCCGAAATCGAGGGCATGCTGCTTCTCGCGGATCAGCTCGTTGTTGATGCCGTGACCCAGTTCGTGGGCGATGGTGAGCACGTCGTGCATCTTGCCCGTATGGTTCAGCAGGATGTAGGTCGGCTGGACCATGAGGTGATGGATGCAGAAGGCGCCGCTGTCCTTGCCTTTCTTCGGGTGGGCGTCGATCTGGCCGTTGTTGACGAACCCGGCAAAGATCGAGGCGAACCGCGGATCGAGCTTCTGCATCACCCGGTGCACGAGGTTCACGGACTTGCCGTAGGGGTAGTGGCTGGCGATCTCTCCGTATTCGAAGTTCCGCTCGTGGTACTTGAGGGTCTTGACGCGGAGCAGCTTCGCCTTGAGCCCGTAGTACCGGGCCGGGATATCGAAGCGCTCCGATACCGCGTCGATCAGCGTATCCACCACCTCGCTCTCGATATCGTCGGCCAGGTGCCGGAGAGTGTCCGGCCGGGGCGAGCCGCGCAGTTCATCGTCCACTTTCTTGTTCTGGAGCACGGAATTGAGCTCGGCCTCGGCAACGTCGACGTGCCGGGAGAGAACGCTGTTGAAAGCGGCAGCGGCAGTATCGCGCACCCGTTTCGACTTGCTGTTCATGAGCCCGACGATCTCGGTGAAGGGCTTCGAAGCCCTGCTGCCGTCCTCGAGCAGCACGACCCGCTCTTCCCTGGTCAGGAACCCGGACGTCATTTTCGTCCAGTTCGAATAGGACGTGGCCGATTTCAGGTTCATGATCTTCTCTTCCGGTTCGCTCAGGTGGTAGCGCGCCTCGGCGAAGACGCGCTCCAGGAAGTGCCGGTACCTGCGGAGCGGTTCGTGGTCCAGGAACCGCTTCTGGTCCGCGGGCTTGATCCTGGCGATGCGGAGATAGAAGAACTGGCTGTCGTTCTCGATCTTCTTG
>MHEA01000077.1:1800-8116 GCA_001805085.1 Nitrospirae bacterium GWC2_57_9
CCTGCTGCGTCCGGAGCCAGAAATAATAGCCCTCGTTGCCGTCCGCGCCGTAGAACCGTTTCCATTGCTCGTACTGGTCGAGCGCGCGCTTCAGCACGTCGGGGTCGGTGAGGTAATCGTCGCGGTCCTTCCAGGCATTGATGAATTCATATGCCCTCTGCTCCACGGCCCTGCGCTGCTCCGCCATGCGGGGATCGTTGTCGCTCTCGAAGAGGGGCTTCAGGTTCCATTTGGTCTGCCCGGCCTTGATGGCCGGTGCTGTTTTTTTGCGCTTGACGGTGGTCGTAGGCGTCATGTTCGCTCCTTCAGGGGGTGTCGTTGCCTGCCTTCTGGTTCCAAGTATACAAAAAACCGGGCAGCCGGGCAAAGGCTAAAGTGCTACAAAAATTCTTGACTTTTTTCGGGGTCTATGGGAATATTCGGCTCGAAGTTCGGAAGTCTTTGTTCCAAGAGGCCGCAAAGACATACGTCTTGCGGCTTTTTTTGCGACATTTCCGTTATCTTCAATTTCCAAAGAAGGAGGTTCAGCTGAATGGCAAACGGAACCGTAAAGTGGTTCAATGATTCCAAGGGATTTGGATTCATTACCAAGGAAGACGGCGGAGATGTCTTTGTGCACTTCTCGGACATTCAGGACAGCGGCTTCAAGTCGCTGGCCGAAGGTCAGAATGTGACGTTTGACGTTGTCGACAGCCCCAAGGGCCCGAAGGCAGCGAATGTCGTAAAGGTGTAAACTCCAGTCGCTCAGTGAAAAGGCAGGTTCCCGGAAGGGGACCTGCCTTTATTTTTTTGTCCTCTCAGTTGGTCCTGAACTCTGCAAACAAATTCCAAATCGCAAGCATCAAATCACAAATAAATTTCAATTTTCGAAATTCGAAATACCAAACAGCTTTAATTCGTATTTGGCATTTGGGATTTATTTGGGATTTGTTATTTGAAATTTGTTTTTTGCACCACCTCTATGCCGCCTTCGCCATTCCCGCGATCGCCCGGAGCGCGTCCAGCGCCTTGTCGTAGTCCGGGTGGTTCGTCTGCTCCGATACGATCTCCTTGTACCGCAGCACATCGTCCTTGTCCACGATGAACACCGATCGCGCAAGGAGCCGGAGCTCCCTGATCAGCACCCCGTAAGCCGTGCCGAAGGACGCGTCGCGGTGGTCCGACAGGGCCTTCGCCTTTTCGATCGACGCGGTCGTGCAGAACCGCTGGATCGCAAAGGGCAGGTCCATGCTGATGTTCAGCACCACCACATCGGCCGGGAGCGTCGCCGCTTCATGGTTGAACCTCCGCAGCTGCAGGTCGCACACCGGCGTGTCCAGGGAAGGCGTCACGCTGATCACCTTCACCTTTCCCGCGTAATCGCTCAGGTTCACTTCATGGAGCTCCCCGTCCAGGACCCGGAAGCCCGGGGCCTTGCTGCCGACCGCGATATCCTGGCCGCTCAGGGTCAGGCGGTTGCCCTTCATGGTTATCATGCCTTTCCGTTCCGCCATGGTACACCTCCTAATAAAGGATAGATCGGGTCTTGTATAATGTCAAGGAACGGGCAGCCGGGCTGCAATTTTTTGCTTTCGGGGCCCGGCCGTCTATGTTATACTCCTGACATGATTAAGGAAACGCCGCCCCTCGATCAGGTCCTCCGCCAGCGCGCCGCTCTTACCCCTCGCAGAACATTCGTCAAGTTCAACGGAAAAAGTTACACCTTCCGGGAGATGGACCGTCTCGCCGGCCTGTACGCGTCGTTCCTCCAGGAACAAGGCGTCCAACGGGGCCAGCGGGTCGCGATCCTGTGCCATAACTGCGCGTTCTATATTGCCGCCTATTTCGGGACCATCAGGGCGGGCGCCCAGGTCCTGCCGCTCAACAATCTCCTGACCCATGAAGAGGTAGGCTATATCCTGAAGGATGCCGGGGTGGTCTTCTGCTTTTATGACCTCGACTGCCGGGGTACGGTGGAAAAACTGGACAAAAAAGGCGGCACGACCTTTGTCGCGATCAACGACGTTCCCGCCGCTGCCGGCTCCCGGGAACCCCGCTTCTCGCCCTCGGACCACACCGCGGACGACGTTTCCACGGTCCTCTATACCTCCGGTACCACCGGCAGGCCGAAAGGCGCCCTGCTGACCCACCGCAATCTCATCATGAACGCCAGAGCGGTGACCCAGGTCATTCATGTGGCGCCGAAGGACCGGTTCGTCGTGTTCCTGCCGCTGTTCCATTCCTTCACCTATACCGTCTGCGTTATCCTGCCGCTCCTGGCCGGCGCATCGATAACGATCCTGCCCGGCGTCCGGCCTTTCTCGCGCGTCGTGAAGAGCCTGATCATGGACCGGATCACGCTGTTCGTCGCGATCCCGACGGTCTACAAGATCCTGGCCGAGAAGGACATGCCCTGGTTCGTAAAGCTCCTGCTGAAGCTGCGGCTTTGCGTGTCCGGGGCAGCTCCGCTTCCGGTGCGGGTGATCGGCGAGTTCGAGACCGCCTTCAAGGTGCCGCTGCTGGAAGGCTATGGACTATCCGAATCCTCGCCGGTCGTCTCGATCAATCCCTTTGAGCCGGGAAGAAACAAGCCCGGAACGGTCGGGCTGCCCCTGCCGGGAACACAGGTCAAGGTCGTGGATGATGAGGGGATGGAATTGCCCCCGGGTACGCCCGGAGAGCTGGCGGTCAAGGGCCCGAGCGTCATGCAGGGCTATTTGAACCGGCCCGAGGACACGGCCCAGTCCATCAAGGACGGATGGCTCTATACCGGAGACATCGCCTCCCTGGACCAGGAAGGGTATATCAGGATCATCGACCGCAAGAAGGACATGATCATCGTGGACGGGCTGAACGTGTACCCCTACGAGGTGGAGGAAGTGATGTACCGCCACCCCTCTGTCACGGACTGCGCCATGATCGGCGTGCCCCACGAGCACGAAGAGGGCAAGGAACTGCCGATCATGTACGTCGTGCAGAAGGACGGGCAGGGGATGCCGCCCAAGGCGTTCCGGGAATATCTCACGGAGCACGTGGCCCATTACAAGATCCCGCGGCGCTTCATCATGGCCCGGGAACTGCCCCGTAATGCTACCGGAAAGATCCTGAAGCGGGATATCAGGAAGCTGTACCTGGAAACGGAAGCAAAGGCAAAACGGCCCGCTCCCTGAGCAGGCTTCGGTGTAAGGTATGCTATCGTTCGACCGTTCTATCGAGCCGCCTGCGAGAGCATCGGGCGCCGGGACCGCCGTGATCCTGGCTGTTGCCGTCCTGTTCTCGATCATCCCCTTCGGGCCGGGGTTCGGAGCCTGGGCGGCCTTCGCCTGCGGTCTGCTGGTCCTCGGCGCCCTTCTCGGCCGGCAGATCCATGCCTTCCTGCCCGCATTCCTGGCCTTTCTGATCACGGCCCTGCCGCTGCTGCACCCCGTTTTTTCCCGCTGGCCCTGGCGTCTCCTGGTTCCCGTATTGTTTTCTCTCGCCATGGTCCTTTCGGTCCCGCGCCTCAGGCCGTCACTGCTCTGGATGCGTCCCGGCCGCATTGACCGGGATAGTCTGTTGATTGCCATCGTGATCGCCTGCGGGTCTGCCGTTGCGCTGGTCCTCTGGCAGCGCCTTACCCTGCCCGACCTTGCCATGCACCTGCGTTCGTTCCCCGCCATGCCTCTCTGGCTCTTTCCCCTTGCCGGGCTGGGTTTCTCCCTGGGAAACGCAGCGGTCGAGGAGTTCGTTTTCCGCGGCGTTTACCTGCAGGCCTTTGACAGCGTCCTGGGCGCAGGTTGGGCATCCGTTCTTCTCCAGGCATGGCTCTTTGGAGCCATGCACTATCTGCAGGGGTTCCCGAACGGGCTCCCGGGTGTTCTGCTAGCCGGCCTGTACGGCCTCCTGCTGGGAATCCTCCGGCGGCGCACCCGCGGGATGGCCGCGCCGTGGCTGACCCATGCTGCCGCGGACCTGGTAATCTTCGTCATCCTTGCGCTGCAGCTCGCGGGTAAAGGAAGCGGATCGTGAGAGAATTCATCCGGAAAATACGCCTGGTCATGAACGGTTCGCCGCTGTTCGTGCTGCTGATAGTGGTCTTCGGGGCCGTCCTGTGCGTCCTCCTGGCGCTTCTCCTGTTCCAGGTCGACCGCGCATACGAGATCGCCATGCCCGTGGGGGAGGACCGGTCCGCGTTTGTCGATGCCGGGATACCCGGTTCTGAGCCGCAGGAGATCCTGGTCCTCAATTCCTATCACCGCGGCTACTCCTGGTCCGATAACGAGATGGACGGCATCATCGAAACGTTCCGGCGATCGGGCTGGAAGATCCTTCACCGGATCGAGTACCTTGACTGCAAACAGTTCCCCGGGATGGACCATTTCGACCGGATGCGCGACCTGTTGCAGGAGAAGTACCGCGGCAGAAAGTTCCCCGTCGTCATCGCCGCGGATAATCCCGCTCTTGAGTTCGCGCTCCGCTACCGGCCCCGCCTCTTCCCCGGCGCGGCCGTTGTTTTTTGCGGCATCAACGGGTTCACCCCGGACATGATCCGCGGTTACCGGAACGTGACCGGAGTTGCGGAGCGGCTGAATGCGCTGGGTACCATGAGCCTTGCCATGAAGCTCCATCCCTGGACCCGCGAGGTGGTCGTGGTGCACGATTATACGATCACCGGATTGTCCACCCGCCGCGAGACCGAGGAACAACTGAAGCCCTTCGAGGGTTTGGTAACCTTTCGCTACCTCGAGAACATGCCGCTTTCCCGGCTCAAAGAAGAGCTCCAGCGCCTGACACAGGACACGCTCGTGCTTGGCTTGTCCTATAGTATCGACAAGGAGGGGCAGGTTATCAACCACGAGCAGATCGCGAACCTGATGAGCACGAACTCCCCGGTGCCGGTCTACGCCGTTCACGAGGAGCGTTTGGGCTACGGCATCATCGGGGGAGAGCTGCTCAGCGGCAGAAGCCATGGTGCGCACGCCGGCGAGATCGCGCTCCAGGTGCTTTCCGGCGTTCCCGCCTCCCGGATCCCCGTCGAGCTCAATTGTCCGGCCCGCGTTCTCTTTGATTTCAGGCAGCTCGTCCGCTATTTTATTCCGCTCTCGCGCCTCCCCAGGGACAGCGTGGTCGTCAACAGGCCTGTGTCGTTCATCACGCGTTATCCCGGGCTGGTGTTCACGTCTGTGGGCATCATGATCATCCTCGCCGTCGGCGTCCTGGTGCTGGGCTTCAATGTCTACCATCGGAAAGCCGCCGAGGAGGAACAGAAGAAGCTCCAGGCCCAGCTGCTGCAGTCGCAGAAGATGGAGGCCGTGGGACTGCTTGCCGGAGGCCTTGCGCACGACTTCAACAACATCATGACCGCGATAACCGGCTATGCCGCCCTGGTCCGGAAACGGATGACCCAGGAGGACCCGAGCAGGATGTTTGTGGACCAGGTAATGTCGGCGGCCGACCGCGCCTCGAAGCTGACCCGGGGCCTGCTCGTATTCAGCAGGAAACAGGTGATCGAGGCCAGGCCCGTGGACCTGAACGAGATCGTGAAGAACACGGAAAAGCTCGTCATGCCGCTTATCGGGGCCGACATCGCCTTCACGACGAAGCTGGCACAGGGCCCGCTTACGGTCATGGCGGACAGCGGCCAGATCGAGCAGGTCCTGATGAACCTGTGCACCAATGCCCGCGACGCGATGCCGGGCGGCGGGCGCCTTATCGTCGAGACCGGTGAGATCACCGTGGATGATGCCTACCGCAAGAACCATCTCCTCGAAAGATCAGGCCACTACGGTCTGATCTCGTTGTCCGACACGGGCGCGGGCATGGACGAAAAGGTCCGGAAGCAGATATTCGAGCCCTTTTTCACGACCAAGGATGCCGGCAAGGGGACCGGCCTCGGGCTGTCCATCGCCTACGGCATCATCAAGCAGCATAAGGGCATGATCACGGTCTCCAGCGTGCCGGGCAGGGGGACCACCTTCAAAATATTCCTGCCGCTGGTCAAGAGCGAACAGGGGATCGCGGCGAAGAGGGCCGCTGACCGTATCCCGGGCGGCAGGGAAACGATCCTTCTTGCGGAAGATGAACCGGGCGTCAGGAGCATGATCGCGATCACCCTCCGGGACGCCGGTTACACGGTGATCGAGGCGATCGACGGCGCGGACGCCCTCTCCCGGTTCATGGCCCACCGGGAGGTGGTCCACCTTCTGCTGACGGACGTGATCATGCCGAACAAGAGCGGCACGCAGGTGTATGAGGAGATCAGGCTGGCCAACCCTCTGATCAAGGTGCTGTTCATCAGCGGTTACAGCGCGACCATCATGCAGAATAGGGGAGTGGCGGCTGAAAACCTGAGCTTTCT
>MHEA01000078.1:0-679 GCA_001805085.1 Nitrospirae bacterium GWC2_57_9
GAACGTGTCCGCGCTGATGAGCGGCGTCATGCTCAAGACCGCCATTTACGGCATCGTGCGGGTCGTTTTCGACCTTATCGGCGATTTCCCGTGGTGGTGGGGCGCCCTGGTCCTGGTGTTCGGCCTGGTATCCGCGGTGCTGGGCGTGCTGTACGCGCTCATGCAGCACGATCTGAAGCGCCTTCTTGCGTACCATTCCGTTGAGAACATCGGCATCATTCTCATCGGCATCGGGCTTGCCATGATCTTCACGTCCTTCAACATGTCGCAGCTGGCCGCGCTTGCGCTCATCGCCGGCCTCTACCATACCCTGAATCACGCCATGTTCAAGGGACTTCTCTTCATGGGCGCCGGTGCGGTGCTCCATGCCACCCGCCAGAGGAACATGGAGGAGATGGGCGGGCTCATCCGGTTCATGCCCTGGACGGCAGTGCTCTTTCTTATCGGCTGCATCTCGATCTCGGCCCTGCCGCCGTTTAATGGTTTTGTATCTGAATGGCTCACGTACCAGGCGTTTCTCCTTTCGCCGGCGCTTCCCAGTCCTCTCCTGAACCTGCTGATCCCCCTGGGGGCCGCGCTCCTGGCGCTGACGAGCGCGCTCGCCGCAGCCTGCTTCGTGAAGGCCTTCGGCATCACCTTCCTCGGGCATCAACGCGGGCACCATCACGCCGAGGTGCAT
>MHEA01000078.1:690-3342 GCA_001805085.1 Nitrospirae bacterium GWC2_57_9
GTCCATGCGGATCGGCATGCTGCTCGCGGCGCTCACCTGCCTCGGGCTCGGCATCTTCCCCACCATCATGATCGCCTGGATGGACCCCCTCGCAGAGGAGCTGGTCGGCGGCACCATTGCCGCGTCCGCTTCGGGCGTGGGCTGGATGTGGCTCACGCCGATCGCCGCCGAGCGGGCATCCTATGCCGCCCCGATCGCTTTCGCCGGGATCCTGGCCATCGTCATCGTTACGTATCTGCTGCTGCATGCGCGCCCGGGCGCGATCCGCCGCGTGCCGCTCTGGGACTGCGGGTTCGAAAAGGTGACAAACCGCATGCAGTACACCGCCACGTCCTTTGCCATGCCGCTCCGGCGGATCTTCGGATTCCTGTTCAGCATCAAGGAACACGTCCGGCGCTACCCGCCGGCCGCGCACCGGGCCTTCCCGGAACGGCTGCAGTACCACCTGCGGGTGCGCGACCGCTTCTGGATGTGGTTGTACCAGCCGGTCGTGGATGCAAGCTTCTGGCTTTCGCGCAGGATCGGCAGGATGCAGCAGGGACGGATCCAGGTGTACCTGATTTATTCGTTCATTACGATCCTGGTGCTGCTGATATTTTCGAAATGAAGGAACTGCAAGCACGAAATACGAATAGCGAAATCCGAAATAAAAGCAAAAGAAGCGATTGAACTTGCATTTTCGGATTTAGATATTGTTTAGAGTTTCGAGCTTCGAATTTAGAATTTCATGAATATTCATCCTCTTCTCATAGAGCTTCTGCAGTTCGCAACATTGCTCTTCGTGGCCCCGCTCTTCGCCGGCTGGGTCAAGATGGTGAAGTGCTGGTTCCAGGGGCGCAGCGCTCCCAGCATCTTCCAGCCCTGGCGCGATATCCGCAAGCTCCTGTCGAAGGATGTCGCGCTCGCCGAGAACGCGAGCTGGATCTTCCGCTTCACGCCCTATCTCGTATTCGGCGTTTCCGTCATGGCGGGCGGCATCATTCCGATCCTGTCCATGGACCTGCCGCTTTCCGCCACCGCCGACGTCATCGCCCTGGTCGCGCTCTTCGCCATCGCCCGGTTCTTCACGGCGCTGGCCGGCATGGATATCGGAACGGCCTTCGGCGGCATGGGATCGAGCCGCGAAATGACGATCGCGTCTCTTGCGGAGCCGGCCATGCTCATGGCCGTCTTTGCCGTGTCGCTGGTGGCTAAATCCACCTCGCTCTCGCAAATGGCCCTCGTGATCTCCCAGGGCCACTCCCTGCTCCGGCCGTCCCTGGTCTTCGCGCTTCTTGCTTTTGTGCTGATCGCCCTTGCCGAGACCGGCAGGGTGCCGGTGGATAATCCGGCCACTCACCTGGAGCTGACGATGATCCACGAGGCAATGGTCCTCGAATATTCCGGCCGCCACCTCGCCCTGGTAGAATGGGCCAAGATGATGAAGCTCTTTCTCTTCGTCGCGCTGGGAATAGCCTCCTTCTTTCCCTGGGGGATCGCCCGGCACGAGGCGATGACCGCGGTATTCATGGCGTTTCCGGTGCTGCTGCTCAAATTCGGCATCGTCGGTGTCGGCCTGGTCATGATCGAGACCGGCCTGGCAAAGATGCGGATCTTCCGCATTACGGAATTTCTGGGGACGGCATTCCTTTTCGCCACTCTGGGCATGCTGTCCTATTTCATGCTGGAATAGCTGAGGCAAATTCGAAATCCCAAGTTCGAAATACGAAACAATGTAAAGAACGTTTTGAACATTCGGATTTCGATATTGTGTAGAATTTAGGATTTCGTGCTTCGGATTTATTAAGAGGAACCCATGAACATTGAACTCGCAACGCAGCTCAACAGCCTTCTGGCATCGCTGATCCTGCTGACCGCCTTTGCCCTGCTGGTGCAGCGCAGGATGAACGCGCTGCTGCATCTGTTCGCGTGGCAGGGTCTTCTGCTCGCCGTCAGCACCGCGATTGTCGGCTACCTCGGAGGGGCGCACGATCTGTACATCTCCTCGGTGCTGACCCTCTCGATGAAGGTCGTTCTGCTGCCTTACATCCTGCACAAACTGATCGTGAAGCTCAAGATCCACAAGGAAGTGGAGACCGTCGTGAACATCCCGACGACCATGCTGATGGGCATCGTGCTGGTCATTTTCTCCTATCATCTGACCGCGCCCATCCGGGAGCTTTCGACCCTGGTGACCCGTTCGACGCTGGCAGTGGCCCTTGCCACGGTCATGCTCGGATTCCTCATGATGATCACGCGCAAGCATGCGGTCACCCAGATCATCGGCTTCCTGGCCATGGAGAACGGCCTCCTCTTCGCCGCGACGAGCGCCACCTACGGCATGCCGCTCGTGGTCGAGCTGGGCGTTGCGCTGGACCTGCTGATCGCGGCCTTCATCTTCGGGATGTTCTTTTTTCATATCAGCACCACCTTCGACAGCCTCGATGTGGACCAGATGGCGAGATTGAAAGAAGAAGATTAAGTAACAACAAATACGAAATCCGAAGCACGAAATCCGAAATAGTATTGAATCGGATTTTTAGGATTTCGAAATTCGAATTTAGGATTTGACCTTATGTCTCTTTTGATTCTCCTAGGCGTTCCCCTCGTTGCGGCCCTGGCGCTGGCGTTCATCGGGGACCGGAAGCTGGCGCCCGAGGTGAACATCCTCGG
>MHEA01000078.1:3348-6161 GCA_001805085.1 Nitrospirae bacterium GWC2_57_9
CGCGACCTTTGCGGCCAGCGTGGAGCTGGCGTTCCAGGTCTACGCGCAGGGGACGATCCTCGCGGGGAACAACTTCTTCTTCGTCGATGCGTTCAGCGTTTACCTTACGGTCCTGACCGCGTTCGTATCCATGACCACGGCCATCTTCAGCCGGCGGTATATGCGGCGGGAACGGGAGCACGGGACGCTCGGCCACCGGCGGATGCGGTTCTACCACTCCATGTTCCAGCTCTTCATCTTCGCCATGCTGCTCTGCCTGCTGACGAACAACGTCGGGATCCTCTGGATCGCGATGGAGCTGGCGACCCTGTCCACGGTCCTCCTGGTCTCCCTCTACCGTACCCCGGCAGCCATCGAAGCGGCATGGAAGTACTTCATCCTCTGCGGCGTCGGCATCGCCCTGGCGCTGTTCGGCACGGTGCTTCTTTACTTCGCCGCTGAGAAAGTGCTCGGCGCAGGAGGGCAGGCGCTCCACTGGACGAACCTCAGCCAGGTCAGCGACCAGTTGGAGCCGACCATCCTGTCCCTGGCGTTCGTATTCCTGGTCGTGGGTTACGGCACGAAGGTCGGATTGGTGCCGGTCCATAACTGGCTGCCCGATGCCCACAGCGAAGGCCCCACGCCGATCTCGGCCGTTCTTTCCGGTCTCCTGCTGAACATAGCTCTCTATGCGCTCGTGCGCTGCAAGGTCCTGGTGGACGGCTCCACCGGCAATCACCACTCCGGCAATATCATGATGGGCTTCGGCATCATCTCGATCATGGTCGCCTCGTTCTCGCTCCTTCGACAGAAGGATATCAAGCGCATGTTCGCTTATTCCTCGATCGAACACATGGGCATCGCTACGTTCGCCTTCGGCCTGGGAGGGCCGGTCGCCACCTTCGGCGCGCTGCTGCACATGCTCGTCCACAGTCTTACGAAATCCGCCATCTTCTTCACCGTCGGCCACGCTTCCCAGATGCACCGGACCCAGGAGATGGACAGGATCAAAGGCCTGATCCGCGGCAATCCGCTGGTCGGCTGGGGCATGGCGCTCGGCGTCATGGCCATCGTCGGCATGCCGCCCTTCGGTGTCTTCGCCAGCGAATTTTTGATCCTGACGGCGACGATCAAGGACGCGCCGCTTCTGGCTCCTTTCCTGCTGCTGGGCCTCGGGGTTTCCTTTGCCGCCCTTTTCCGGAGGGTGCAGCCAATGGTCTCCGGCGAGGTGCCCTCATGGCAGAAGCAGATGAAAGTCGCCCATATCCCGGTTATCCTGCATATGCTGGTGGTTCTCGTCCTCGGGCTGTATATACCCAAATTCCTGGCCGGCTGGTTCCAGACGACGGCGGGGCTGTTGAAATAGTGCGGAGTGACCGAGTTTGGAGTTCGGAGTTCGGGGTTCGGAGTTGGGAGTTCGGAGTTCGGAAACCATCGCATAAAGAGAACTTAGAGTCTTCCCCCTGGGTCATCCTCGAATGGTTTTATCGGGGATATGGTTTATTCAGGGAACCAGATTCCCGCTCAGAATCCCTGCGGGAATGACAGACTAAGTAAGTGCTGGAAAAGAAACTGGCTTTAATTGAACTATTAAAATGATCAGATTAAAAACGCTTATTCTCAACCTTTTCGGCCCTGACGCCAAAGAGGACCACACGCTCTCGCCGTCATCGGTCATGTCCCTCATCGTTCCGCGAGAGCGGTTCGCCGAGGCGGCGAAGGCGCTCAAAAGGGAATATGCCCTGCTGGCGTCCGAGTGGGCCACGGACGAGACGCCTCTGGGCAGGGGATTCGGGATCTATGCCTGTTACCGGCGAGAGCAGGAGTACCTGGTGATAAAATGCGAGGTCCCCTATAACGATCCGACCTATCCCAGTTTAACGAAAAAGTTCGTTCCCGCCTACCGGTTCGAACGGCAGATACAGAGCCTCATGGGCGTGACGGCCGTCGGCCATCCGGACACTCGTCCCTGGATCAAGCACGAGGACTGGCCTGTTGATGCCTGGCCGCTCAGAAAATCCTTCGATGCATCTAAAAAAATGCCCCGCCTGCCGGGTGAGTACCGCTGGGTCCGGGGCGAAGGCGAGGGGGTCTATGAAATTCCCGTCGGCCCGGTCCATGCAGGCATCATCGAACCCGGTCATTTCCGGTTCCAGGCAATGGGTGAGGATATCCTCAACCTGGAGGAGAAACTGGGTTACGTGCACAAAGGGATCGAAAAAAGATTTGAAGCGCTGTCGTGGACGGAGTCACCCCGCCTGGCGGCCCGGGTATCGGGCGATACCACCGTGGCGCACAGCCTCGGCTATGCACGGGCAGTGGAGGCGATCGCCGGCTGTACCGTTCCGGACCGGGCGCATTGGCTCCGGGCGCTGTTTCTCGAACGGGAACGGGTCGCGAACCATCTGGGCGATCTCGGCGCCATATGCAATGATGTCGCCTTCGCCTTCCTCCTGTATCAGTTCCATCGCTTGAAGGAAGCGCTTCTGCGCACCAACCTCAGGCTCTTCGGCCACCGGTTCCTGATGGACCGCGTCGTGCCCGGGGGCGTCGCCGCGGACATAACGCCGGAGGGGGCGAAAGATATCCTGGCCGAGATGGACCGGCTCCTGAAGGAATTCGAGCGCCTCGTTGTCATTTATGATGAGAATTCCTCGCTGGAAGACAGGGTGAGGGACACCGGCATTCTCTCTTCAAAAAAGGCCAGAGACCTCGGCGTTGTGGGATTCGTAGCCAGGGCGAGCGGGCTGAACCTGGACTGCCGGATCCAGCATCCTTTCCCGCCCTATGACCGGATCGGCGTATCCGTACCGGTCCTCGTCAGCGGCGATGTT
>MHEA01000078.1:6189-6321 GCA_001805085.1 Nitrospirae bacterium GWC2_57_9
AGATCCGCGATTCTATCCGGATCATTCGCGAGATCCTGGAAAGTCTGCCTTCGGGAGCCGTCGCCGCCCCGGTGGGAGCGACCGGGCCGGACCGGTCTGGATTTTCCGCGGTCGAAGGCTGGCGCGGCGAGA
>MHEA01000079.1:0-4249 GCA_001805085.1 Nitrospirae bacterium GWC2_57_9
TTCCTACAAGGACGTGACCGAGGTGGTCGATGCTGCTCATTATGCAAACCTGGCCAGGAAGGTCGCCCGCGTCAAACCGATCGCCTGTGTGAAGGGGTAGTTATAAAAAAAACCGTTCAAACCGGTTAAACCGTTTAAACGGGTTTGAGGTGCTTGAACCGTTTGAACGATTTATTTTACTCCCTCGGATGCTTCTTCTTGTAATCCAGCGGCCGTTCCGTTAACCCATCCTGGCCCCATATCCCGAGCTTCTTCTCTCTCGCCATGCGTTGGGCGTTCCTGAACCTGTCCGCGTATTTGCTGTTCGGCTGGATCGTGAACAGGACGGAATACCCGTCAAAGAGCATTTGTTCGTTGATGAGCCTCTTATTGTCGGCCCAAACGTAGACCAGCAGCCGGTTGTACTTGTCGTAAGGCTGGATATCGGTCTCGATCAGGACGTTCCAGCGCAGCTCCTTCAGGATCTTCCTCAAATGTTCCTGCGACCGCTTACCCCAGGGCTCCTGGCCCATCTCGGGCGCATCAATGCCGACAAGACGGGTACGGTATTCCTTTCCATTCATCCGAAGCGTGACAGTGTCTCCATCATTCACTGCGATGACCCGGGCTTCCTGCAGGGAAGGGGAGGCAGCGCTGAGAACAGCGGTGGAACTAAGGACGAGGGCGGTAAAGACGATGGCGACAATAGTAGTCCGTTTGCTCACGTTATTATTCCCAGCTCTAAGAGCAGCCTCGCAGGCCAAGGCTACCGGTATTGATGCAAAGCAGCAGCCCGATTATATCCATTTTTGACTCTTCCACAAGCTAAAATATGTCCTTGACCCCGTGACGTTGCCCGGCTATAATGTAAGTAAACGTTCACTTACATTTGGAGAGTGACATGCCTACGGTAGCGAAAACGATCGGAAAAGTAAAAGGAGACGTCCGACGCGACCAGATCATGCGGGCTACGCTCAAGATAATTGCCCGGAAAGGCGTGAGCAGCCTGACCACTGCCGCGCTTGCCCGGGAGGTGGGAATGTCGGAAGCAAACTTGTACCGTCACTTCAGGAACAAGGACGATATATTCATGGCGACGATCACCCAGGTTCGGGAAATGATCCAAGAGAACCTGAAAAAGGTCCTGGCCGGCAGCACTGATCCTGTACTTATTTTAAAGCGTTTTTTTGCTCTTCAGGTCCAACTGATGGAGGAGAACGGCGGCATCACCCGCCTGATGTTCTCGGAAGAGCTTCATGTCCATCAACATTTACGGGAAAAGATACTCGACACCATGTACACCGTTTCGGAAAAACTGGCGTCCCTGCTAAAGGATGGCCAGAAGGCAGGAGTGATCAGGAAGGATATCGACACCGTTACCACGGTCCTGATGTTCATGGCCATGATCCAGGGTCTGGCCTTTCGCTGGTCTTTGGGCGGGTTCTCATTTTCGCTCGGCAAGGAAGCCGCAAAGACGTGGAAGAACTTTGAGAAATTAATAACGATAAAAAAAACAGCATCCCGGAGGATCGCATGAAAAAAAGATTGATCATAGCAGCGGTCGTCCTTCTCGCACTGGCAATCACCGTTGTTCTTATCAGAAGAGCGGGCAATGGACGGGAAGAAGGCGTTATCGCCGCCTCGGGAAACGTTGAGGTGACCGAGGTGAACGTTGCCTTCAAGATACCCGGCCGGGTGTTGTCTCTCCTTACCGATGAAGGCAGGACGGTTGTCAAAGGCGACAAACTGGCAGTTTTGGACAGCGCCGAGTATGCGAGCCAGGTTGCTCAGAACAGGGCAAATCTCAGGAATACTGAGGCCCAGCTCGAGAAGGCGAAAAAGGACCTGGAGCGTTATGAGACGTTGTATAAAAAAGAGGCGATATCGGCACAGCAACTCGATTCCGCCCGGACCGGCCATGATGTGGCACTTGCCCAGTCCCAACAGGCGGCGGCCGCCGTCCGGATGTCGGAGGTCAGGATGAGCGATACCATGATCTACGCAACCACGGCAGGGGTGGTTCTCAGGAAGAACATCGAGGCAGGAGAGACAGTGCAGGCTGGCGTTCCCATATTCACGATCGGAGACCTGACCGATCCCTGGATCAAGGTATACATCAAAGAGGACAAGCTCGGCATGGTGAAGCTCGGCCAAAAAGTCCGGATAACGACAGATTCCTATCCGGGCAAAGCCTATGAGGGGACGACCTCCTATATATCATCAGAAGCGGAATTCACGCCCAAGAACGTTCAGACCCAGGAGGAGAGGGTCAAACTGGTCTTCGGAGTCAAGGTCAGCGTCAAGAACGAGCATTTCGAGTTAAAACCGGGCATGCCTGCAGATGTAAAGATATACTTGAAGTGAACTTTCCTGAAATTATGATAAATCATGCAATTAAAATAGAGAACCTTTCTAAAAAGTTTAATAATGTGGTGGCTGTAGATAAGCTCCATTTTGATGTCAAAAAAGGAGAACTCTTCGGCCTTGTCGGGCCTGATGGCGCAGGAAAGCCCACGACCATGCGCCTGCTCACCGGCATCCTGGCGCCGACCTCGGGCAATGCCTGGGTTGCCGGCCATTCTATTCTGACCGAAGCCGAATTGCTCAAGGAAAAGATCGGGTATATGTCCCAGAGGTTCGGGCTCTACGAGGATCTGACGGTTATGGAGAACATCCTCTTTTATGCCGATCTCTATGAGGTGCCCCGGCGTGAACGGCCGGCGCGGATCGAACGGCTGCTGGGATTCAGCAATCTCACGCCCTTTAAGGACCGCCTTGCAGGCAAGCTTTCGGGCGGCATGAAGCAAAAACTCGGCCTGGCCTGCTCCCTGATACATACCCCAGAGATCCTGTTCCTGGATGAGCCGACGAACGGGGTGGACCCGGTATCACGCCGGGATTTCTGGAAGATCCTCTATGATCTTTTGAAGCAGGAAATCACGGTCTTTGTCTCGACGGCCTACCTCGATGAGGCTGAACGCTGTACCCGGATCGGTCTGATGCATCAGGGAAGCATCCTCATGCTCGATGAACCTGCGGCAATAAAGCGGTCCCTGCCCGGGGCCATGATCGAGGTATGGTCGGAAGAGTCGCGTCAGGCGGCCGGCCTCGCCAAAACCATCGAAGGCGTAAACAACGTGAATGTATACGGCGATAAGCTGCATATCGCTGTCGCGGACAGAAATATGATCAACAGCATCAAGGACAGGCTGCAGAAAACAGGCATTCCTATAAAGGGAGCCCGTGAAATAACGCCTTCCCTCGAGGATGTGTTCATTTCAATGGTTGAAAAACAGTAAGACAGTTCGGAGTTTGGAGTCCTGAGTGAAAGACCAGTCAGAAACTAACAGTCCATTGTCCGTATCCGTTCGCGGCCTGACCCGCACCTTTGGCGAGTTTGTGGCTGTGGATCATATCGATCTCGATGTTCGCAAGGGCGAGATATTCGGATTTCTCGGTCCCAACGGCGCCGGCAAGTCGACGACCATAAAAATGCTCTGCGGACTGCTTCTGCCCACGGAAGGGACGGGGACCGTGGGGGGCTTTGATGTCATTACACAATCTGAAGAGATCAAGCAGAACATAGGGTACATGTCCCAGAAGTTTTCGCTTTACGACGATCTTACGGTCGAGGAGAACATCAATTTTTTCAGCGGAATTTATAATGTTCCTGCCTCCCGAAAAGAAGCACGCAAGGAGTGGGTGCTTGAAATGGCGGGACTCAAGGACAAGCGCAATGCGCTTACGAAAACCCTGCCAGGCGGCTATAAACAAAGACTGGCGCTGGGTTGCGCAATCCTGCACGAGCCGCCCATACTGTTCCTTGACGAACCAACCTCCGGGGTTGACCCGATCTCCCGCAGGAACTTCTGGACAATGATCTCCGAAATGGCCGCGTCCGGGACAACCGTGTTCGTCACGACCCACTATATGGACGAGGCCGACTACTGCGATCGGCTTGCGCTCATTTATCGCGGAAAGATCATTGCCGAGGGCACGCCGAACGAGCTTCGCGTCGAACACATGAAAAGAGCGGTGCTCGAGATCGAAGCGGACCGCCTCGTTGACGCACTGGAGATGTTGAACGCAAACAACATCGAGTCCTCCATTTTCGGAAGCGTGCTGCATGCCACTGTCGCTGATGAAAAGGCTGCTGAAACCGTCATCCGGGAACTGCTGCAAAAAGCCGGGATCACGGTCAACAGGATCGAAAAGATCGTGCCGTCTCTGGAAGATGTGTTCGTGACGATGATTGAAACAGCGTAGGTGC
>MHEA01000079.1:4258-4340 GCA_001805085.1 Nitrospirae bacterium GWC2_57_9
ATCTTAAGCTCGAAATTCTAAACAAATTCAAATTTCAATTTAGAACATTCGATATTGTTTCGGATTTAGGATTTTGATATTC
>MHEA01000079.1:4403-4603 GCA_001805085.1 Nitrospirae bacterium GWC2_57_9
GATCCAGATCAGCCGAGACCGGTTGAGCCTGGCCATGGCGTTTCTCATGCCTATCCTGCTTCTGTTCATCTTCGGCTACGCCATCACCCTCGATGTAAACAACCTGAAGACCATCGTGTACGACCTTGACCGGAGCAGCATGAGCAGGGAGTTGATCAGGCAGTTCACCGCTTCAGGTTATTTCTCGATCGTGCGCCACG
>MHEA01000079.1:4610-7421 GCA_001805085.1 Nitrospirae bacterium GWC2_57_9
CCACCGGGAGATCGACCACTATCTCGATACCGGCAAAGCGCAGATAGCAATCTCTATCCCTGCCGATTTTTCCAGGGATCTCCGCTCCCGAAAAGAAGCTCCTCTCCAGGTGATCGTGGATGGGAGCGATTCCAACACGGCAACCATCGCCCTCGGGTATGTTTCGATCGTAGCGGAAAACTATGCGGCGCGAATGGGCGGAAACGCAAGAGCGCCCCTTATCGATGTCCGTATCAGGGTCTGGTACAATCCCGAGTTGAAATCCCGTAACTTCATCATCCCCGGCCTGATCGCCGTTATCATGGCGGTCATTGCCGCTCTTCTTACCTCGCTCACGATCGCGCGGGAATGGGAGCGGGGGACCATGGAGCAGCTCATCTCAACACCGGTAAAAACACCGGAACTCATTCTGGGGAAGCTGGTACCGTACTTTCTCATCGGGTTGATCGATGTGGCCGTATCGGTTCTGCTCGCGGTTTTTTTGTTCGACGTGCCGTTCCGGGGGAATCTCCTCGTGTTCTCCATTCTCTCCGGTGTGTTCCTGTTCGGAGGGCTCGGCCTGGGCATCCTTATTTCGATCGTAGCCAAATCTCAACTCGTCGCAAGCCAGATATCCATGGTAGCGACCTTTCTTCCGGCGTTTCTCCTTTCCGGGTTCATGTATGCCATTTCAAACATGCCTGAATTCCTTCAGGTGGTAACCAGGGTAATTCCCGCGCGGTACTTCGTCAGCATCGTAAAAGGCATTTTTTTGAAGGGGAACAGGCTCGCGATCCTTGCAGGAGACGGCATCTTTCTGCTGCTTTTCGGCGTGATCATCTTTCTGATTGCGAACAAAAAATTCAAGAAAGTCGTGGGATAGGGACTGGAGAACGAACATGAACAGGAGTTGGGAACGCATAAAACAGATGGTGATCAAGGAGTTCATCCATATTCTCCGCGACCCCCGGATGAAGGCAATCGTGTTCGTTCTGCCTGTTTTGCAGACCATTGTGTTCGGCTTTGCCGTGACTACGGATGTGAACAATATACCCACTGCCGTTTATGATCTGGACAAGACCTATGAGACCAGAGAAGTGACAAGGAGGCTGAGGGCCTCCGGATATTTCGAGATCAGGTATTTCCCGGAAACGCGGGAGGAAATGCAGGAACTCCTCGACCGGGGCAAGGTCATCATGGTCCTCAACTTCAATAAAGGCTTTTCCTCGGACATTAAGTCCCGCAGGCAGGCAGCCGTTCAGATACTGGTTGACGGAACGGATTCCAATACGGCAACCGTTGCAATGGATTACGCAGGCAGGATCATAAAAAAATATGCAGCTGAACTGGACCCCGAGAGCGCTGTGCAAAAGGTGAAAATCGATTTGCGCACATTGGCGTGGTACAATCCTGAGCTGAAAAGCAAGAACTACAACGTGCCCGGTGTCATCGCGATGGTCATCTTTCTCACTTCGCTTCTGCTTACGTCCATGGCGGTTGTGCGGGAGCGGGAGGTCGGCACAATGGAGCAGCTTATGGTGACGCCGCTCAAGCCGTTGGAGCTCATCCTGGGAAAGACGATACCCTTCGCCATAATCGCTTTTATAGAAATGGTCCTCGTAACGGTCCTGGGCATGCTTATCTTCAAAATCCCGATAAAAGGTTCTTTGTTTCTGCTTCCTTTCTCCACGGGTATTTACCTGATATCCGTCCTCGGAATCGGCCTCTTTATTTCCACCATTGCCCGGACGCAGCAGCAGGCGCTCATGGCAACGTTTCTTTTCTATATGCCCGCGGTGCTCTTATCGGGATTTATGTTCCCCATCGAGAACATGCCTGTGGTGTTTCAATATGTCACTTATGCAAATCCGCTCCGTTATTTTCTTGTCATCATCCGGGGTCTCTTCCTCAAAGGGAACGGTATCTCCATTCTCTGGCCCCAGATGGCTGCGCTTTTCACTGTCGGTATCGTGGTTATTTCGCTGGCATCTTTCCGATTCCGTAAACGTTCGGCATAATCTGAAACGTTCTGCAAATCTTTGCATTCGCGACAGCACCCGTCAGTTTATGATTGTGCTATATTGGTTACAGCCTGAGGTCTTCGCTCTTAAAAGGGGGCTCTGATGGATAAATGGGAATGCACGGTCTGCGGATGGATCTATGACCCTGCTGTCGGTGATCCGGACGGCGGTATTGCGCCGGGAACAGCCTTTGAGAAAATACCGGATTCATGGGTCTGTCCTGTATGCGGAGCAACAAAAGACGCCTTCAAGAAATTATAAATGCCTTGTCAACCCTTTAATTCTGCCAAAATCCTAAAGGAGGTGCTGCATGACAAAGAAGACTGCCTTCTGGATATTTTTCTGGGGTACGATCTCTTCGGCCGCTCTTTTCCTGTATTTAACGTGGGATACCCACCGTCAGGTTGAGACGCTTTCCCATGTAGATCAACTTTCGGAACAGGTAGTAGCAGGAAAAAGAGCATTCGAGAAGTACAACTGCAATGATTGTCACACCATTCTGGGCTTCGGCGGCTACTATGCGCCCGATCTCACCAAAGTGGTTCAGCGCATCGGCGTGGACGGCATGCGTTATCGGATCAAGGAACCGGCAAAGGCGTTTGCCAAATCATGGCGAAAAATGCCCCAACAGAATGTATCCGACGCCGAGATCGATCATCTCGTCGCCTTCTTCACCTGGGTAGGGAACGTGGATAACGGCGACTGGCCGCCCCAGGACAGTAGGGGCCGTCTCACCCGGGGCGAGGAGAGGATGATCGCAGGCGCCGGAGTATCGCCGGGAGCTGCCGTGTTCCAGACGCGGGGATGCATA
>MHEA01000080.1 GCA_001805085.1 Nitrospirae bacterium GWC2_57_9
CCCCGCTCGATTCCGAGCAAATGCGCGCCCGTAAGATTTGCCCCCTCTATCAGCCCGTGCACATCAATAGTAAAATAGCCGACAGGCGCAAAGTCATATAATTCAAAATATAGATTCCTTGATAACTCCAATTCATCCCTGGTCTTGAGCAGTTCTTCATTCTGCATCTCCAACTCGATCTGGTGCGTACCCAAGTCGTGGACAAGTTCCTGTATGTCCCGGCTAGAGAGCTTTTTCAGCCTCCCAAGCTGTGTGCGCAGTTTCTCTTCGGCCTTCCGGCGAAGGGAGTCGAGACCGTCGTCTTCAGCCTGTCTGTCAGATGGAGGGGATTTTTTCATGTTTTCTACCTCCATTAGAACTGCCCCTTTATATTTTTATGAAGAAATAAGCCGGACAAACGCCCGCCAAGGAAGAAGTTCCCATCTCCCGAAGTCGATAGGGGCGCCGTCTGAGGGCCTGCCTGTAAAAAAAGCTTAAGCAGCTGGGTAATACTATTATACATTGAAAAACGGGCTTAAGGGAAAGGATTCATAAGAGGCGCAGGGTTGAAACGTGCGCCGGGCTTTCTAGGCTTTTTGGAGGGCAAAGGGAGGAATTGACAAAGACTTCCCTCTAAGACTTAGGTTTACGAAAACAGTTCCCGCGTTTGAGAGGGGAAAGCATGATCGGATAAAAGGAAATCGTGTGCATTGCCTCGGTTTGCGGCCGTACTGGCATTTTGGTGCCCCTGGGGTGATTCGAACACCCGGCACGCGGTTTAGGAAACCGCTGCTCTATCCACCTGAGCTACAGGGGCATGTTAGTGTCGAGTTCGCAGTGCGGAGTGTGGAGTAAAAAGCCCCGAACGAGGATTGGTGGTTTCTATCCACGCTCTCTATGCCGCACTTACTTACGGAAGCATTCCTTCCAGATCGATCTTCTTCCGCCTGGTAATGATCCGGAGCTTGTTCAGGGCCTGTGTCTCTATCTGTCTTACCCGCTCCCGGGTGATCCCGAACTCCTTGCCGATGCTGTCCAGCGTCTTCGGCTCTCCGTCAAGGAGCCCGAACCTCATTTCGATCACTTTTCTTTCGCTGACCGAAAGCTGCTGCAGCCACTCATCGATGTGTTCCCTTCTGCGGATCTCATCGGAAACGGTGGCAGGAGACAATGCATTACTGTCCTGCAGGATGTCCTTGAGAGTGTCTTCCTCCTGGTCGCCGATCAGCATGTCGAGCGAGTACGTTTCCCGGACGACCTGGGAAATGCTCCTCACCTTCTCGACGGGGACCTTCATTTTTTTCGCGATCTCTTCGATCTGAGGATCGCGGCCGAGAGACTGGGTGAGCTGCCGTACTGCCCGCATGTAGGTGTTCACGATCTCGGCGATATGGACAGGGAGACGAATGGTGCGGGTCTGATTGACGATTGCCCGTTCGATGGCTTGTTTGATCCACCAGGACGCGTAAGTGCTGAACTTGAAGCCGCGCTCGTACTGGAACTTTTCAACGGCGCGAATGAGGCCGAGGTTTCCCTCCTCGATGATGTCCGAGAATTGCAGCCCGCGGTTTATGTACTTTTTCCCGATGGCCACGACCAGCCGCAGATTGGCCTCGATCATCTTGGCCCGCGCCTCCTGGTCCCCTTTTTCTATCCTTTTGGCCAGTGCCTGTTCCTGCTCAAATGTAAGAAGCGGTGTTTTCCTGATCTCCTTGAGATAATATTTTATCGCATCCAGTCCGCGTTGGGACGAGAGGTCTTCACCGGAGTCAGCGGGTTCACTGGCACTGGACTTTTCTACTTGCTCTTTTTCTTCCAGTTCCTCGCTGTAGGCCCCTCCGTCCATCATGTCGTCGACAGGCCTGTCCCGCTTACTCATGAATACCTCTCACGCAGGAGAACACTTAGGAGCACTCCTAAAACTGCTCTTTCTATGCTGTTTTCCGTTCGCCCCTGTTTCCCTGCGGCTGTTGGGCATGCACCGGGAGGCATGCTTGCTTGTAATTGTTGATCCGGCAGGAACTTGCAGCAGGCGAATGCGGCACGGCACGGGGAACCGGGAAAAGCCTCGCTCTCAGTGAGAAGAGCGATCCGAATGCCGTATTTTTCATCCGTGATAATGGTTTGCAGTGGAAAAATGGTCGGGGCGAGAGGATTTGAACCTCCGACCCCTTGGTCCCGAACCAAGTGCGCTACCAGGCTGCGCTACGCCCCGACAAGGCCGTATAATATACTAAGTTTATGGTTCTGTCAACGAACAATCTTCTTTTCCGCAGCGTGGACAAAATTATCGAAGGCCTCCTGATAATAATCTTTTTGTCCGCGGATGACTTCAGGCACCCTTTTATCGTAGATGTCCCTGCCCTCCTGAATGTCCGCTTTCAGCAGTTCATAGAGGGTGCCTTTCCGCAGGCCCTCAACGACTGCTTCCTGGTTATAAAGAGCGATATCGGAAACTATTATCCGGGCGAACCGGCGTGCCTTTTCAACGGCCGCGGGATCGGCTGCCTCGACCTTCGGGATATCGCACTCTTCCTTCTGAAATATGGACGCCTCGAGACTGAAGGATTCGGGAAGGACCGCAGGACTTTCGTGAACAGAAGGGTTTCCGGAAGTGTGCCCTCCCGGCATTTTGGCGGCCATGGCCTGAAAGGCAGCGGTATCGTCCTGGATGGACCTTTCCGAAAGCAGCGATGGCTGGAATTCCCTTGCCGGCGGACGGGCCATTTCCGGCAATTCGCTTTTCCCCGCATCCGATGCCTTTGTTTCCGCCGAGGAGGAGAACTGATCGGGAAATAAAAGTTTTTTCAGTTTTGACGGCAAAAAGTCCGGGATATGATGTTTTTCGATATAATCATCGGCTCCATAGAGGTTGACCGGGGTCCGCTTGTACCGGCGCATATCATACACGGACGAAAGAAGGATGATCTTGATATGCCCCGTCTCCTGGTTTCCCTTCAGTCGTTCGCAAAGTTCGAAGCCGTAGATGCCCGGGAGTCCTACGTCGAGCACGAGGGCGCCCGGCTTGTTCTCGGTTGCTTTCTGCAGTGCTTCGACCCCGTCCGCTGCGGTGTCCACCCGGAAACCGGCGTCCTGAAGTACGGAAGTGATCGTATCCCGGACCATTTCGCTGTCATGTGCCACGAGTACGACCGGTCCCGAAGGCACCGTAGAAACGGCACGGTGCTGCTCAGCACGCTTGCCGGTTTCAGCGGAGGGGCGCTGCACGGGGACCACATTACCGCACCGGGGACAGCGAACCTTCACTCCGGCCCCGCCCAGCTTCGCTTCATTGATCTTCAGTTTTGCTCCGCACTCACAGGGAACAATCATAACTATCCGTCACTCCTCCTGCCGCCGAATGGCACATTCCGCCGTTTAAACAATCCGATCAGGGTCACGCCTGCAATGAATCCGCCGATATGGGCATGCCAGGCAATTCCCGCTCCGGTCCCGGGAGACAGGGCGGCGTTCAGAAACTGCAGGATGAACCAGAACCCGAGCACAAACATGGCTGGTACGGCCATGGTTCTTATATAAAAACCGAACACGACGAGCGTCATCACCCGCGCCCGGGGATAGAGCATCAGGTAAGCACCGAGCACGCCCGAGACCGCGCCGCTCGCTCCGATCATGGGTACCGCTGAAGTTGCATTCAGCACGGCGTGGCTGTAAGCAGCGATCGAGCCGCAGAGAGCGTAAAAAAGAACGAACCGGAAGCGTCCCATCGCATCTTCGATATTATTGCCGAAGATCCAGAGATAAAGCATGTTCCCGCCCACGTGGAAGATACCCCCATGCAGGAACATGGAGGTAATGACCGTTGCCCACGCTGGTATCGAGCCGGCAGCGTTCAACTGCGGGGAGAAGAGTTCCCGCGGGACGAGGGCAAAGGCTTGGACAAAAAACTCGGCCCGCGGCCCGAGCAACATTTCATAGACATAAACGGCAATATTGACGACGATCAGGAGGGTCGTGATTATGGAAAAACGCTGGGTCGGGTTAATGTCTCTGATCGGGATCAATGCTTTGCTCCGAATGTTTCGTTCTTACTTCGTCAGTTCCCTGTCGCAATCGATCCCCGCCACTCCTTTTTCATGACAAAAGATACAAAAAAAAACATTATTTGTCAATCACAGAAAGGTTTGACGATGCCCGCGGAGCGTATAGGACGCATATCGCCGATCAGCTGACCAACCGGGCGCCGCTCTTCAAGGCTTGTTCATTCAAGGGAATGAGCCCATGTCTGCGAGAGGGCAGGACCTGTTTGAGCGCCGCCAGAACCGATTCGAGCGCGACGACGCCGCTCCTTTTCAGGAAGGCGCCGAGCATGACTATGTTCGCTATCCGTATGTCGCCCAGTTCCTCGGCGATATCGTTGGCCTTTACCTCGATCCTGCTGATGTCCGTCCGGTTTGCCTTCTCCTGCACCAGGGAAGTGTTCAGGAACAGCAGGCCCTTTTCCTGGATACTCTTTTCGAATTTTTTATAGGATGCTTCGTTCAGGATCAACATGGCCGAAGGGTGCTGCACCACCGGAGAACCTATCTCGCTGTCGGAAATGATCACTGTGCAGTTTGCCGTTCCTCCCCTGATCTCTGCACCGTACGAAGGGAACCAGGTAACATGTCGTCCTTCGAGCATGCCGGCATACGCGAGAAGCTTGCCGGCCACCAGTATCCCCTGCCCTCCGAACCCCGCTATCACTACGTCCTGGTACATGCCTGTCCTCTCAAGAGATCTACGTTGTTGACGCAATTTACCTTCTCCGGGTTGATCGGGCATTTGCTTTACACCGGAGAAGGTGACACGGTATCTTTGTAGACCCCCAGCGGATAGTACTTCATCATCCGTGTGCGGACCCATTCGATGGATTGTCCGGGGGTCATGCCCCAGTCGGTCGGGCACATGGACAGGACCTCAACCAGCGAAAAGCCGAGGCCGGAGATCTGATTCTTGAACGCCTTTTGAACAGCTCTCTTGGCAGCAAGTACGTTTTTCGGGCTGTCAACGGATACGCGCTCGATATAGCAGGGACCGTCGAGGGTAGCCAGCATTTCGCTTACTTTGATCGGATTCCCCGCATCCCGGATATCCCTGCCAGCCGGAGTGGTCGTCGTCTTCTGGCCCGGGAGCGTGGTAGGAGCCATCTGCCCCCCCGTCATGCCGTAGTTCCCGTTATTGACGAAAATGACCGTGATATTCTCGCCTCGTGCAGCGGCGTGGACGATCTCTGCGGTGCCTATCGCGGCAAGGTCGCCGTCTCCCTGATAGCTGAAAACAATGGAATCGGGCCTGGAACGCTTCATGCCGGTTGCGATGGCCGGCGGACGACCGTGGGGTACCTCGACCATGTCCAGATCGAGATAATCATAAGCAAAAACAGCGCAGCCGACGGGAGCGATGCCGATCGTGCGGTCGCGGATAGCAAGGACATCGATGGTTTCCGCCAGAATCCGGTGCAGCACGCCATGGCTGCAGCCGGGGCAATATCGGAAAGGTTTATTCTTTAAACAGGAAGGACGTGAAAAAACCTTCTCCATGATGGCTCCTGTACTCAAATAGAACTGAAGGTCTTTCTGCTATCTCCGACAATGCTGCATAGGTTCGGGGAGAAAATTGAAGCTCCCCAAAACAGGAACTTCGATTCTTAAGGTCTGAACAGGTCGTATTCGTTCGCTACGCTCACTCCAGAATTAACTTGACAATCAACCCTGCAGTCTGCTATTTTATCGCTCTGTTGAGTTGACCCGCCAAATGCCGAGGTAGCTCAGTTGGTAGAGCAGAGGCCTGAAAAGCCTCGTGTCCGCAGTTCGATTCTGCGCCTCGGCACCATCTTTAATACAAATCCGAAATCCTAAGCACGAAATCCTAAACACAATCAAGGATCAGCCGCTTTATTTCATTTTATTTTGTTTAGGATTTAGATATTCGAATTTAGTGTTTGCCCTTCATTTCATTCTTTATCAAACAATCCCAATTGCTGCATCATCTCGCCCGGGAACGGGACCGGATAGGCGCCGTCGAAACAGGCCGCGCAGTAGTTCATTCTGTGCGGCACCACTTTCTGGATGCCGTCCAGGCTGATGTATCCCAGGGTGTCGGCAGTTATATATTTTCTGATCTCCTCGATGCTGTGCGTCGACGCTATCAGTTCCTGCCGCGTCGGCGTGTCAATTCCGTAAAAACAGGGATAAGAGGTCGGCGGGGAACTGATCCGCATATGTATCTCGGTGGCTCCCGCGTTCCGGATCATCTTTATGATCTTCTTGCTCGTCGTGCCCCGCACGATGGAATCGTCGACAACGACCACTCGCTTTCCTTTTAATGCATCCTTGACCGGGTTCAGCTTGATCTTCACGCCGAAGTGGCGGATGCTCTGCCGGGGTTCGATGAACGTGCGCCCGATATAGTGGTTCCTGATCAGTCCGAAATCGAAGGGTATACCCGCTTCTTCGGCAAAACCGAGGGCAGCCGGCACCCCGGAATCGGGAACCGGGATGACCACGTCAGCCGCGACATTCGTTTCCCGTGCCAGTTGCCTGCCGAATTCCTTCCGAATGGAATACACGTTCTGACCGAAGACCATGCTGTCAGGCCGTGCAAAATAGATGAACTCGAATATGCAGTGCGATGGCTGCGCGGGCTTGAAGGGGAATTGAGAATGAATCCCCTTGCTGTTAATGACGACCATTTCGCCGGGCGCAATATCGCGGATGTAGGTTGCCTCGATCAGGTCAAAGGCGCACGTTTCCGATGCTACCACATAGGACCCGTCAAGCTCGGCAAGAGAAAGCGGCCGGAAGCCGTTCGGATCGCGGACAGCGATCAACTCGTCTTCGGTTATGATAAGCAGGCTGTAGGAGCCCTGGACATGGCTCAGGGCGTCAACGATGCGGTCATGGAGTGTTGCTGCCCGGGATTGGGCGATCAGATGAACGATCACCTCACTGTCCATTGTTGACTGGAAAATAGAGCCGTAAGCCTCAAGCTCGTCTTTCAGAATGCCGGCATTCACGAGGTTCCCGTTGTGTGCGATGGCAAGACCGCCCAGGGCGAAATTGACGAGGATGGGCTGTATGTTGATCGCTACACTGTCTCCCGTGGTGGAATAGCGGTTATGGCCGATCGC
>MHEA01000081.1:0-1616 GCA_001805085.1 Nitrospirae bacterium GWC2_57_9
ACCGAGACCGGTTTGCCGATAATTTCCCCGGCTGCATATCCGTACATCAATTCGGCTGCGCGATTCCAGCTTGTGATAACGCCTTCCAGTGTTTTAGCATAGACGGCGTCGTCGGATGAGTCGACAATGGACGCAAGGAGAGCTACACGGCCCTCTCCGGATCCAGGCATTTCCTGCACGCTTGTTTTTTGTCTCGTTTTGTCTGCCCTGGCCCATACTCCCTTCTTTGTCATCCCTTCTCTATTCTACCCTCATTGTCATTCCCGAGCGCCTCTATCGGGAATATGGTTTTTCACAATACCCGATACCCGAAAGCATCATTCGGGGATGACATTTTTTCTCGGTTCCGGCAAGCTCCCGCGCATACAATTCTTAATGCGACTAATTCATGAATAAATGCAGGCTCCCGGCTATCAATATCAATAAATATATAACCTCTTTTTAGTCTTCTTTCAAGATCATCTTTGGCAGTGCCGGAGGGTGAGTTATAATCTAAGTGAAGAAGCTGTTTGTCGGCATTTCGTTCCCTAGAAAGCGTGCCCTGAATGACTCAATCCGAGAAGAAATCACTCATCCCTTTGCGCATACTGGTTGTTGAAGATTCCGAGGACGACACGATGCTCGTTCTGCGCGAACTCACGAAGGGCGGATATCAGCCGGAGTTCGCGAGAGTAGAAAACGGGGAGGCGCTCAGGCGCGAACTGGCTCAACGTCAGTGGGACCTGGTCATATCCGACTACTCAATGCCCGATTTTGACGGAGTTTCAGCGCTGAAGATTGTAAGGGAATTCGGGCTTGATATTCCCTTTATCCTCGTGTCCGGCACGATTACGGAAGAGACCGCGGTCAAGTCGCTGAAATCCGGCGCTCAGGATTTTATAACGAAATTCAATCTGGCCAGGCTTATTCCCGCAGTAGAACGCGAGTTGAAAGAGGCCGAAGTCAGGCGTGAGCGCAGACGGATACAGGAGGAACTCGAAGCGTATCATGCCGGGCTGGAAAAAAAGGTTGAGGAACGGACCCGGGAGCTGCAGTCCGCAAACGACAGGCTCCGGAAGTCGAAAGAGCTGAGCGATTCGTTCAACAGGATCGGTGACCTGATCCACTCGACTCTTGATATGGACAAAATCATGCAGCGGGTTGTGTTTGAAGCTGCCCGCGCAACAGGGGCGGACGCATCGAGCATAGGCCTTTTGCACGACGGAAGCTTCGTCATGCGTTACGTTTTCAACCTGCCGCAGGAGTTTGTCGATGTGACCCTTCCTCTCGATAAGGTGAGGGGCGTGGGGTATGCACTTAAGTCCCGCGATGCTGTCGCATTCAATGACGCTCAAAGCGACGAGCGGGTCAACAGAAGTTTCTGGAAAGAGCATGGCGTCAAGTCGCTTATGGCTGTTCCTCTGCTGTCGAGAAATGAAATCATCGGCGCTTTCACTTTTTACAGCATTCGAACCCGGATCGAGTTCGGCGAGGTTCATCTTGATTTTGCCCGCAAACTCTCGACCCGCGTATCCCTGGCACTGGAAAACGCCCGCCTTTACAGGGAGACGCGCGAAGCCCAGGAACGGGCTTCGTTCTTTGCCGGTGCACTTGAAGATTCTTCCCAGCCCTTCGCG
>MHEA01000081.1:1637-4080 GCA_001805085.1 Nitrospirae bacterium GWC2_57_9
AGTTGCGTGCCATGGCATGGATGGAACTGACTCCGCAGGAGTGGCATGAACATGAAGCGCAACAGCTCCGGGAGTTGGACCGTACGGGAATCCCCCGGCTCTATCAAAAGGAATATATCAGGAAGGACCGCAGCCGTGTCCCGATCGAAATTAAAGTACATCTGGCAAGGGGCGAATGCGGAAAGCCCCTTTATTATTACGCCTTCGTAGCAGATATTACGAACCGCAAGAAGGCGGAAGAAGCGCTCCGGGAGAGCGAAGAGCGCTTTCGCGAGGCCTTTGCGCATGCGCCGATAGGCATGATGCTGGCCGATGCACGAGGGCGGTACCAGTACTCAAACCGGGCGTTTATGGATATCATGGGGTACAGTGTGCAGGATATGCATGCGCCGGAGTTCGATATAAGAAAGGTTAGCCATCATGACGACCTTCCCTTTACCATCGAGGGAATAAAAAAACTGCTGGCCGGAGAAATACCGGCATTTTTCCAGGAGAAACGATATATTCGGAAAGACGGAAGCGTCATATGGGTTGCGCTGAGCGCATCGGTCCGCAGAAGCGCGGACGGGACGCCGTTTCAGATCGTGGGGCTTTTTGAAAATATCAACGACCGCAAACGGATGGAGGAGGAGATCAGGCACATGGCCCACCACGATTCATTGACGGGACTTCCCAACAGGCGATTGTTCGCGGACATCCTACGGGTTGAACTTGCACAGGGGCGCCGGCATAAGAGCAAGCTGGCCGTTCTTTTTCTCGATCTCGATCGTTTCAAGGATATCAACGACACGCTCGGCCATGAGGTCGGGGACGAGCTGCTGAAGGAAGTCGCGCGCAGGTTCCGAAAGACAATCCGAGAAGCGGACACGGTCGCGCGCATCGGCGGAGACGAATTCAATATCGTGATAGGGGGTATTTTCCGAACAGAGGACATTGGTGATTTTGCCCAGAAAATCATCAATTCACTGCGGAAACCGCTCATGATAAACGGGAACGAGTTAAATATCACGACCAGCATCGGGATCAGCGTCTATCCCGATGACAGCGAAGATATCGAAGTACTGCGCAAATATGCCGACATTGCAATGTACCATGCCAAGCAGAGCGGCAGAAACATGTATCAGTTTTACAATCATTCGATCAATGTCAGATCGATTGAGCATATGCGGCTTGAAAGCATGCTGCGGAGAAGCATAGACGCGGACGAACTCGTCATATACTATCAGCCGCAGATCAATATCCGGAGCAAACAGATCATATGCGCGGAAGCGCTCGTCAGGTGGCGGCATCCGAAACACGGATTTCTTATCCCGGGCAGGTTCCTCCCTCTGGCGGAAGAAACGGGATTCATCACTGAAATAGACGATTGGGCTTTGAAAACCGCGTGCAGGCAGGTCAGATCGTGGGTGGATTCCGGGCTCCCGCCGGTATGTGTTACGGTAAACCTCTCTTCACGCCGCTTCCAGAGCCCGGACCTGGTCCGTGAGATCTCCTCGGTTCTTGCCGAAACACGCGTTCCGCCCGGCTGCCTCGATATTGAAGTGACGGAAAGCCTCGTCATGAGCGACGTCGACCGGACCGCTTCCCAATTGAAGAGTTTGCAGGAGATGGGCGTTCATATATCGATCGACGATTTCGGGACCGGCTATTCATCTTTGAATTACCTCAAACGGTTGCCCATCGAGCGGCTTAAGATCGATAAATCGTTCATTCAAGATATTGCTGCCGATCCGGACGACCGGGCGATTATTCATGCGGTAACGGCAATGGCGCATAGTATGAAACTGAAGGTGGTGGCCGAAGGCGTGGAGACGGAGGAGCAACTCGAATTCCTGAGTAAGGCGGGATGCGATGAGATGCAGGGTTTTCTCTTCAGTGAACCTTTACCGGCCGAAAAATTCCGGGAGCTGGTGAGTAAACAATAGAACTTTGACTCAAGAACATTGAATAATTTTTTGGCACGGGCTCGGCCTTTCTTGCGGTCAGCGGGCAGTCTCTTCGGCGAAAAGCCCTGGATATACAGTTCAGACCGTAGAAATAATGACAAAGTCCATGCTCAGAAATATGAATGCTGAAATATTCGATATTTTTTGGTCCCGTCGGAGGTACTCATGCCCATACGACTTACGATTATAGGAGCAGGGCCTGGCGGTTATGTTGCCGCGATCCGTGCAGCACAGAAAGGCGCGCAGGTAACCGTTGTGGAAGACTCGGAAGTGGGCGGAGCTTGCCTGAACAGGGGGTGCATTCCGACGAAGACGCTCATCGCCTCTGCGGAAGCGCTTGGTCTGGTGCGCCGCGCGGAAGAGTTCGGCGTCGATCTTCACGGAAATGCCGGATACAACCTGGCCAGAATCCGCGAGCGAAAGGACAACGTTGTCTCCCTGCAGGTGAAGGGTATTCACGGGCTGTTCAAAAGCTGGGGCGTGGCTCTCATCGAAGG
>MHEA01000081.1:4214-7936 GCA_001805085.1 Nitrospirae bacterium GWC2_57_9
GAGAGAGCGTCATCTCGAGCGACGAGGCCGTCCTGCTCGGCAAAATCCCGAAGAACCTGCTCATCGTCGGCGCAGGCGTCATCGGGTCCGAGTTCGCCTTCATATACGGAACATTCGGGGCAGAGGTGACGATGATCGAGATGATGCCCCGCGCGCTTTCAACGGAAGACGAAGACATGGCAAGCATCATCGAGCGGGAGTTCAAGAAGTCCGGGATCAGGCTTCTGACAAACGTAAAGGTCGAGAGCATCGAAAAAGACTCAGAGGGCATGCTGATAGCGAAACTTTCGAACGGCCAGGAGATCCGCACAGAGACGATTCTCGTATCCATCGGCCGGAGCATGAACTCCGGCAACCTGGGTCTTAATGAGGTGGGTGTGGAAAAGGGAAAGCGCGGGGAGATCATCGTTAATGACAAGATGGAGACCACGGTGCCGGGTATCTACGCCGTCGGAGATGTCACCGGTCAAATCATGCTTGCCCATGTGGCGTCGCACCAGGGTCTTGTAGCTGTGGAAAACGCTCTCGGCAATTCAGAAACAATGGACTACACTGCTGTTCCGTCCGGCATCTTCACCATGCCGGAAATCGGCAGCGCGGGCCTCAGGGAGCTTGAGGCCCGCGAGCAGGGTATCAAATACTCCGTGGGAAAGTTTCCCTATCGTGCGCTCGGCAGGGCCCATGCCATGGGAGAGATCACGGGCATGGTGAAAGTGCTGTCTGATGCGGCATCGGATAAAGTCCTTGGGGTCCATATCTGCGGCGCTCATGCAACGGATCTGATTCATGAAGGCGTGCTCGCCATACAGACGGGGACGACTGCAAAAAAACTGGGACGAATGCTGCACGCACATCCCACGCTTGCTGAAGCCGTCATGGAGGCGGCCGAGGACACCCACGGGCGCGCGATTCATAAACCGAAAGCGGCTAAGTGATTATCGCAGCGCCTGGACAAATTCGGATCGAACTATTGCGGAGGGGGTATGCCCGAGGCTGGCCCAGCCTGACTTATCTTCACTCCCCTTGCCTCGCATTCATCTTTTCCCATCCTTTCCCAGCCCTGCGCTCGTTCAAAAACAAGGCGACCCTTGTTGTGTCAATCATAAAATTCCGAAAATCAAGGTATTGATTCCCATCTGCATTTGCCGTTGCATCTCTTGATGAAGCCTCCGCCGGATTTACAACTTTGGCCTGTGTGTTGCAATTTCTCTCCGCGGTATAATCAAAAAAGCCAACAATAGCTTTTTTCAGCATCTCGCGGAGGTTATTATGGAGCGAATGAATGGGATATTCCCCAGCTCATGCATGGCCCGAATTTTACGCCATACGTTTTTAATTTACAGAGAGAGGAGGCCACGAGATGGCAACGGCTCATGGCGGGCATGCCGGTCATATGCCGCCCAGCGGTGATCGAAAAGCGCTTATCCTTTCGGGTCTGCTCACGGGAGTGTACTTTGGAGTGGAACTGGGCGTCGGCCTGTGGTCCGGCTCCATCGCCGTCATATCCGACGCCTTTCATACGTTCTCCGCGGTCGGAGGAGTTCTCATCGCCCTCGTAGCGCAGCGTCTGAGTGAACGGCCGGCGACGCCGGAGCACACCTTCGGATGGGGCCGCGCGGAAATCATCGGGGCGCTGTTCAACGGCCTGTTCCTGGTCATCATGGCGGGATATGTGCTCTGGATGGGCGCGATGCGTCTGATGCATCCCATCGATCTGCCGACATCGGTTATGCTGTACGCGGCCTTCGGCGGCATCGCCACGGAGCTGATCGCTTTCCGGCTTCTCTACCAACGCCAGAAGGGCAATCTCAATATGAAGGGCGCCTTCTGGCATATCATTCAGACCTTTGTCGGCAGCCTGATCATCGTCGTTTCCGCGCTCGTGATCCGTTTTGCCGGATTTCTCGCAATTGATCCTCTCCTCGGCATGGCTTTCGGTCTCGTGCTGTTCTGGGCTTCATGGAGCATTCTCAGTTCGGCTTTGCGTATCCTTCTGCAGAGCACGCCGGAAGGTTTCGACGTTGAGACCGCGATCAAGGCATTGAGCAGCATCGACGGCGTCACGGACGTTCATCACGTCCATGCCTGGAGCCTGACCTCGGGGCGCAACCTTTTCTCAGGACATATCCGCGTCCAAAGTTTTGCCGGGGACGGCGAGAGGGTGCTGCGCGAGGCGAGCGATCTGCTCAAGCAGCGCTTCAGGATCTATTTTTCGACGATCCAGGTCGAGGAAGAGTGTCTTTGGGCGGAACAGGGCGCGGAGGATATCGACATTACAACGAAAAAAAATGCTGCAGCCTGATCCTCGACCAAGTGCCGGGCTTGTGCCGATACCTGTCGGCAAATGGCATCGATGAAAAAGGCGGCCCGACAGGATAGCCGGGCTGAATCCGGTAAGCGGACCAGCCCTTGCTCTATGGCAGGTTGAGGGAGCCTTCGAATATCCCTAATCGGCAACAAGAAACAAGAAGCAAAGGGGCCCGAGAGTTTCCCCTCGACTCCCTTAGGGGGAGGTCAGGATCATCAAAAACAGAGCGAGCCCTTGGCATGGGAGGCGAGATCGATCAGGCTCATGGCTCCTGCCGGCATGACGCCGGGGATCAGGTCACGGGGCTTTATTTTTTTGTTCTCCATGGTCTGCGTGCAGCACTGAATTTCCACTCCGAAGTCGATGGCCTCGTGGAGCCTTTGCCCGATCGTGGGCGACCCGGATTCTCCTTTTTCCTGTTTTTCCAGAACCCCGCTCACCATCACCTCCACGGCATTCTGAATGCAGTACAAAATGGTCCGGTAATTTGCCGCTGCCGCCAGCGAGGCGAACATGAGCGCCGAGCGGACCCGTGCCGGGTTCTCAAAACCTGACGCGCACAGGACGATGAACAGGTTGTCCAGTCCGCCATCCGGGCGTTTCGCGTCTTTATGCTCCAGCACATTCTGCATATCACGCCTTTTCCAGTTCGGCTTTCAGGGCGACCGGCCGGGAGAGTGTCATGCCGACAGGGGATGTCGAGATGACATGCTTGTGAAGCTCCTGGAGTGTCTTCGCGTCGGCCGACGACTTGATCCTAATTTTTGCTGTGATGTTTTTAAAGCCGGGTAATTTGTCCATCTTAAGCTTCTCAGGAGCTTCGAGCCCAAGGAAGCCCGGCAGATCGATCTCTCCTTCAAGGTCGATCCGAATGTCGTCGATCTTGATGTTCCGGACAGCCGCGTTCATGGCATACCCGATTGACAAGCACGCGCCGTAGGCCTGAAGCACCATTTCGACCGGGTTCGCCGCCATGTTGGTACCGCACAGCATCTCGGGTTCATCCACAAGGAGCGTAAAATCCCGCGAACACGTTTCGACCTTGAATCCGCCTTTCCATGACGTGGACGCCTTCCAGACGGTCCTGGCAACTTCCCAGTTCTTTTTGACCGTTTCCACAACTTGCATCAGTTTCTCCGTTTCCAGTCCATTCATAACAGGCATTTTTAAGCCCTCCTATCATTATTCTAGTTCTCACATTGCAAATGCTTTGCCATTACTTAAAGTGATTCGCGCCGCGTCACCAAAGAGGAGAAGCGGCATAGATTCCAACACGTTGGAAGATAACGAGGCATTCGGCGGGACAGCAGGTTCTTCATCAGCACTCAATGCAAAATGCAATTGGTCAAGAGCGGCAAGGAGTCAGCCTGCGAGGGAAGTCGTTGATTTGCAACAGCACGGAGAGAAATAACCG